>NZ_CP053839.1:1200000-1558819 GCF_013201625.1 Aliarcobacter lanthieri
AACAAAAGAGTCTGTTGTTATAAGTCACTCTAGTATCTTATTTCCATTTTTTCTAGGTGTTGGTTTAGCACTATTTTTATATAGTTCTTTTGCACCTGAGAATGTATCCTTTATTCCTTTTGCCTTGTTTATGGGAATTGCTATGAGTATTACAGCATTTCCTGTACTAGCTAAAATAGTAAAAGAAAGAAATATCTCAAATACTTCTTATGGAGCTATGTCATTAACTTGTGCAGCAGCAGATGATGCAACAGGTTGGTATATCTTAGCAATAATTATCGCTATATCTTCATCTACATCATTAGGTGCATCTGCTTTATCTTTAGGATTAATAGTTGCTTATATGCTTATTATGATATATTTGATTAAACCATTTTTAGCTTGGTTTGCTGCTAGATATAAAGATGATACTACACTTAATATGAGTATGGTAGCAATTATTTTGATAGTTTTATTATTATCTTCACTTGCTACTGAAATCATAGGAATTCACGCATTGTTTGGGGCATTTATAGCTGGAGTTATAATGCCATCAAATAAAGATTCAAAATTAAGAGAAATGTTAATTCCAAAAATTGAATATGTAAGTGTACTTGTACTTTTACCATTATTCTTTGCATTAACGGGTCTAAGAACACAAATTGGATTGATGGAAACATCATATCATTGGTATATTTGTGGGATTATTATCATAGTTGCAATTGCAGGAAAACTTTTAGGTGCTGCTTTATCCTCTAAATTTATGGGATTCTCTTGGTCTGATTCATTTAGAATTGGTGCTTTGATGAATACAAGAGGATTGATGGAGCTTATTGTTTTAAATATTGGATTTGAATTAGGAATTTTGAGTGCTGAATTATTTGCTATGTTTGTAATCATGGCATTAGTTACTACAGCAATGACAGGACCATTACTTCATCTAATAGATAAAATAAAAAAATAGTCTAGATATATTTTTTAGGGAACTCAAAAGAGATTAACTTTGAGTTCCTTTTTGAAATATCTTTCCAAAAATCTATATCAAATTCTATTTCTACAATCCCACAAGTTGGAATATTTTCTTTAAACTCATTCAGTAAAAAATTACTTAAATCATTAAGTCCTGGATTATGTCCTATTAAAAAAATAGTATTATATTTATTATTTACACTTTTTATAACATTTAAAAGATTTTCAAAAGGAGCTTCATATATATTTTTTTCAAAAACTATGTCTTTTGTATAGTTAAATTCATTTATAAAATATTTTAAAGTTAATTTTGTTCTTATAGATGGTGAAGATATTATTAAATCAGGAGACAAATTCTTTTTATTCAATAGGTTTGCCATAAAAGGAGCATTTTTTTTACCTCTTTTATTTAAAGGTCTATCAAAATCATCTAATAAAATATTAGACCAATCTGATTTTGCATGTCTAATTAAAACTAATTTTTTCATATATATCCCCTAAAATATTTTTTTTAATTTTAGCATAATTTAAAAAAAGTTAAAAAAACAATATTTTAGATATAATAGTCTTATGAAAATTTTTATGAGTATCTTTTTTCTACTATTTTTTACTCTAAATGCAGATTTTGTTAGTTCATCTTTAATAGATAAAGTTGAAGCTAAATATGGGAAATTTGCAAAAAATAGGTTTGTAGCCTTAAATAACCTATTGGAGAAAAATAAATCTTCAGATCTAAATACAAAGCTTGAAAAAGTAAATGATTTTTTCAATGGTGTTAAGTATGCAAGTGATCAAAGTATTTATGGGGTTAGTGATTATTGGGCAAATCCTTATGAGATGCTAGCTAGAGATAAAGCAGATTGTGAAGATTATGTTATTGCTAAATATTTTGCATTAGAGTATTTAGGAATACCAACTTCAAAAATGTTTTTAACTTACGTTAGGGTAAAAGCATCAAATGAAGCTCATATGGTACTAACATATTTTGAAACACCAAATTCAGAACCATTAATTCTAGATAATTTGAAAAAATCTATTCAACCTGCATCAAAAAGAACTGATTTAGTTCCTGTTTTCAACTTTAATCCAAATATACTAAAAGGTGAAAAAACTGCTGCTCATAAAAAATGGGATACTTTAATTAAAAATTATAAAGGACAGAAAATATGAGTTTATTTAAACAAGTTTCAATAGTTTTAAGCTTTATCTTTTTAGTACTATTTGTATTAATTGTTGGCTTATCTTTTAATATAATAAAAGATTCAGCTTCAAAATCTTTATATGATAATGTACAAAATAGTGTTACAAGTACAAGTTTATCTATTACAAATGCTGGGGTAGATGAAGGATCAATAAAGACTGTCATGAATGCTAGTTTTGACAATGGTAATTATGCAAAAATTGTATTTAAAAATACAAATGAAGAAATTATCTATGAAAGAGTAAAAGAAACAAAATCTAGTGAATATAAAAATATTCCTGAATGGTTTATCGATTTTGTTGATATCGGTGATATTTCAGCACTTGCAAGTGTATCTGAAGGATGGAATGTTTTAGGTGTCTTAGAAATTTATGGAGATAAAGAAGTTTTTTATGAACAAACATATTCAATGTTTATAAAACTTGTACAATCCTTAATAACTAGCTTTATAGTATTAATGATAATTTTATTTTTCTTATTTACTTTTATCTTAAAACCTTTAAAAATCATAAATGAACAAGCAAAAGCAGTTATGAATAATGAATTTATAATATCAAATAAAATCCCATTTACTGAGGAGTTTAAATCTCTTACTTTTGGTATAAATAGTATGGTTAAAAAATTTGAAAGTATGTTTAAAAATACGAATGAAGTACTAAAAACAAATAAAGAGCTTCTATACTTTGATGAACACTCAAAAATGAATAATAGAAAATACTTTATATTAAAAGCGAATGAATATTTAGATAAAGATAGTACAAATAATAAAGGCTTTTTAGTATTAATAAATATAAATATTCAAGATATAAATAAAACATATGGTTTTGCAAAAACAGATAAACTTTTACAAGATTTAGGTAAAACTTTAAAAGAACATTTTGCTGATGATATAAATGTTATAGCAAGATTAAGTGGTCCTGATTTTGTAATACTTATTCCAAATTCAAGTGAAGATATTGTAAAAGAAAATTTAGACAATTTAATAGAAAATTTAAAAACTATTGAAGAATTAAAAAATAATATATATTTTGGAATGTTGAAATATGAAAATGAAGAAGGTATGAGAGAACTATTTACAAAAATAGATTATACATTCTCTCAATCAAAAATTCATACTGATAAAAACTATTTTTATGCTAAAAATATAGAAAAGTTTAAAACAAAAGAAGAGTGGATTAATATTTTAAATCTATCTTTAAGAGAAGAACATTTTAGACTAATTCATAGGGATATAGTTGATATTAATTCAAAATCTGAATTATTAAAAACTATTAGTTTTGAACTTGATTTTAAAGGTGAAACTATTAGATATGGAGAGTTTATAGCACCTGTTTTAGAACAAAATAGATTAGATGAAGTATATTTACACATTATAGAAAAAGTATTCAAAAATAGTGATGAACTTGGGCTTGTATCTATTCAATTACCTACAATGTTTATTGAAAAACTAAGTAGTTATGCAAGATTAAAAGAGATGTTATCTAAATATAAAAATCTTGCAAAAAATGTTATTTTTGAAATTGAAGAAGAAGCATTTAATAAAAACTTAAATAGTACATTGATGTATGTTGAGCTATTTAAAGATTTTAATTTTAAATTTGCAATATTCAACTTTATTGCAAATAGTGATGACTATAACTATTTAAAAGAGTTAAAACCACTTTATATAAAAGCTTCAAAATTCTTCTTACTTGAATCAAGACAAAGTTTAAATATGTTAAAAATTTTAACTCAATCTTTAGATATAAAACTTGTAGCTACTTCAGTAGATGAAATATCTGAAATAAAAACTTTAGAAGAGATAGGAATAGACGCTATTTCTGGTTCTGTCATGGCAAAACTTTAAGATTTAAATTTAAACAAAAAAGGCTTTTTTTAGCTTTTTTTGGATATTATCTATACTTATACAAAATATAATGGAAAATAGATAATGACTGTAAAAATAAACCTCTCAGAAGAAAATTCATACGAAATTTATATTGAAACACTAAAAGAACTAAATTTTGATAGAAAAGTTGTCATTGTTACAAACCCAACTATTAGTTCTTATCATCTTGACTATTTAAAATCAAAACTTAGTGCAAAAGAGATTACTATTTGTACAATTCCTGATGGTGAAAAGTATAAAAATATGCAGACATTAGAGCAAATTTTAGCTTCATGTTTTGAAGCAAGACTTGATAGAAAATCTTTGCTTATTGCATTTGGTGGCGGAGTTATTGGAGATATGACAGGATTTGCTGCTTCTATATATCAAAGAGGTATAGATTTTATTCAAATTCCTACAACACTTCTTTCTCAAGTTGATGCAAGTGTTGGTGGAAAAACTGGAATAAATAATAAATATGGAAAAAATTTAATAGGAACTTTTCATCAGCCAAAAGCTGTTTATATAGATTCTTCTATGCTTAAAACATTACCAAAAAGAGAGTTTGGAGCTGGAGTTGCAGAAATAATTAAGATGGCAGTTACATTTAATAAAGATTTTTTTATTTGGCTTGAAAATAATGATTTAAATGAAGGAAATAATATAGATATTGCTATTCAAAAATCTGTTGAAACAAAAGCTTGGGTAGTTTCTCAAGATGAAAAAGAACAAGGTTTAAGAGCAGCATTGAACTATGGACATACTTTTGGGCATGTAATAGAAAATGAAACAAATTATAATACATATTTACATGGTGAGGCAGTTGGAATTGGTATGTGTATGGCAAATGCTTTAGCTGTTAAGTTAAATCTTATGAGTTTTGAAGATACAAAAAGAGTAGAAAATTTATTAAAAAAATATGATATACCAACAACTTATAAAATAAAAGATGTTGAAGATTTTTATGAACATTTTTTCTTAGATAAAAAATCTTCAAATAATAAAATTAAATTTATTGTTCCTATTGGTATTGGTGATTGTAGAATTACTGATGAAATTGAAAAAAATGATGTTATTGAAGTTTTAAAAGGATTTTAATTGTTAAAAAAACTATTTTTAGCTTTTGTACTAATAAATTTTTCTTTTACAAGTATTTACTTTTTAAGTGCGAATGAAAAAGTAGACAAAAAATTAGAAAATAAAAATACAAATAATGCAAATAATAAAGATGATGCTACTTTAGAAATTGAGAATATGGTTGAAATAAATATTTTATTAGAAAAAATCAATAAAATAGAATCAAGCTTTAAAGATAATATATTATTAAAAAGATACTCTAATTATTTATCTTATAGTAAAATTTCAGCAGAATTAGATCAATTAAAAGATAGTTTAAAGAAGAAAAATAATCTAGCAGAAGAATTAGAATATCAACTTCTAAATAAAATTAGAGTAAAAGAAAATGAATTAGAATTAATAGGTGAGTATAAAGGTTCTCCTATTGGTTCGCTGATGAATCCACCAGAAATAGAGAAGTTTGAAAATATAACAAATCCTTTTGGAATAATCAATGCTTTATCAAATATTAAAAAAATAGAGAATAATAGACAACAATTTACTGCTTTAAAATTACAAATAGAAAATACTTTTCAAACTTTAGAAGAAGAGTTAAATAGTTATAAAGAACTTTATACTCTTGATCCCAAAAGTGAATATAAAGAGAAAATGATATTTTTAGAAAAACAAAAAAGAGATTTTGATATTGTTTTAGATATTGTAACTACAACTCAGGAAGTATATGGTAAAAAGATTGAACAGATAATTTTAGAGATTAAAAACCAAATAACTCAACAAATACAAAAAATGTTTTTAATATTTGGTATTATAATTTTCTTATTTGTTATTTCATTTTTAGTTAAACTTACTTTGAAAAGATACTTTTCACAAACTGAAAACTATTATATGGTAAATAAAATCATAAATTTTACATTGGCATTTTTAGTTTTGATGGTATTACTTTTTTCTTATATCGATAATGTTTCATATCTTGTAACAATCCTTGGATTTGCATCTGCAGGTATTGCTATTGCTTTAAAAGATTGGTTTATGTCACTTTTTGGTTGGATGGTTATTGTAACTTCTGGATTTATTCAAGTTGGAGATAGAATTAGAGTAACAAAAGGAAATGTTGAAACAGTTGGAGATGTTTTAGATATCTCACTATTTAAAATTACTATAAGAGAAGATATTACTTTAATTACATATATGCATAATAGAAGAGCTGGAAGAATATTCTTTGTTCCAAATAACTATATTTTTTCTGAACTTATAGCAAACTATAGTCATAGTGAATTGAAAACTGTTTGGGATGGTATTGATATGACTTTAACTTTTGATTCAAATCATAAAAAAGCACAAAAGATAATTAGAGAAATATTAAAACATTACTCAAAAGGTTATAGTGATATTACAAGAAAACAATTATCTAAAATGAGAAATAAATATCAGTTAAGAGCTACTGGAGTAGAACCAAGAGTATTTACTTTTATAGAACCACATGGCGTTGTGATTTCTGGTTGGTATCTTACAAACTCTTTTGCTGCATTAGTTTTAAGAAGTACAATTAGTACAGAAATTCTTGAAGCATTTATGAAAGAGAGTGATATTCATATTGCTTACCCAACACAACAAATTAATATTAATAGAACATCAAATCCTTATGGTCCAGCAATGAATAGAAAAGTTGCTCCTGAAGAATTAGAAGAGATGAAATTATAGGATAATATTTTATGAATTTTTCACAAAACAAACCAAAAGTATATTTTAAAACTTTTGGCTGTAGAACAAATCTTTTTGATACTCAAGTTATGATTAGTAATTTAAGAGATTTTGAAGTAACACAAAATGAAAAAGAGGCAAATATTGTAATAATAAACTCTTGTACAGTTACAAATAGTGCTGATAGTACAGCAAGAAGTTATATAAATGGTCTAAAAAATCTACCTACAAACCCAAGAGTTATATTTACTGGTTGTGGAACAAGAACAAAAGGAGAAAAGCTTTTTAGTGAAAATAAAATTGACTCTCTTTTTGGACACTCTGAAAAAGAGAATATTAATGAACTACTTTTAAATAATGATAGATTTTTTCAGCTTGGTGATTTAACTCACTTAGATAAAACTATAGTTGAAGAGTTTGTTGGTAAAAGTAGGGCATTTATAAAAATTCAAGAAGGTTGTGATTTTAGATGTTCATACTGTATTATCCCTTATGTAAGAGGTGATGCCAGAAGTTATGAAGAAAAAGTTATATTAGAACAAATAGATACTTTAGCACAAAATGGTTTTAGTGAGTTTATTTTAACTGGTACAAATGTTGGAAGTTATGGTAAAAAACAACATACTTCATTGGCAAAATTACTAAAAAAAATGTCTCAAATTAAAGGTGTAAAAAGAATACGAATGGGAAGTATTGAACCAATACAAATAGATGATGAATTTAAAGAACTTATAAATGAACCTTTTATGGCAAAACATTTGCATATTGCACTTCAACATACTTCAAAAGATATGTTAAAGATAATGAATAGAAGAAATAAAGTTTTAAGTGATTTAGAACTTTTTGAATTTTTAAAAGATAGTGGATATGCACTAGGAACAGATTTTATAGTAGGACACCCTGGTGAAACACCTGAAATATGGAAAGAAGCTATGATAAATCTTAAAAAGTTTCCATTAACACATGTTCATGCATTTACTTATTCAAAAAGAGATGGAACACCAAGTGCTACTATGAAACCTGATATAAAAGGTGATATAGCAAAAGATAGATATATTGAACTTGTAGAAACTATAAAACAAAAAAACTATGATTTTAGAAAAAATAATAGAACTAAACTTGAAGTATTAGTTGAACAAGAAAAAAATGGAAAATATATAGGACTTGATCAATACTTTAATCAAATTGAAATAAGTAGTGATAAAGATTTAGTTGGAGATTGGTTATATTTAGAAGATTATGAAGTGGAGTTTACTAAAAATGCAACAAGATTCAAATAATAAAAATATAGAAAAAAACTTTAAGTTGATGATTATATCAGCTATTGTTCTTGTAGTTTTATTTTCTTATACTATTTATAAAAGTAGTTCAAGTATACAAGGAAGTTCATATTATATAGGTATAGGTTTTTTATTTGTTTTACTTATCTTTTCTCTTGTCTTAAGAGCAAATCAAGATAAACTAAGAAAATATTTAGAGAAAAAAAGAGGAGTAAAAACTACTACGAACTCTTTTGATATTGAACTTCAAAAAACAACTCAAAAAGTTACACAAAAACCTCAAGAAGATTTTGAAAGTAATATTAAACCAGTAACTTCAAATATAACTTTTAAAGATGTTGCAGGAATAAAAGAGATAAAAGAAGAGCTTGAAGAGATTGTTGATTTCTTAAATAATCCTAACAAATATAACAAATTCGGTGTAAAACTTCCAAAAGGAGTGTTACTTGTAGGAGCACCTGGTGTTGGAAAAACTTTAATAGCACGAGCAGTAGCAGGAGAAGCACAAGTACCATTTTTTTATCAAAGTGGTGCTAGTTTTGTACATATTTATGTGGGAATGGGAGCAAAAAAAGTAAGAGAACTTTTTACTCAAGCAAAATTAAATGCTCCTTCAATAGTATTTATTGATGAAATAGATGCCGTTGGAAAAGCAAGAAGTGGAAAATCAAATGATGAAAGAGAATCAACTTTAAATGAACTTTTAACTCAAATGGATGGATTTGATGGAGAAAGTGGAGTTATAGTAATAGCTGCAACAAATAAAATTGAAGTTTTAGATGATGCACTACTAAGAGCAGGGCGATTTGATAGAAGATTGTATGTAGGACTTCCAAATATTGAAGATAGAAAACAGATTTTAGAGTTATATTTAAAAGATAAAAATAGTAAAGTTGATATAGAAAAGCTTGTAAATGAAACTGCTGGATTTAGTTCTGCTGCTCTTTCTACACTCGTAAATGAAGCACTTTTAAATATGATAAAAAATGATAAAAAAGTCTTAGATTATAGTGATATTGAAGTTGCAAAAAATAAATTAGAGTTTGGAAAAAAACAAATAAAAATATTAGATAATGAGCAAAAAGAGATTTTGGCTATTTATCAAGTAAGTAAAGCATTTATTTCAAAAAGTAAAATATCTCTTTTAGATGAAAGTGTCTCAAAATTGAACTCAACTTATCCATCTTATAGTGAATTATGTGAAAATATAAAACGTGATTTATCTGGTTTGGTAGGTCTTGAAGTAATAAAAAAAGAAAAATTTGCTATAAATAGTGAAGATTTAGAAAGAGCATACAAATTAGCTGATATGGTTGTAAATAAATATAAAATGGCAAATAATATTGATGAACTTATACTAAATATTAAAGATGAACTAAAAGTTGAATTATCTTCAAATGTAAGTGAAATATTAAGATTAAAAGATATTATGCTTAAAAATGAGGTAATAACTCTTGATGACTTGTAAGAATTTTTTTAGTGGTTTTTGCTTTATTAATGAATGTGAACTTTTTGAAGATTATATAGTTAAAAATGATTTTACAATTCAGGGATTTTCGTATGGTGCTATAAAAGCTTTTGAGTATGTCTTAAATTCTAAAGAAAGAATAGATAAACTTCAACTTTTATCCCCAGCTTTTTTTCAAACAAAAGATGATAAATTTAAAAGAATGCAGCTTATGTTTTTTAAAAAAGATGAAAGTTCATATATAAATACTTTTTTAGGAAATGTTAAATCTCCAATTTATAAAGATATAGATAAATATTATAAAAAAGGAAGTTTTGAAGAGTTAGAAGAACTTTTAAACTATGTTTGGAATGAAGAAAATTTAAAAAAAGTTATAGAAAAAGGTATAAAAATAGAAGTCTTTTTAGGTGGAAAAGATTTAATAGTTGATAGTTTAACTGCAAAAGATTTTTTTAAAAACTATTCAACTGTATATTATTTTAAAGATAAAGGACACTTATTATGATAGCAAAAATTGGGATAGTAACAACAAGTGATAGAGCAAGTGCTGGAATATATGAAGATTTATCAGGAAAGGCTATAATAGACACTCTAAATGATTATTTAAAATCTCCTTGGGAAGCAGTTTATAGATGTATTAGTGATGATAGAACTACTATTGAAGAAACTTTAAAAGATTTAGTTGATGAGCAAAATTGTTGTTTAGTTGTAACAACTGGTGGAACAGGACCAGCTGTTCGTGATGTAACGCCTGAAGCCACAGAATCTGTTTGTGATAGAATGATGCCAGGTTTTGGGGAACTTATGAGAAGTGTGAGCTTACAATATGTTCCAACTGCAATTTTATCAAGACAAACAGCAGGATTACGAGGAACTTCTTTGATTGTAAATCTTCCAGGGAAGCCAAAATCTATTAAAGAGTGTCTTGATGCAGTTTTTCCAGCAATACCATATTGTATAGATTTGATGGAAGGTCCATATTTAGAAACTAATGAAGATATTATAAAAGCTTTTAGACCAAAAAAATAGGACTAAGAATGTTTAAAAATGAGATAAAAACATATATAACAATACATTCAACACCAAATAAAATATGGCAAGAACTTATAAATTTTAAAGAGTATAAAAATTGGAATCCATCTATTATAGATATTAATGGAGAGTTATATGAAAATAAAACTCTAAAAATTGTAGTAAAAATAGATGAAAAAACTATGATTTTTAAACCTAAAATTTTAAAATATGAAGAAAATAAAGAGTTAAGATGGCTTGGTAAAATATTTTTAAGTGGAATATTTGATGGAGAACACTATTTTTTAATAAAAGATAATAATGATGGAACAACTACTTTTATTCAAGGTGAAAAGTTTAGTGGAATCTTAATACCATTTTTTGGGAAAACTATTTTAAATACAAAAAAAGGTTTTGAAGCTATGAATGAAGAGCTTAAAAAAAGAGTCGAAAAGACTATAAATAATCAATAAAATTTAAAAGGAAAAAACAATGAATACTTTATATTAATTCAAGGATAAAATCTAAAAATATAATTATCCTTGATACTAATCTGCAACTAAATCAAGGAATTTCATGCAACATTTACAAATAAACAATCTTACATTCAAATATACAGATAGAAATATATTTACAAATCTAAATCTTAATTTTGAGCCTTTTTCTTGGAATTGTATAATTGGAAATAATGGTTCAGGTAAAACTACTCTTTTAAAGCTTATTTCGAAAAAAATAACCCCAGAAACTGGAAATATAGTTGGAAATGATTTAGTATATTATTGTCAACAAAATCTTGATGAAACTCCTAAAGGCTTTGATGATTTTATATATACTTACAATAGTAAAACTTTTAAGTTAAAAGAGTCACTTCATATTCAAGATGAATGGTTTTATAGATGGCAAACTTTAAGTTATGGTGAGAAAAAAAGAATTCAAATTGCTATTGCTTTATATCAAGAAGTAGATGTATTATTGTTAGATGAACCTACTAATCATTTGGATTATAATTCAAAAGTTATTGTAGTAGAAGCTCTAAAATATTTTAGAGGTATCGGTATTTTAGTTAGCCATGATAGAGAAATTTTAAATTCTTTATGTACAAATACAGTTATAATAGAAAATCAAAATATTTATACTTATAAAAGTACTTATGAAAATGCAATAAAAGAGTTACATCAATATAAAAACTTTTTGCACAAAGAGAATGAAAATATAAACAAAGAACTAAAAAAACTTAAAAAAAATATTCAAACTCAAAAAGAGAAAGTATTAACATCTAAATCTAGATTATCAAAAAAGTATGTAGATAGAAATGATAAAGATTTAAAAAATAAAATTAATCTTGCTAAACTTACAGGTAAAGATAAAAATGATTCAAAATTAGTCTCAAATTTTTCTAAAAAATATGAAGAAAAAGTATTAGAAAGAAATATTATAGATAAAGAGTTTGAAAAAGGGATACAAATAGAAAATGATATTTTAAAAAAAGATTTATTCTCTTTTTATTTAAAGGAAGGAAGTTTTAAATTATCAGAAGATAAAACTTTATATTACCCAAGTTTAACTATAAATTCAAATGATAAAATCGCAATTATTGGAGATAATGGAGTGGGAAAAAGTAGTTTTTTAAAATATCTTATTTCAAAAATATTTTTAAATAGTAGCTATTTATATCTTCCACAAGAAATAGAAAACAATCAAGTTAACAAACTATATGAAGACATAGAATCTTTTGATAATAATAAGAAAGGATTACTTTTTACTTTTGTAAGAAGATTGTCTTCTAATCCAGAAAATATTTTAAATAATATTTTTGCTAGTCCTGGAGAGCTTAGAAAACTTTTTATAGCAAAAGCTTTATTAGAAAATATTAGTTTAATTATCCTTGATGAGCCTACAAATCATATGGATATAAATTCTATTGAATCTATTGAAAAAGCTTTAAAAGAGTATAAAAAAACTTTAATTATTGTAAGTCATGATAAAATATTTATTGAAAAATTAGAACTAAAATTATGGAATATTACTAAAAGAAATATTCAAGAATTTACTTTAGTTATTTAAAAAAATGAAGAGATTTTATAATCTCTTCATATAATTTTATTTTTTGTTCTATATTCAATAATCTCTTTTATACTTATAATTGGCATTGAATATTTTTTAGCAAAATCTGTTATTTGTTCACCTTTTGCCATTGTTCCATCTTCATTTGTTATTTCACATAAAACTGCATTTGGTTCTAAATTTGATAACTTCATCATATCAACACTAGCTTCTGTATGACCATTTCTTTCTAAAACTCCACCTTCTTTTGCACATAATGGAAATATATGCCCTGGAGAAATAATATGATTTATTCCATCATTTTTTAGTGCTGATTTTATAGTTGTTACTCTATCTTTTGCACTAACTCCAGTTGTTATACCTTCTTTTGCTTCTATTGAAATAGTAAAAGGTGTTTGAAATCTTGAGTTATTTGATTTAACCATCATAGAAAGATTTAATTCTTCAACTTTTTTAGGAGTTAAACATAAACATACAATTCCACTACATTCTCTGATAAGTAGTGCCATTTGTTGATTTGTGATTGTATTTGCATGAAAGATAATATCTGCTTCATTTTCTCGATTTTTATCATCAGTTATGATGATACCATCTCCATTTTGAAGTGCTTTTATAGCTTTGTCAATATTTTTTTGAGAATTCGACATTTGTTGATTCATAGTTTTCCTTTTTTATAAAGTAAACTTATTGAATCAGGGCAATAAACCTAATTTTGTTAACAAAATAATAAAGTTTAATCTTCTCTTTCATCCAGACTATAACTGTTGGTTTTGGATTCTCACCAAATCTGCTTGACCCTTATAAATATAAGGCGCTCGTGGACTTCTATAAAATAGTTACCACCAGTAAGGAATTTCACCTTGCCCTGAGAAAATAAATTTGCTGGAATTGTAACTAAGTATTACTTAATTACTATTCGCTTTTTATTAAAGTATTTGTTAATCTTCTTACAATTGGAAGAAGAATTAATAAAATAGGAAAGGCTATCATCCAAGATATAACCCATGAACTCATCCATAAGCTAACTAATGTATCTTGAAACCCAACTACTCTGATTGTACTTATAAATGATACAATAAGTGTCATCAATGATGATAAAATAAATGGCATGATAATAGCACTTGATTTTGTAGGAAATTTTGGAATTCCTAATAAGATTGTTTGTTTTTTGAGATTTTTACTCATAATAGTACCCTTTTTTACACTAAACAGCTTCAAAAACGCTAATCTATATTTTATAGTTAAATATCTGGATCTGTCCAGTGTACTATATTAAATTTAGCGCATTGATTGACGTTAATGCTCACGACTACTCTAAATGAGTTTGCGATGAAATTCTATTTTATAGTAGCTTAATTTTTAATAAAACAATTCATTTAGCAAACAATTGTTAAAATTAATAAAATTTTATAAGATATTGATATTATAAATACAAATAAAAACAGAAAGATTAAATATAAGAACTTTTCATAACAATTATTTAATGGATATTTTTGATATTTGCAAAGATAAAGAGATTTGTAAATATTTATAGAAACATGATTAATAGTTTTATGAAGTTTGAGTTTAAGAGTTTAAAATGAAAAAATTTTTAGAAGAAACAGAAATAATTGACTTTAATAACAAAGAAGTTTTTAATCTTGCAATTGAGTTGGCAAAAGATTGTAAAACAGATGAAGAAATAGCAAAAAATTGTTTTTTGTATATAAGAGATAATATTCATCATAGTGGTGATTTCAAAGATGAAATAACTACTTACAAAGCTAGCGATGTTTTGAAATACAAAACTGGTTGGTGTTATGCAAAATCTCATCTTTTAGCAGCACTTTTAAGAGCAAATGGTATTCCTGTGGGATTTTGCTATCAAAGATTATCTTGTAGTGAATATAAAAAAGATATTTATTGTTTACATGGATTAAATGTGATTTATTTAAAAGAATTTGGTTGGTATAAAGTTGATGCAAGAGGAAATAAAAAAGGTGTAAATGCGCAGTTTACTCCACCTTTGGAACAACTTGCTTTTAAGCTAGAAAAAGATGAGTTTGATTTACCAAATATTTATTCAAAACCTTTAGATGTTGTAATTGAAGCTTTGAAAAAAAATAAAACTTATGATGAAATGATAGATATTTTTCCTGATATTTCATTTTTAATAGTTGATTATAATAAAAAATATTTAAAACAAATAGTTGAATTATTTACAAATACAATTTATAATATAAATAAAAAAGATTACTCAAAAGAGCAGTTAAATGCTTGGGCAAATCCAAAGTATAATTTAGAACTTTGGGAAAAAAGATTTGAGAAATCAAAACCTTTTTTATGTATTTTAGAAGATGAAGTTGTTGGCTTTTGTGAGTACTATGATGGATATATTGATTGTTTTTATGTTCATCATAAATATCAAAATTGTGGTATTGGGAAACTACTTTTAAATCATATATTTAAAATTTCAAAAGAAGAAAATATAGATAAAATCAAAGCAGATGTTAGTATTACTGCAAAATCATTTTTTGAGAAATTTGGTTTTATGGAAGTTAAAAAAAATTTAGTTAAAATAGATAATATTGAGTTGATAAATTTTAGTATGAAAAAAAACAACTAATAAGAAAAGGATAATATATGCCATTTTCAAAAGAAGAGAAAGAAGAACTTTTAAAAGTAAAATTTGTAGGAGAAACTGTTATAAAAAGATTTGAACAAATAGGAATTGACTCTTTAGAAAAACTTTCAAATAGTAGTGTAGAAGAGATAACAGATATTGTTTCAGATATTTTAGGAAGTTCTTGTTGGAAAAACTCTCCACAAGCTAAAAAAGCTGTTTTTAATGCTATTGAGTTTGCAAAGAATTCTAAAAAATAAAGATGAAAATTAAAATTTAAAAATAATTATTCTAATATGAGTATAATTCTAGTTATGATAGTATTTCTTAAAATTTTCTAAAGGATTGCTCTTTTATGGTACAGTATTATCAGGAATTAGTATATTATGTCCAAAAAATGATAGGTGATAAAGACAAAGCTAAAGATATAGTACAAGAGTCTTATATTAGAATGTTAGATGCAAAGATAGCTACTCCCATAGAAAATCAAAGAGCTTTTTTATATAAACTTGCAAGAAATATTGTTTTTGATCTTTCAAGAAAAGAGAAACACTCAATGTCAATAGAATATGAAGAAAATAATTTTAGTATTCCAAAAGAAGAACAACCTGAAGAATTATTATTAGAAGAGTATCAACAAGAGTTATTATTTCAGATATTGGAAACTATTCCACCTAAAAATGCTCAAGCATTTATTTTTCATGTTTTTGAAGGATTAAGTAGAAAAGAGATATCAATAAAGATGGGGATAAGTGTAGCTGCAGTTGAAAAGCATATTATTCGAGCTAGTGAAAAGATAAAAGAAAAATTAGAAAGTATTGAAGGGTTTAATTGATGATAAATATTGATGAACAAGCTATTTATTGGCTTATAAAAGAAAAAGAAGGATTAAATCCAAATGAAAAAAAAGAGCTAGACAATTGGTTAGAAATAGATCCATCTCATAGAAAATCTTATAATTCAAATAAACTATTAAGACAAAGATTTATAGAACTTCCAAACAGTATGAAAGAAAAACTAATAGAGAAAGCAAATAAAGGTGCAACAAAAACAAGATTTATAGAAAAAACTAAAAAATTTGCTATTGCTGCTTCTATTTTTCTCTGTATTGGATTTGGAGTAGATTATTATTTTATTCCTACATATTCACAAAGTTTTGTTTCAATAAAAGATATGCAAAATACTGTAACTCTTCCTGATGACTCAAAAATAGCTTTAGATGTACACTCAAATATGAATATCAATTATTATAAAAGTAGTAGAGATATAGAATTATTAGAGGGAAGGGCAGTTTTTTATGTTGAAAAAGACAAACAAAGACCATTTATCGTAAAAACAAAAGATATTCAAATAGAAGTAGTTGGAACAGCTTTTGAAGTATCAAATTTTGATGATGATATCAATATAAATGTAAAAGAAGGAACTGTAAAAGTATCTTTTGATAAAAAATATATCTATTTAAATAAAGGAGATAAAATAGATATAAATAAAGATAAAAAATTGGAAGTTTCAAAAGTAGAGGTAGATTATATAGCAACTTGGGAAACTGGTTTTTTAAATTTCAATAAAATACCTTTAGAAGAAGTTTTAAAAGAATTTTCAAGATATACAGATATAAATGTACAGTTTCAAGATGAAAAAGTTTCAAATACACAAATAACTGGAAACTTTGCAATCAATGATTTTGATAAATTTTTATTAGCTTTACCAAAGATATACTCTATAAAAGTTGATAAAAATGAAAATAATTTAAGATTTTCAAGAAAATAATTAATATATCATTAAAAAAAATGATATATTAAAACTACAAAAAGCTTATAAAAACAAACTTTTCTATATAAAATTATAAAATTCCAAATTTTTTTAAAAAAAGTGTCTGATTTTTAAATCTCAAACGTCATATAATCCAAAGAAACAATTTCAATAATTGTTCTTATATTTTATTAGGAGAAAATATGACAAAGTTTAAATCAGTTATTATTGCTCCTGCATTAGCTTTTCTTTTAACTACAAGCTTAAATGCAGAGCAATTTTCAATCACAAACTTATCTTTAAAACAGGCGATAGAAGAGATAAGTAAAAAATCAAATATGCCATATATGGTAGATGGAAAGCTACTAGAAGGTAAAAAAGCACCAAATATAAACAATATTGAAGGTGTAGAAAATGCTTTAAATGAAATTCTAAAAGGTAGTGGATTAGAAGCTACTATTGAAAATAATACTATTTTAATAAGTCCTACTCAAGGAGCTATAAAAGTTATAAATGGGACTTATATACTTGATGATGTTTCTGTAAAAAGTACTTTTGGAAGTACAACAGAAAATACAAATTCATATACAACAGGTAGTATGAATACTTCTACAAAATTAGATTTATCAATAAGAGAGACTCCACAATCAGTAAAAGTTTTAACAAGAGAATATTTAGATGATACAAATATCACTTCATACCAAGAGTTATTTGATAATATTACAGGTGTAACTACAAATAGAATGGATGAAAGAATACAACCAACCGCAAGGTCATTTGAAGTAGATTATTATCTTATTGATGGAATTCCAAGTGTAATGGGATTATCAGAAAGAGACCCAGATTTAATTATTTATGATAGAGTAGAACTTGTAAAAGGTGCAAATGGGCTTATGACAGGTGCTGGTAACCCTGGACTTGGAATAAATTTTATACGAAAACATGCAAATAGTAAAGTATTTAAAGGAGATATAAATTTATCTGCTGGTTCTTGGGATAATTATAGTGCAACTTTAGATGTGCAAACTCCATTAAATTCTGATGGAACTATAAGAGCTAGACTTGTAGCAAAGCATCAAGATAGTAAATCTTTTTTAGATCATTATGAAAAACAAAAAGATACTTTTTATGGTGTAGTTGATATGGATTTAACTGATACTACTTTTCTATCACTTGGTGCAAGCTATGAAAAACTTAATAGAGATTGGGTAAAATGGGTGGGATTACCTGCTTTTTATACTGATGGTACTAGAACAAATTTTGATAGATCAACAAATATCAGTTCAGATTGGACTTATTGGAATAGTGAGACTACAACAATATACGCAAAAGCAACACAATACTTATATGAGGATATTTCTTTAAATATAAATTATTTATACAAAGAATATACTCCTGAAACTGCCTTATTCTTTTTTGGTGGAAAAGTTGATAAACAAACAAGTTTAGGTAATGGATTCTTTTCTCTTTCATCAGTCGAGAGCAAATCAAAAGAGAATAATATTGATATTTATGCTTCTATTCCATTTAAACTTGGAGGATTAGACCATGAAATAGTGACTGGTTTTATGTATAATAAAAATGAATTAGTAAAAAGAAAATTAGGAACTCCTGTTTTAAGTAGTAAGAATTTATATTTTAATAATATAAATATTCCTTTAGCAACTCCAATTATTAGAAATAGAAATGGAGATTTAGATGAAACAATACAAACAGGAATATATTTAGCTGGTAAATTTTCTTTGATGGAAGATTTAAAACTTATTACTGGGGTTAGAGTTTCAGATTGGGAATATAAGAATAAAACTACTGGAGCTGGAAATAGAGAGTTTAATAATGAAATTACGCCTTATGCAGGGTTGGTTTATGATATAGATGAACATCATTCAGTTTATGCAAGTTATACAGATATATTTAAAACACAAACAAGTAAAGATATAAATGATCAATATCTTGACCCAATAGTAGGAAAAAACTATGAAACTGGTATTAAAGGTGAATATTTTGATAAAAGACTAAATACTGCATTATCTATATTTAGAGTAGAGCAAGATGGAGTTGCTACAGAAGATGAAAGTGGACCAAATATAGTTACTGGTGGAACAGCTTTTAAGGCTGCAAAAGGAGTTGTAAGTAAAGGAGTAGAGTTTGATATAAGTGGTGAAATAACTGATAACTGGAATCTTAGTTTTGGTATAGCAAACTTTGAAGCAAAAGATGCTCAAGATGAAAAATTTGAAACAAGTTCATCAAGAACAACTGCAAATTTATTTACAAAATATAAAATAAATAAAGATTTTGCTATTGGTGGTGGATTAAACTATAAAAGTAAGATTTATTCAGGAAGTGGAGCTAAGCAAATTACTCAAGATGCTTATATCTTAGCAAATATTATGGCTTCTTATGATGTAACAAAAGATTTAAAACTTCAGTTAAATATCAATAACTTATTTGATAAAAAATATTATTCTGGTATAGGCTCAAATAATATGCATTATGGAGAACCTAGAAGTTTTGCTGTTAATATGAGATATTCATTTTAATATAAAGAGAGAAATTCTCTCTTTATATCTTTTAGTATGAGTTTCAAAGTAGTTTTATTTTAATTAAGATTTCGATGATTTTAAACGGCAGACAATTTTTACTTTTCCTTTATACTCTGGAACTCATACTTAATGATATAAATAAAATCTTACAAAATGTAATATTCTTCATGCAATTTTTCTTTTTATGATAGAATTTTAGAATTGTTATCATAAGGATAAAAAATGGAAGAACTATCAAATTTAGTAGTCTATAATGATGGTGAACTAGAACTTAAATTTCGGTGGACAATCAAACAGTTTGGTTGAATCAAAACCAACTATGTGAGTTATTTGATAGAGATAAATCTGTTATTTCAAGACATATAAAAAATGTCTTTATTGAAAAAGAATTAGAGAAATTTTCAACTGTTGCAAATTTTGCAACAGTTCAATTTGAAGGGGAAAGAGAAGTAACAAGAGATGTAGAATATTACAATCTTGATGTAATAATTTCTGTTGGGTATAGAGTAAAATCTCAAAAAGGTGTGAAGTTTAGACAATGGGCAACATCTATTTTGAAGAGTTATATCCAAAATGGATATGCTAAAATAACTGAACAAAGATTATTATCATTAGAAAATGATGTAAATATTTTAAAATCTAAAATAAAAGAGAATAAACTTGAAAAAGATAGTGGAATATTTTATGATGGACAAATTTTTGATTCATACTCTTTTGTAAATGATTTATTGAAGTTATCAAAAAATGAAGTTATTTTGATAGATAACTATATAGATGATACAGTTTTTACTCTTTTGAGTAAATATCCAAATATAAATTTTACTATTTATACAAACAATATTTCAAAACAATTAAATTTAGATTTTGAAAAGTATAAAAAGCAATATAAAAATATATCTTTAAAAACTTTTAAAAATTCTCATGATAGATTTTTAATACTTGATAAAAAAGAGATATATCATTTGGGTGCTAGTTTAAAAGATTTGGGCAAAAAATGGTTCGCTTTTTCAAAAATGAGTTTAGATATAGATGAGATTTTAGATAAATTGATATAGAAATTACTTAAATTTTTTTCTTATTCTACTTAAATGAGTAGGAGATATACCTAGATAAGAAGCAATTTGGTATTGGGGTATTCTTGAAATGATATGTCCAAATTCATTTTTAAATCGTTCATATCTTTTGTGTGCATCTTCTAAAACTAAAGAAAGACCAGTATCATCTTTATGTAATACCCAATGTTTTTCTAAATAAAAAATATGATACATTTTTATATCATCATATTTCATCAAAAGCTCTCTATATTTATTATGATTTATATCTATTACAATAGAGTCTTCTATTGCTTGAACAGCTGAATTTAAAGGTTTTTTATACAATAATGCAACCATAGGACCATAAAATCTAGTTTCCCAAAAAAAACTTTTTGTATATTCTTCTCCATTTTCATTTAAAGAAAATGTCCTAAATAAGCCTTTATATACATAACTTATTTCATTTACTTCATCATATAAATCAAAAGCATATTCATTCTTTTTTATATATTTAATTTTACATATTTTTTTAAATTCTTCCCATGATTCATTTGAAATAGGATAATAAGAGCTTAAAGTGTCTCTTAAAGAATTAAAAATTTCATTATCAGTTATATTCATATTTCTACTTAGTAAGTTTTTTTACTAGGATACAAAAAACTATTTAAAAAATCAACCTATGTAAATGAATAAAAAAAATTGTTTCAATAATATTTCATAAAAAAAAGGAGATACGATGCAAAAAAATACAAACGCACATCTTTTAATATTATTTGCAACTTTTTTATCTGGTGGTTCTTTTATAATTACGCAAAAATTAACAGGAGGAATAAGTCCATATTCTATAACATTACTTAGGTTTACAATTTCATTTTTAATTCTTTTACCTTTTGTATTTATGAAAAAAGAGTATAGAAAAAATCTTCTATCTACTTTTAAAAGAGCTATGATTATTAGCTTCTTTTATGCAGCTTTCTTTATAGGAATGTTTATTGCTTTAGAATATACAACAGCATTAAATACTGGTACTATTTTTACTTTTGTACCTTTAATAACAGCAATATTTTCTATATTTGCTTTTGGTCAAAAAATAGCTTTAAGAAAATATTTTATATATTTTATTGGTATTATAGGTACATCTTTGGTAGTATTCAAAGGTGATATAGATATGTTTTTTTCTTTATCACTTAACAAAGGTGATATTATATTTTTTATTTCAATTATATTTATAGCTTTATATTCAATTTCTGCTAAATATTTTTATAGAAAAGATGACAATATATTGGTTCTTGTATTTATGACTTTGGTTGGAGGTTCTATTTGGATGGCTATGGCTATTTTTATTCTAAATATTTCTTTAGAATGGGATAAAATAGATAGTAAACAATTTTTATATATAGGATACTTAAGTATAGCAGCAACTTTAATAACTGCATATTTATATCAAAAAACGAATATTGTATTAGGACCAAAAAAAGTTATGGCATATACTTATTTAACTCCTGCAACTATTGCTCTTTTATCTTTTATTTTTGAGTTTAAACTTATAAATATTTGGATGTTTATAGGGATTTTAATATCTTCATTAATAACTATTGTATTATTAAAAGGAGAGTAGAGCTTAATTTATAATAGCTCCCATATCTTTTGCATATTGTTCACCCCATTTACTCATCATATCAAATACTTCGAGTAATCTTTCTCCATGGATTGTTAAAGAGTATTCAACTTTTGGTGGTACTTCGGGGAAAACAATTCTATTTACTAAAGCAACTTCTTCTAAAGCTTTTAATTTTCTACTTAAAGTTCTTTGAGAAATATCACTTATCTTTTCTGATAATTCACTAATTCTTAATGGTTTTGTAGATAGATTCCAAAGAATTAAGAACTTCCATTTGTCATCAGCTAAATCCATAGGAATTTGGCTTGGACATTCATATTTTATTCCATTTAATTCAATCATTAAGAGCCTTTAATAAATTTTTATTTAAAATAAGTATATCAAAAAATCTAGAATAATGCAATTCGGACAATAAAGTCTATACTTGACAAAAATGTCTTAATTGGATAATATTCTAAAATTTTAAAAAAAAGGTCTAAGTATGAAAAAAATATTAATTAATGTTGTTCATCCAAAACTAAATAGTGAATCAAGAGTAAATAAAACTTTAGTTGAATTTGCCAAAAAAGAACAAAATATAACAATCAACAATCTTTATGAAAAATATCCAGATTTTAAAATTGATGTAAAAAAAGAACAAGAACTATTACTTGAAAATGATGTTATAGTTTTCCAATTTCCTATGTATTGGTTAAGTTCTCCAGCACTTTTAAAAGAGTGGTTAGATATGGTTTTAGAATATAATTTTGCTTTTGGTGAACATTATAGATTAGAAAATAAAGTTTTAGCAATAGCTACAAGTGTTGGAAGTGGAATAGCTCAATATAATGCAAATGGAAGTAATAAATTTACAGTTGAAGAACTTTTAAATTCATTTGAAGCAACAGCAAATTATGTAAGAATGAACTATAAAAAACCTTTTGTTACTTATGAAACTTTTGTTATAAGTGATGAAAAACTACAAGAATCAGCAGAAAATTACATAAATTATTTACAAGAACTATAAAAATATAAACAAAGAGAATAATCTTTTCTTTGTTTATAAAATTCTATAAAAATCTATTAGTATTTTAGTGAGTTTTTCAGGCTGTTCTTCTGATATATAATGTCCACAATTTTCCATAACTTTAGTTGTAACTTGATTAGATATTTTTTGCATAGCAACTCCTACTTGTTCTTTCAATGCAAATTCACCACCAATAGCTAAGATTTTTATATCTAGTTTTGAAGTTAAAACTTTATTTTGTTTCGCACTTTCTTGAAAATATCGATAATACTCAAAGCCATTTTTCATTTTATCTTTATATGCTAAATAGTAGTTTTGTATATCTTCTTCATTTATTGCATCTTTTATGTAAGATTTCTTATTAAAATACCAAGAAATGTACTCTTTTTCTCTACCTTTTACTAAAAATTCAGGTATTTCTTCAACACTATGAAAGAAAAATTGCCAGATTTTATTTGTATTTTCTAAACAAAAAAGTTCATCTGGTATAAGCCCAGGTATTCCTGCATCTATGATAGTTAAACTTTTTAAACTTTCTTTAAAATATATACAATAAGTCGTTGCAACCCAAGCTCCAATATCATGTCCAACTAAATGAAATTTTTCTATTTTAAGCTTTTTTACAAATTCGTTTAAAATTGTAGCTATATTCTTTGTATCATAACTTTTTGCAACACTACTATTTCCAAGTCCTGGTAAATCTAAAGTTATAACTCTAAATTTTTTAGATAAAACAGGAGTAATTTTTCTCCACATATAAGAAGTTTGTGGCCAACCATGAAGTAAAATTATAGTCTCACCTTGCCCTTCTATATTATATGAAATACATATTTCATCGATATTTGTACTTTTTTGCATACTATCTCCTAATTACTTGACTTAAAGGTCAAATAGAATTTTAATAAAATTTGACTAATAAGTCAAGTTGAAAAATGTTACAATACAAAATGGAAAAAAATACAAGACAAGAATTGATAAACAATACATTTGATGAAATCTACACAAAAGGTTATCAAGGTGCTTCTTTAACGGATATTTTAAAAAATGCAAAAGTACATAAAGGTTCTATGTACCACTTTTTTGAAAATAAAAAAGAGATGGCAATAGCTTCAATAAAAGAGAAAATTTATGAAAAATTTGTACAAAGATACTCTACAATTTTAGAATTAGAAAAGGATTATTTAGAAGCTTTTATTGAAAGTTTAAAAGATACTTCTTCAAGAGATTTCAACAAAGGTTGTCCAATAGCAAATATTATACAGGAGATGTCAAATATTGATGAAGATTTTAAAGTTTTGATGAAAGAGATTTATGAAGCTTTAAAAAACAATATAAAAAATATTTTAGATAAAGCAGTTGAAAAAGACGAAATTAAAGAGTGTGATACAAAAAAACTTAGTTTATATATTGCTTCAACATTAGAAGGTGCTATTTTATCTGCAAAAGCCAGTGGAAATATACAAGATTATCTTGATGTAATAGATATTTTATCTTCTTATTTGCTAAGTTTAAAAAACAGTATTTAAAATATATTTTCATAAAAACATTAAGACCTTTTAGATACAATTCGCTCATGGAAAATTTAATTAAAAAACTAGACTTAAATGACTATATAACAAGCTTTTCAAAACTTTTTGCTAGAGAAAAATCTATAATTTTAGAAGGTGATATAAATATTCACTACAAAATTATAAGTGAATTATCAAAATACAATATTAATCAACCTTTAAATGTAGAAAATTTAGATTCTCAACTTATGCATATACAAAAACAAGGTGTTTTAAGAGTTTATGAAATTTATGAATTTATAAAGATAATAAACTATTTTTTATATTTAAAAAAATTCAATTTTGAAGGAAAACTTCTTGAAATGATGGATAAAATCATCATTCCAAGTGATATTTTAAAAATTTGTGAATATTTTGATGATAAAGCAAATTTAAAAGAAGGAATTGATGAAGACTACGACAATATAAAACAAGCTCTTTATAAAAATAAAGAAGAGATAAAACAAAATCTTTATAAAATCATAAATTCTTCAAAAATAAAACCATATTTAGTAGATATGCAAGTTCATTTTATTAATAGTGAAGAGTGTTTATTAGTTCGTGGTGGTTTTAATCATGTACTTAGTGGAAGTGTAATTGACAGATCAAATGCAGGTTTTTTCTATGTTGTTCCACATAGTGTTAGTGATTTGAAACAAAAACAAAATGATTTAAAGAATAAACAAGAAGAAATTTTATTTAAACTTTGTAAAGAAATATCACATATTTTTGAAAAGAATCTACTATTTTTAAAGTTTATAAATAAAGAATTTGACAAATTTGATCACTACCAAGCTAGAATATTTTTCTCTAAAATTGGAGATAAAAATTTTATTTTACCTTCAAAAAATGGTGAAAATAGACTTGTTGATTTTTGTCATCCAGCTTTAAGTAATCCAAAACCAATAACTATTGATTTTTCTAAAAGTGTTATTATGATAACTGGAGTTAATGCTGGTGGAAAAACTATGATGTTAAAATCAATTTTAAGTTCAATTTTTCTATCAAAATATTTACTTCCATATAATGCACATAAAAGTACAGTCGTAAGCAATTTTAAATCTATAAATGCAGTTTTAGATGACCCACAAAGTGTTAAAAATGATATTTCAACATTTGCTGGAAGAATGGTAGAGTTTTCAAAACTTTTTGAAGTAAAAAATGCAATAGTTGGAGTTGATGAAATAGAGCTAGGAACTGATTCAGATGAAGCTGCAAGTTTATTTAAAGTAATAATTGAAGATTTAATAAAAAATGATATAAAAATCATCATAACTACTCACCATAAAAGACTAGCAGCACTTATGGCTTCAAATCCAGATGTTGAGTTGATAGCTGCTTTATATGATGAAGAAAATCAAAGACCTACTTATGATTTTTTACAAGGAACTATTGGAAAATCTTACGCATTTGAAACAGCTTTAAGATATAAAATTCCATTAGGAGTTGTAAAAAGAGCAAAAGAAGTTTATGGAGAAGATAAAGATAGATTAAATGAATTAATTGAAAGAAGTAGTGAATTAGAAAGAGAATATAAACAAAAGATAGCAAAACTTGATGAAGAAATATCTAATATGCAAAGAATTTCAAATAATTTAAAAGATCAGAAAGAAAAACTTGATGAACATATTTATAGTGAGAAATCAAAACTTCATAAAGAGTACAAAGATGCAAGAGAAGAAGCAAAAAAAGCTATAAAAGCAAAACTTATAAAAGAATCTCATCAACATCTAAATATTTCTCATAAAAAAGTCCAAGAAATACAAGTTGAAAAAATACAAGAACCTATCGAATTTAAAGTAGGGGATAGAGTAAAATATAGAAATACTAAAGGAGCTATTGTTTCTATAAAAGGGAATAAAGCTTTTATTGAAAATGATATGGGTATGAAAGTTCAAGTTCAACTTAGTGATTTAAGTAGAAGTGGAAATCCTCCACCAAAAATACCTACAAAAAAAGCTATTGTAACTGTGCAAAAACCTGAAACTGGAAGTATAAAATTAGATTTACATGGACAAAAAGCAGAAGAAGCTATCGAAAATCTTGATAAATTTTTAAGTGATGCATTACTTGCTGGATTTGAAGAAGTTTTAGTATATCATGGAATTGGTACTGGAAAACTAGCTTTTGCAGTAAAAGAATTTTTAAAAAAGCATCCAAGAGTAAAAGGTTTTGAAGATGCACACCCAAGTAGTGGTGGATTTGGAGCTAAAGTTATAAAACTTTAGCTTCAATCTCTTTTTTTTGACATAATATTCTTTTTATACGATTATTTTCTACTTCTAAAATTTTGTATATACAATCTTTATCTTCTATAGTTTCACCTTCTATTGGTAATCTTCCTACAATATTTATAATTCTTCCACCAATAGTTACAGAAAGTTCTATTTCATCAAAACTAATATCTAAAATTTCTTCAACTTTTTCAATATTTACCATACCATCTAATTCATAGTTATTTTCATCTATTTTTTTGATAGTTTCTTGTTTTGGATCATGTTCATCTGTTGTTTCACCAATAATCTCTTCTAAAATATCGTCCATAGTAATCAATCCAGAAGTCCCACCATATTCATCAATAACTAACGCTAAATGAATTCTACTTTTATTCATTCTTGTTAAAATGTTTGAAATAGATGTATTTTCTGGAACCATAATAATTGGACGAACAAAATTTGACATATCTATTTCTTTACCTTCTAAAGCATTATTTAGTAAATCTCTAGTATGTATCATACCTGTGATATTGTCTTTTCCTCCATGGCAATACGGATATCTTGTAAATCTTGTTTTTACAATTCTTTCCATATTTTCTTCTAAAGTTCTTTCAGAATTTATACAAATCATATCTCTTCTTGGAGTCATAATCTCTTTTGCAACTGTTTCAGAAAAATCAACTGCATTTTTAATAATTTCACTCTCAATAGAATCAATATGTCCACCTCTAAAACTTTCATTTACAATAATTCTAAGTTCTTCTTCAGAATGAGACAACTCATGCTCTGTTGCTGGTTTCACTCCAAGCATTCTAAGAACAGATGCTGCAACAATATCAAAGAAACGAATTAATGGATAAAAAACTATCCAAAATATATATAAAGGTCTTGCAATATATAAAACCATAACTTCAGCTTTTGCAATAGCAATAGATTTTGGAACAATCTCTCCAAAAACTACATGTAAAAATGTAACAATAGCAAATGCAATTACAAAGCTAACAGTATGTAATAAAACAGGGTTATTCGCTAAAAAAGTAAAATTTGATTCTATAAGTTTAGCAAGAGCTGGTTCACCTATCCAACCTAAAGCAAGAGAAGAAAACGTAATTCCAAGTTGAGTAGCACTTAAATAAGTATCAAGAGAGTTAGACATTTTTAGTGCTAAAATTGCACCTCGTCTGCCTTGTTTAACAAATTCTTCTAATTTTGTTTTTCTAACTTTTACAATAGCAAACTCTGAAAGAACGAAAAAACCATTTAAAAACACTAAAAATAGTGCAACAATCAACATCAATACGGACTGTATATCGGGATCCAAAAAAATTCCTTTTTAGTAAAATTATAATTTAATTAGAAATATAAGCTATAAAAACTTAATATTTGCTTGATTATTTTATTTTTTCTATATTCAAATCAATATTTTTATTTGACTTTGCTATATTAAAATCAATAATAACTTGTTTTTCATCTATAGATTTTTCTTTTACTAAATAATCTTTTATATTTTCAACTCTTTGTTTTCCAGTACTTCCTTTCTCCTTTTTAGTATCAAAAGATGGATAAATTTTTATAGCAAATTCACTTTTTTCTTTTAATATAATTGCAATTTTATCTAAAGTCTCTTTTTGAATAGGAGTTATTTCGCTTTCATTTAATTCAAAGTTTACACTTTTTATCTCATCTTCACTAAAATTAAATAAAGAACCAATTAATGAGAATGGTGATGTCACTGCTTTTGTAATAAGATTAATAAGTGCTTTCCATACAATAGAACCAACTGAAAATTGTGGATCATCAACATTTCCTGAAATAGGAAGATTTATATCTATTGTATTTGAAGAATCCTCTAAAAGTGCAATAGCCAAATCAAGAGGTAAATTCATGGCATCAGGACTTTCAATTTTATTTCCTAACTCTATTTTTTTGATAAGAATATTGTTTTTAGCTTTTAAATTTGATTCAGTAATATTATAATTTAAATCTAACTCTAATTTTCCATCTTTTATTTCACGTCCTACAAACTTAGCTGTATATGGAGTAAAACTTTTCATAGAAATATTCTGAAATTTCATATTTACATCAGTTAAAATTTTAATATTATTTGGATTCACAATTCCAGTTATTTTTGCAACTCCATACTCATCAACTACACCTTTTATTTCAAGATTTGAAGTACTATTTTCTTTATTTTTAACTTCAGAAACTGTTCCATTTAATTTTGAAATAGTCGTCTTAAAAGGAAGAGGAAGATTTTTGTCTTCAAAATCAAAATTCATATCTTTAATATCAACTGGACCTAAAACAAATCTAAAAGGTTTTTTATCTACTAACTTAGTACCTTCTTCTATTTTTATTTCTTCTTCTTTTATTTTATTAGATTTTGGTAATATTATAGATAAATGAGGATTTGTTAAAGCTGTTTTTTCTATTTTAAAAAATGTTTCTTTACTTATCAATTTCTTTAAATTCAAATCTATATTTTTTGCTTCAATTTTAAGATTTGATTCTAAGTTTTCAACTTGTATTTTTGGGTCTTTATATTTAATTTCTCCAATAAGAAGAGTATCTTTTTTATATTTAAGATCTGCTAGTTGTAAATTTGCACTTTTAGTATCCACTTGTATGCTATTTGTTGCATCAAAAAAGTTTATATCTGATTTTGTAAGTTCACTACCTTTTAGTGAAATATTATTTGTTTTATCTAATAAAAAATTATTAGCTTTTAAATTTATATTCTTTGAATTTATTGATATTTTTGAATTCAATTCTTGGAAATTAAAATCATTTGTTTTTAAATTTGCTACATTAAATGAAATATCATCAAAAATAGATAATTTTGATAAGTTTAAATCAATATTTTTAGAAACTAATTTAATTTTTGAATTGTTTTCATTAAATTCTAAGCCATTTTTTGAAATAGCTATATTTCCAACATCAGTTTTTCCATTTTCTACTTTTAAATTATTTACTTTTATATTTGTTTTATTTGAATTTACATTAAAATTATTTTTAGTATCTTTATAATTTACATTTGAAGTTGATAAATTTGCATTATCTAAAAGAACTAAACTATCAACTATATGTAAACTATCAGCACTTAAATTTATAGCTTTTATTGTTAAGTTTGAATTATTTAAACTATCAATAAGATTATAATTTCCACTTAATTTAATATCCGAAAGATTAATAATCCAAGGTTGTTGCTCATCATTATTTATATCTTCTTGCGACTGAGTAGAACTATTTACTAAATTTGCAAAATTTATTCCACTTTTATCCAAGCTCATCTTTGCAACTAAATCTTGTATAAGTATATCTTCTAAATTTATAATTTGTGAATTGAAATCAAAGTATATTTTTTTAATATCAAGTTTATTTAAAGTAGCTATCTCTTTATTGTTTTGATTTAATTTTACATTATTTATATCAAGTAAATCTGTACTTAATTGCATTTTAAATCCATCTTTTAACTCAATATTATAGTTTAAAATCAAATTTAGATTTGCTTCTTTATTTAACTCAAAATTAAAAAGTTTTTTATCAAAATCTAAAATCTCTTTTATTTTTAAATCTTTTATATTTATTTGTCCATATGCTTCAAATGGATCTAGTTTTATTCCACCACCAATTTTTACAAAACTATTTTCATTTAGTATAAACTCCAGATTATTTGATGAAAGTGAATTTTTATATGTTCCAAAATCATAAATAGTATAATTAATATCTTTTAAATTTAGAGCATATTTTTGTTCATCAACTAAACTTCTATAGTCTATGTAGGCATTTTTTAATACAATCTTTGAAATAAGATATTTTATAAATTCTGTTGAATTATCTTCTATATTTTCTATTTCTTCTACTTGGTCATTATTACTATCTTTTAATAGTTCTGTAATATTGAAGATTCCTTTTTCTTTTTCTATAATATTTGCATAAATTCCATCAAGAGTAATATTTTTTACACTTAAATATCTTTTTTCAATAGATTTAAAAGGAGCAAATTGTAAAGAAAAGTTATCAAATGAAATTACATATTCATCTATTGATTCATCAACTAAAGCAAAATGATCTACTTCTATATATAAAGTCAAAGGATTAAAATATATTTTTTCAATTTTTGTCTTTGTTGTAAGAAGTTCATCTAGATTTTTAATAATTTGATTTTTAGCAATATAAGGAACTAAAAAAAATCCAGCAAGAGTATAAACTACAATTAAAGATATTAAAGTATAAAAAATAATTCTTAAAGTTTTCATAAAATCTCTTCGATGAAGTATCTATTATTTTTTTCTTTAATTGTAAGCTCTGTATCAAAAGTAATACTTAAATTCTCACTAGTTAAAATATCTTCTTTTTTCCCTATTTTATAAATTGTATTATTATAAATTAAAGCAACATTTTCTATTTCTTCAAAAACTTCTTCAAGGTGATGAGTTACTATTATAATTGTTGAATTTATAGAAAGTTTTTTTAATGTTTTTATAAAATTTATTTGAGCTTTTATATCCAGTCCAACTGTTGGTTCATCTAAAATAAATGCTTTTGGATCATGTATTAAAGCTCTACCTATTATACATTTTCTTAATTGTCCTGTACTCATAGCAGATACTTTTTTATATCTTAAATCTTCAATCTCTAAAAAAGCCATAACTTCTTTTGCTTTTTCTATCTGCTCTTTTGTAAAATCTTGATGAGTAAAAATTCCAACAGAACTATAATATCCACTTAAAACAACTCCAAAACCATTTAGATATCCAGCTTCTCTTTCAAAAGTATTATGTAAATCATTAGTAATTATTCCTAACTCTTTTCTTAATTCAAAAATAGAATATCTACTTTTACCAAAAATCTCTTTTTTAAACTCTTTTGTATGTCTTGGATAAATTTGTGATTGAATTAACTTCATTAAAGTTGATTTTCCACTTCCATTTGCACCTAGTATTGCAAAGTGTTCTTTATCTTTAATTTTTAGATTTAAATCTTTTAATATTATATTCTCATCGTATCCTACATCTATATTTTCAAAGTCAATTATATACATTTTATATCCTTATTTAGGGGCTTGTTTATTTTATAATAAATAAACTAACTATTTAATTAAGCATTTTAATAGTACAATTTTCCCGAAATTTTTTTGTTTGATCTACATACAAAAAAACTTACTACTTACAAAAGGAGCGTTTAGCATGAATAATCAAATTAAAGTTGCAATTGTTGGATACGGAAATTTAGGAAGAGGTGTTGAACTTTCTATTTTAAAAAATCCTGATATGAGTTTAGTGGCGGTTTTTTCAAGAAGAGACCCAAAAAGTGTAACTACGATAAATACTCCTGTATATTCTTTAGATAATATTTTAGATTTTAAAGAAAAGATAGATGTTTTAATTTTATGTGGTGGTTCAAAAGATGATTTACCTATTCAAGGACCAAAATATGCAGAGCATTTTAATGTAGTAGATAGCTATGATAATCATGCTGAAATCCCAGCATACTTTGCAAGTGTTGATAAATCTTGCCAAAAAAATAAAACTATAGGAATGATTTCAATTGGTTGGGATCCTGGAATGTTCTCAATAAATAGAATCTATGGAGAAGCTCTTTTACCTGATGGTGATACATATACATTTTGGGGAAAAGGTTTAAGCCAAGGACATTCTGATGCAATAAGAAGAGTTGAAGGTGTAAAAGCTGGAGTTCAATATACAATTCCATCTAATGAAGCTATTGAAAAAGTAAGAAGTGGAATTAGACCAAATTTAACTACAAAACAAAAACATGCAAGAGAGTGTTTTATTGTATTAAAAGATGGTGTAGATGCTAAAAAAGTGGAAAATGAAATAAAAACTATGCCAAACTATTTTGAACCTTATGATACTACTGTAAATTTCATAAGCCAAGAAGAGTTTGACAAAAATCACAATACAATGCCTCATGGAGGATTTGTAATTAGAAGTGGAAAATCAAGCGACAATGTAAATCAAGTAATTGAATATGCTTTAAAACTTGATAGTAATCCAGAATTTACTGCTAGTGTACTTGTTGCTTATGCAAGAGCTACATATAGAATGTCTAAAAAAGGTGAATTTGGAGCAAAAACAGTATTTGATGTAGCACCAATTCTTTTATCGCCAAAATCTTCTCAAGACTTGATAAAAGAACTTTTATAATTTATTAAACTAAGGCTTTTGCCTTAGCTTTTTATATAGCAATTCCTTGCATTTTTATATCTATTTTATGATTTAATTCATCTAATCTAAACTCTTTTTGTTTTATTTGTGTTTCAAGACTAGTAATAGTTGTACCTTTTAATGATATTGTATTATTTAGACTATCTAAAATATCTTCTTTGATTAAAACCTGAGATATCAAATCGTCTAAATCATTCTCTTTTTGTTTTATTCTATTTACAATATCGTTTAAAGCATGATATTGTTCAGCTAATTTTAGACTTAATTCCTCTAACTCAATCTCTTTTGAAGCAACTTGAGTATTTATATCAAGTAAATTTTGATTTCTTATATTTATTTGATTATCTAAATTTTTTAAATCTTCTTCATTTAAATTATTAATGGTATTTGATATTTTTTGAGGAGCATAATCCATTTTTAAAATTTGTGCAACAAATTTAAGCCTTTCAACCATATCTTTTTTTTGCATTCTTGCATTTCTTCCAAGTTTAAAATCAAACATTGAAAAAATAGCATGAGCATGTGGAGTTAAGACTTTATTAAATTCATTTATATTAACCAATATTGTAAAGTCTTCATTTTTTTTACCATTACTACTATCTGAAGTAATAAACCAATCATTTCCTTTTTTTAGGATATTTTTATTAGGATAGTAATTTCTACCATCTTTTTGAAAATATCCTTCATCTTTATGTATTGTAAGATTTATTAATTCATGTCCCCCAAATTTCTGTTTTAATTCAAAAAATAAATCAATAATATCATCTTCTTGATGATCTTCATTTATTGATATTATTGCCTCTTGAAATAAATTAAAAATAGCACTTTTTTGCATATTTTGTTTTATTTTTTCTTTATAAATATTTTGTGCTTTTGACAAGAACTCATCATATTCATAAAATTTTTTAAAATAGTTATTACTACAATTTACAATAATTGCACAGCTAAATCCATTCAACCTTTGAGTATGAATATCTGTATTTTGTGTTACTTTATCAACACTAAAAGAAGCTTTTCCCATAATTTAATCCTTATTGTTTCCTGTGGTGCTACATAGCACTATTAATTCTAACTTAAAGTATCTTAAAAGTTTGCTTAAAATAAAAAAATAATTATAAGAATTTGTAAAATATAGGTAATAAAGTAAAGATATAATCTTTACTTTATGTTTTTAAATAGTTTTTGAGAATCTTCTTTTATCTTCAGGAATTTTATTTAGATATGCATCAAATGGCATACAAATATTTCTTATTAGCATAGTTCCAGTGGGAAAAACTTCAATTTTTTCATCATTTATTTTTATAAGTTCTGCATCTTCAAACTCTTTTAATAAAAGTAGGGCATCACTAAAATAATCTTTAAAATTTATTTTAAATTCATTTTCAACTCTTTTTATATTTAAAGAAAAGTTACTCATAAGCTCCATAATAACAAATTGTCTAAGAATGTCATCATCTGAAAGCTTATATCCTTTAAATACTGGTAAATCACCATTATCAATAGCTTTTTCCCAAGAATCTAAATCTTTAAAATTTTGTGCATAATAATCAACACCATTTCCAATAGAAGTTAGTCCAATACCTATTAAATCTGCACCACCTTTAGTTGTATATCCTTGGAAATTTCTATGCAGTTCACCTTTCTCAATGGCTTTAAACAGTTCATCTTCTGGCTTAGCAAAGTGATCCATTCCTACCATTTTATAACCATTTGATATAAAAAAGTCTATAGTATCTTTTAACATTTCAAGTTTAACTTCTGGAGTTGGAAATGTTGTTTCATCAAATTTCCTCATAGTTTTCATAAGCCAAGGAACATGTGCATAATTAAATACAGCAAATCTATCTGTATTTAATGTAACCATTTGTTCTAAAGTCTTCTTAAAACTTTCTCTTGTTTGATATGGTAAACCATAAATTAAATCTGTATTTATAGAGTTTATTCCAGCATTTCTTGCAATATTTATAACATTTTGTGTTAGTTGAAAAGGTTGTATTCTATGAATAGTTTTTTGTACATCCTCATCCAAATCTTGAACTCCAAAACTAAGTCTATTACAGCCTCCATCTTTTAGAACATTCATATGTTCAACTGTAAAAAATCTAGGATCTACTTCACAAGATATTTCAGCATCAGAACTAAAGTTTGGGAAAATCTCTTTTATAGCAATAATTACTTCCTTTAATTGAGAAGGAGAGAAGAATGTTGGAGTTCCACCACCAAAGTGCATTTGAGTTACAACTCTTTTTGTATTTAAATGGTTTTTTAGTATATTTAACTCTTTTTTTAAATATTCAATATATTTCTCTTTTTTATCTTCTTTTGAAGTAAATATCGTATTACAACCACAAAAATAACAGGCACTTCTACAAAAAGGCATATGAATATAAAGAGATAATGCTCTTTCATCACTTTGGTTTTTATAAAACTCTTTTAAATCTTCTTGTGTAAAACTTTCACTAAACTCAGGAGCAGTTGGATATGAAGTATATCTTGGTCCTGGTTTTGAATATTTTACAAATTTTGCAAAATCTATCATTTAATTATTTCTCATCTCTTTTTCTATCTAGCCAAACCATAACAGCTTTTTGTGCATGAAGTCTATTCTCAGCTTCCTCAAAAATACGACTTTGACTTCCTTCAAGTACACTTGAGCTCACTTCATATTCTCTATAAGCTGGTAAACAATGTAAAAATATTGCATTTTCTTTTGCTAATTTCATCATATCTTCATTAACCATATATCCAGCAAAATCTTTTATTCTTTTCTCTTTTTCAGCCTCTTGTCCCATTGAAATCCAAGTATCAGTTGTAACAACTGTAGCATCTTTTACAGCTATTTTTGGATCAAAGCTAATAGATATTTTTGCACCACTTTTTTTAGCTTCATTTAAAGCATTTTCTAAAACATCACTATCTACTTGATAATCTTTTGGAGTTGCAATTCTTAATTCAAATCCAAGTTTAGCTGCAAGATTTAACCAAGAATGTGCCATATTATTACCATCTCCAATATAAGCAACAACTAAATCTTTATCTAAACCTTCTTCCATAATTGTAAGATAATCAGCTAATAATTGAACTGGGTGAAATTTATCTGTAAGTCCATTTATAACTGGAACTTTAGAATATTTGGCAAAATCTTCAAGTTTTTCTTGCTCAAAAGTTCTAATCATTACCATATCAACCATTCTTGAAATTACTCTGGCTGTATCACTCATAGGTTCACCACGACCTAGCTGAATATCATTTGATGATAAAAACAATCCAATTCCACCTAGTTGATAAATACCAGTTTCAAAAGATACTCTTGTTCTAGTAGAACTTTTTTCAAATATCATACCTAAAACTTTTTTAGGCATATAATCTTTAAATTCTCTTCTTTTTGTTTCATCTTTTATCTGTCTTGCTAAAGAAAGTATTTCTAAAATCTCATCTTTTTTATAGTCAATTAAGCTTAAGAAGTGTCGCATAATGATTTCCTTATATTGATTGAAAGCAAACATTTTATTTAATTTATCTTTTATAAACACTTAAAAACAACATTAAATCTATTTTAAAAGTATCATAAAATGACACTTTTGTGACAAAACTAGTTACCAACTATTAAGATCTTCTTACATAAACTTTTAAAATTAAGAAAGGATAAAAAATGATTGATTATATTTTAAAAAGAGATGGATCAAAACAAAAGTTTGAAGCTTTTAAAATTGAAGATGCAATAAAAAAAGCTTTTAAAAGTGTAAATATTAAATATGATAAAGAAGCTTTTTTCTCAGTATTATTTCAAATAAAATCAAAAAGTATAAAAGAAGTTGAAAATATACAAGATTTAATAGAAAAAGAACTTTATAAAATTGGATATTTTGATGTTATGAAAAGTTTTATGCTATATAGACATCTTCATAAAATTCAAAGAGAACAGATTTTAGGCTTAAATGATGATACAACTTATATAAATTCAACTCAAACAATTCAAGAATATATAAATGGTGAAGATTGGAGAATAAAAGCAAACTCAAATACAGGATATTCTCATGCAGGACTTATAAACAACAGTGCTGGAAAAATAATAGCAAACTATTGGCTTGATAAAATTTATACAAAAGAACAAGGTTATGCACATAGAAATGCAGATATTCATATTCATGATTTAGATTGTTTGAGTGCTTATTGTGCTGGTTGGAGTTTAAGAGTTCTTTTAGATGAAGGGTTTAATGAAGTTCGTGGAAGAGTAGAAAGTTTTGCTCCAAATCATTTTAGAGAAGCCTTAGGACAAATGGCAAATTTTTTAGGAATACTTCAAAGTGAATGGGCTGGTGCTCAAGCTTTTAGTTCTTTTGATACTTATTTAGCTCCTTACGTATTTAAGGATCAATTAGAATTCAAAGATATAAAAAAAGCTATTCGTAGTTTTATTTATAATTTAAATGTTCCAGCACGTTGGGGGCAAAGTCCTTTTACAAATATTACTATTGATTGGACTATTCCAAATGATTTAAAAGATCAAATACCAACTCGTCACCAAAAACATCTTTTATTAAACATATCAGATAATAATCTTTTAAAAGAGGCTAAAAATAGGGGAGTTAATACTCTAGAAGAACTAACATATAAGCATTTTCAAAAAGAGATGAATCAAATTAATAAAGCATATTATGAAATAATGACAGAAGGTGATAAAACTGGTCAGCCATTTACTTTTCCAATACCCACAGTAAATATAACTGAAGATTTTGATTGGGAAGGTGAAAATATAGATATTTTATTTGAAAATACAGCAAAAATAGGAAGTAGTTACTTTCAAAATTTTATAGGAAGTCAATACAAGAAAGATGAAAATGGTAATTTAGTAGTAAATGAAGAAGCTTATAAACCTGGTCATGTAAGAAGTATGTGTTGTAGACTTCAATTAGATTTAAGAGAACTTTTAAAAAGAGGTGGTGGTCTTTTCGGAAGTGCTGAAATGACTGGAAGCATTGGAGTAGTAACTATAAATATGGCTAGGCTTGGATATTTATATAAAAATGATATCAAAGGTTTATATAATAGAATTGAAGAGCTTATGGATTTAGCAAAAGATAGTTTGGAAAAGAAAAGAATTTTTGTACAAAATATGTATGATAGAGGTCTTTATCCTTATACAAAAAGATATTTGCCTCACTTTAATAATCACTTTTCAACTATTGGTATAAATGGTATGAACGAAATGTTAAAAAACTTTTTTGAAGATGAAAGCATAGATTTATCTACATCAAAAGGGATTGATTTTACATTAGAATTATTAGATTTTATGCGAGCAAAAATGGTTGAATATCAAGAAAGAACTGGAAATTTATATAACCTTGAAGCAACTCCAGCAGAAGGAACAACTTATAGATTTGCAAAAGAGGATAAAAAAAGATACAAAGATATTATCCAATCTGGATTTGAAAAAAACATTTACTATACAAACTCTTCTCAACTACCAGTAGATTTTACAGATGATCCCTTTGAAGCTTTAGAATTACAAGATAATTTACAATGCAAATATACAGGAGGAACAGTTCTTCATCTATATATGAAAGAACAAGTTTCAAGTATTCAAGCTTGTAAAAAATTAGTAAAAAATGTGATAACAAACTTTAGATTACCATATATTACTATAACACCACTGTTTTCAGTTTGTCCTAAACATGGTTATTTAACTGGAGAATACGAGTATTGCCCAAAATGTGATAATGAAATTTTAGAAAAGGAATTAGAAAATGGAAAAAATAAAATTGCTTGAGAAAAATATAGAAAAAAGAACTAAATGTATAGTATATACTAGGGTTATGGGATACCATAGACCAGTTGAAAGTTTCAATATAGGAAAAAAAGGTGAACACAAACAAAGAGTTAAATTTACTGAACCAAAAAATTGTTTATGATTTTACAAGGTTTACAACAACAGATTATGTAGGTGAAATATCCTGCATAGTTTGGCATATATCTTGTAATCTTAGATGCAGTTATTGTTATAATGATAATATAGTTTTTGCTAAACAAGGCTTATATACGCATAATGATATTTTAGAGTTTTTAAATAAAAGAAAGAGCCTTTTAACCGCTGTTGTATTATCTGGAGGAGAAGCTACTATTCATAATTTAGTATATTTCTGCGAAAAGATTAAAAAATTAGGATTTAAAATAAAACTTGATACAAATGGAATAAATTTTAAATCTATAAAAGAGCTTATTTCTAAAAATCTTATTGATTTTATAGCAATAGATTTTAAAGCTCCAAAATATAAATTTAAACTTATAACAAAAAAAGATGATTATGAGAAGATGTTAAAGACAATAAAATATCTTTTAAAAATAGATTTTCCTTTTGAAATTAGAACTACAATAAATAGAGATATATTAGATGAAAATGATATAAATGAGATTATAAATACAATTTATTGTTTAGGTTATAATAATATTTATTATATACAAAATTTCTTACAAACAAAATCAAATATTGGGAATATTACCCAAAATATGGTACTTAATAGAAGTTTAATAGATGATTCAAAATTAACCATTAACTACAGAAATTAAATATCCCTGAGATGATATATTTTCTATTAAAGTTTTTGAGGTTTTGACTCTTAATCTTCTTACAAAAGTTCGTACTCTATCATCACTAACTTCTTCATCTTCCCATAGTTTTTTTATATTATTAAGTGTTACAAATGAATTCTTATTTTCAATTAAAAGAGACAGAAATCCTTTTTCTCTTTTAGTTAGATTTATCAAATTATCATTTTTATATAAATTTATACTACTATTATTAAATAAAAAACCATCTTTTAAAGTTATTAATTTGGCTTTTTCAATTTTATTCGATAACTCTTTTAAATATTCAATAAAACTTTCAATATCAAATGGTTTTATAAAATATTTAGATATTCCTAAATCAATAGCTTGTAAAAGCATATCTTTATGACTATATGCACTTAATATAATAATAGGGATTGAAGTATTTTGCTCTTTTATCTTTTGACTCATTTCTAAACCATTCATATTTGGCATCATAATATCACTAATAATAATATCAGGCTTAAAAATTTTAAATTTTCTAAGTCCTTCAACTCCATCTTTTACACAAACAACTTTAAAAAATAAATCTTTAATAGAAGATTTAATAAGATTACCTAGTTTTTGTTCATCTTCTACTATTAAAACTTTTAGATCTTTCATAATTTAACTTTGTAATGGGAATTTAAGAGTAAATTTTGAACCATTATTTGTCTTATTATATAAAATATGCCCATTGAAGCTATTTTCTATGATTACTTTCGAAATAAATAGTCCAAGTCCTGTTCCAGTACTTTTATATTTTGTTGTAAAATATGGTTCATAAATATGATTTTCTATATCTTTAGGAATACCTAAAGCATTATCAATAAACTCTAAATATATAAATTCACTATCTTGATAGCTTTTTAAAATAATCTCTTTTTTTAATATTTTATTTTCATTAAAAGCATCTTTTGAGTTAGAAATTAAGTTTAATAAAACTTGTACTAATTCATTCTTAATACCTAATAATTCTAAATCTTTTGTTATATCAAATTTTATAGATATTTTTTCATCTTCGATTAATCTTGATAATATTTTTAGAGCTTCACTTATTGAAAGATTTAATAAAAATCTCTCTTTTTGTTTTTGAGGATTAAAAAAATTTGTAAAATCTTCAATAGTATCTGACATACCTAAAATAAGATTTTTTGAACTATTATAAAAAGTATCAAAGTCTTTTCTTTCTTTAGATTCAAAAGCTTTTTTTAGATTAAATAAAGATAGATTTAATTCAGTTAAAGGCTGTCTCCATTGATGTGCAATATTTGCTAACATTTGACCCAGACTTGCCATTCTTGATTGTAAAAAGATTATTTTTTGCTTTTCTTCAAGCTCTTTTTGAAGCATTACCTCATTTGTAATATCATATCTTATTGCAACAAATTCAATAATATTTTCAAATTCATCTAAAATAGGAATAATTGTCGTATTTAAGTATAAATCTTTTCTATTTTTTGATAGATTTTTAACCGTAGTTTTATATACTTGTTTATTTAAAATAGAACTCCAAAGAGCTTCAAATTTCTCTTTTGGAGTATCAGGATGTCTTACTATATTATGATTTTTACCAATAAGTTCATCTTTTGTAAAACCAAAAAGATTACAAAACTCATCATTTACAAATGTGATAACTCCATTTATATCTGTTTTTGATACTATATTTGAGTTTTCTATGGCTTTTTGGTAATTATTTACTTTTTGCATGTTATGAGTATATCATCTTTAATCTTTAGTAGTTTATGTTTTTTTAAATAGTTTATATCCTTTTGGGCTCTTTTTGTAGAGTCTTTGAAACTTGCTAATTAAAATTAGTTGTAATATTCAATAAATTTAAAAGTAAAATCTAATTATTTTGTTGATAATATTTTATAAAAATATAAGGAGTATGAAATATGAAAAATATTTATTTTGGAATGGTTCTATTTGTGGTATTATTTAGTGGTTGTGCTAGTGTAAAAATGGATTCAGCAGAAGCATCAAATAATGCTAAAAAGTTTAATAATCCAAATAAAAATAAATCAGGATTGTATATTTATAGAGATAGTTCTCATTTTGGTGGGGCTTTAAAAAAGAAAGTTTATATAAATGATAATTGTATTGGTGAAACTGCACCTAGTGTTTTCTTTTATGAAGAAGTTGATGGAGATAAAGAGTATAAAATATCTACACAATCAGAGTTTTCAAACAATGATTTATTATTAAAAGTTGAAAATGGTAAAAATTATTATATAAGACAATACATTAAATTTGGTGTTTTTATTCATGGAGCTGATTTAGAATTAATTGATGAAGAAAAAGGAAAAGAAGCTGTATCTAAACTTGATATGGCATTAAAATTAAATTGTAATACTAAATAATAAATAGCCAATTTTGGCTATTTATTACGATTCAAAATCTCACAAACCTCTTTTGCATGATATGAAATTATTATATTAGCTCCTGCTCTTTTAAAAGCTATCATTGTTTCCATCATAACTCTTTCATAATCAATTAAACCAGCAATTCCTGCGTGTTTTAATAATGCATATTCACCACTTACATTATAAACACAAAGTGGTAATTTTGTTTCATTTCTAATATCTCTTACAATATCTAAAAATGCTAATGCTGGTTTTACCATCAAAATATCAGCACCTTCTTTTTCATCTTCAAGTGATTCACTAATAGCTTCTAATCTATTTGATACATTCATTTGATATGTTCTTCTATCTCCAAAAGATGGAGTTGATTCAGCTACATCTCTAAACGGACCATAATATCCACTTGCAAATTTAGTTGAATATGCCATAATTGGTAAATCTTTGAATCCATTTTCATCTAAAGCTGTTCTTAAAGTTGCAATAATACCATCCATCATTCCACTTGGTGCTATCATATCTGCTCCAGCTCTTGCATGAACTAAAGCTTGTTGTGCAGAAATTTCTAGAGTTTTATCATTATGCACACTTTGAGTTTTTGGATCAAGTATCCCACAATGTCCATGATCTGTATATTCACAAAAACATAAATCTGTAACTATAAACATTTGAGGGAATTTTTCTTTTATAGCTATAATAGTTCTAGCAATAATACTCTCATCACATAAACATTCACTTCCAACAGAATCTTTTGTATCTGGAATAGCAAATAAAATAATAGATTTTAAATCAATACTTATTAAATACTCACACTCTTTTAAAATCTCATCAATACTCATTTGATAAACACCTGGCATTGAAGAAATTTCAGTTTTTATACCTTTTCCTTCTCTTACAAAAAGTGGATATATAAAATCATCTTTACTTAAAGTTGTTTCTTGAACTAAGTTTCTTAAAGTTTCATTTAATCTTAATCTTCTAAATCGTTTAAACATAATATTTACCTCTTTTGGTTATAATCTTTGCGATTTTAACAGTTTAAGGTTTAAATACAAATGAATATAATTGTATCAAATATAGCAAATTTACCTACAAGATATGGAAAATTTAGAATAAAAGCATTTAAAGATGGACATCAAGAACATCTAGCAATAATGAGTCAAGATTTTGAAAAACTAGAAGCTCCTTATGTAAGAATACATTCAGAATGTCTTACAGGAGATACGTTAGGAAGTTTAAAATGTGATTGCCAAAGCCAATTAGATTTATCTTTAAAATTTATAGCTCAAAATGGTGGCTTAGTGATATATCATCGACAAGAAGGTAGAAATATAGGCTTGGTAAATAAAGTAAATGCCTATGCATTACAAGATAATGGAAGAAATACAATAGAAGCAAATTTAGAACTTGGATTTGCTGAAGATGAGCGAGATTATAGAGTTGTTGGATATATTTTTGAAAACTTAAAAATAGAAAAGCTAAAACTTATTACAAATAATCCTGAAAAATTAAAATATGTTGAAAGTTTAGGTATTGAAATAGTTGAAAGAATACCAGCTATTATTAAATCAAACAAATACAATGAAGCTTATTTATCTACAAAAAAAGAGAAAATGGGACATCTAATTTGAGTTTAAAAAGTTTACTTGAAAAAAATGGCTTAAATTTAGAAGATAGTTTTTATGAAGATTGTAAAATATTTGTAGAACTTTTACAAAAATGGGGAAAAGTTCATAACTTAAGTGGAAGATTAAGTTTTGAAGATATAAGTGAAAATATTTTAGATTCACTTTATCCACTAAAATTTATAGAAAACTTTTCAAGTTTTGCAGATATTGGAACAGGAGCTGGTTATCCAGGGCTTATTTTAGCTATTGCAAAAAAAGATATAAAAGCTTTTTTAGTAGAACCAAGAATAAAAAGAGTAGCTTTTTTAAATTTTGTAAAAGCTAGTTTAGGTTTGAAGAATCTTATCATTATTCAAAATAGAGCTGAAAACATACAAGATATTAAGGTAGATTTAATAACAAGCAGAGCTGTAACAAATACAAAACTTTTATTGGAAATCACAGAAAATATGAAAAAATCTAACACTTCATATCTTTTTTATAAAGGCAGTATGTTAGAAAGTGAATTAGATGAAGCAAAAATAAACAACTATAATATTATATCAAGAAACGATAGAAATTATTTATATATAAAGGCTTAAGTATGTTACTAAAATTTTTAGGATTAATAATCATTGGTTTTTTAATTTATATTATATTTTTTAAAAAATCAAGAAAAAATAATTTAAAAAAAGATGATAAATTAATATCAGATGAAATGGTAGAATGTCCAACTTGTAAAACTTTTGTTTCTCAGAAAGAAGCTATAGTTAGTAATGGAAGATTTTATTGTTCAAAAGATTGTTTAGAAAAAAGGTAATATTATGATAATAATAGGTGATAACTTAGTACCTTATGAAAAACCTTATTTTATAAGTAGTATTGAAGATATAAAAGCTACAAAACCAAATTCGATATTGCTATTTAATTATGATGAAAAAATAGTTAAATATTGTTATGAAAACTCTTTAAATTTTGCTGTTATTGTTGATAGTTTAAAAGAAGCAATATATGCAAATAGTTTAAATTCAAGATATATTATTTCAAAAATAAAATTATCTAAAAAAATACAAAAAATAGCAGAAAATTATATGTTTGATTCTAAAATTTTAGCTATTATTTACTCAAATGATGAACTAGAAAAAGTTGCTAAAAAAGAGATAGATGGCGTAATTTATCATAAATTACTATCTCAAAATTAAAATAGGATTTAAATTGAAAGAGATACTAGATACAATAGTTATAATTTTATTTGTTTTTATGGTTGCTATGTTTATTATAAACTTTAATAGACAACAAATAAAAAAACATACAGATAAAATCGAAGAGAATGAAAAAAATACAACTTCTAAAAAGGAAAATATAGATGAATAAACCACTTTTAATTGAGATTGGTGTTGAAGAATTACCAGCTATTCCATTTTTAAATGAATTACCAAATATTGAAAAAAAATGGAGCAATATTTTAGAAAAAAATAGACTTTTATGTGATTTTGACTTTTTTTATACTCCAAGAAGATTAGTTTTATGGCATAGAGAATTCCAAGTAAAACAAGAAGATAGTATTGTTGAACAATTTGGAGCACCAGTTAAAATAGCATTTAAAGATGGAGTTCCAACGGGTGCTGCTATTAGTTTTGCTTCAAAATTGGGAGTGGAAGTTTCACAACTGCAAACAAAAGATTTAGGAAAAGGTGAAGTTTTATATTTCAAACAAGAAGTAAAAGGTGAAGAATCTAAAAATCTTTTAAATGATATGGTAAATGAGTTTATTTCTTCTTTAAACTTTGGAAAGTCTATGAGATGGGCAAGTAGAAGTGATAGTTTTATTAGACCTATTAGAAGTTTAAGTATTATGTTAGGAGATGAAATAGTTGAAGCAGAACTTTTTGGTATAAAATCTTCTAATATTGCATTTAGCCATAGAATGGTATCTTATGAACCATTTAGTTTTGATTTTGCTGGAGACTATTTTTGTAAACTTGATAAAAATGGAGTTATATTATATCCAGATGAAAGAAGAAAAATCATCTTAGAACAGATGAAAGATATTGAACAAAGACATAATATTAAAATAGAAATTGATAGTGAACTTTTAGATGAAGTTGTTGCTATAACAGAGTATCCAACTGCACTTATTGGAAAGTTTGATGAAGAGTTTTTAACTCTTCCACCAGAAGTTATAGTAACTTCTATGAAAGAGAATCAAAGATATTTTGCAGTTTATAAAGATGATAAATTAACAAACAATTTTATTGTTGTTTCAAATGCTAAAACAGATGATTTTGGATATATCATACAAGGAAATGAAAAAGTTTTAAGACCAAGACTTGCTGATGCTATGTTTTTTTATAAAAATGATATAAAAAATGGTTTATCAAATGAGGGACTTAAAAAACTTGTTTTTGTAGAAGGTTTAGGTTCTATGTATGATAAATGTGAAAGAGAAGCGAAAATAGCTTCATATTTAGCAAATACTTTAAATATAAACGAAAAAGAACTACTCAATAAAGCTGTGATGCTTTCAAAAGCTGATTTAATGAGTGAAATGGTTTATGAATTTACAGAACTTCAAGGATTGATGGGATATTACTATGCAAAAATAGCGAATGAACCTGAAATATTTGCATTAGCTTTAAAAGAGCAGTATTTACCAACAGGAGAAGAGTCAGAACTTCCTTCAACAGTTTTTTCAAGTATTGTAGCTTTATCAAATAAAATAGATAATCTTATTTCTTTATTTAGTATAGGAAAAATTCCAACTGGTTCAAAAGACCCATTTGGATTAAGAAGAGCAGCACTTGGAATAGTAAGAATAGCTATAAAACACAAACTTGCTATTGATTTTACAAAAATAGTTGATGAATTGTCAGTAAATTATAAAAATTTAGATAAAAAAGTTTTAATTGAATTTTTTAATGAAAGACTATTTAAAATATTTGATAGTGTAAATCCAACTGTTTTAAAAGCCGTATTATCAAGTGGTGAAAGTGATATTTATAAAATCTCTTTAAAAGTTGAAGCTTTAAATCCAATAGTTCAAAGTGATAATTTCAAAGATTATGTAACTACATTTAAAAGAGTTGCAAATATTATAAAAGATATTGATTTAAAAGATTTAACAATAAATGAAAGTTTATTTGAAGCAGAGGAAGAAAAAGAGCTTTACAAAGCATTTAATAAAGTTTTAACTACAAATTTTGAAACTTTTGAAGAAGAACTTGAAGCACTTTTTGCTTTAAAACCACAATTAGATAACTTTTTTGAGAATGTATTTGTAAATCATGAAAATGAGAAGATAAGAACAAATAGAAAAAATCTTATTGGTCTTGTTTATCAAGGATTTAGAAAAATAGCTGATATTAAAGAGATTACTATCTAATGCAAATAAGAGTTTACTACGACGATACAGATTGTGGTGGAATAGTTTATCATTCAAACTATTTAAAGTTTTGTGAAAGAGCCAGAAGTGAATTATTCTTTCAAAAAGGTTTATCACCACACAATGATGATGAGTTTTTTGTAGTAAAATCTTGCGAAGCAAACTGGATAAAATCAGCAGTTTTCGCTGATATTTTAGAAGTTAAAACAAAGCTTTTAGAGAAAAAATCTGCTTCAATTTTAATGAAACAAGAGATTTTTAGAGAAGATGAAAAAATATTTGAAGCTACTTTTAAACTAGCTTTCTTAAAAAACTTTAAACCAGCAAAAATACCAGAACATATATTTTCTATATTGGAGTAAAATATGAAGAAACTAATACTAATTTTACTTTTTTCTTTGAATGTTTTTGCAAATGAAGTTTTTTTACTTCCTGATGAGTCAAAAATTGCACAAGAAAAAATCAAATCTTTGATAAATGAAGCAAAATCTTCTATTTTTATTGCTATGTACAATTTTTCATATAAAAAAATAGCAAAAGATTTACTAGAAGCTTCAAAAAATGGTACAGATATTTGATGGCGAAAAAGTTTCAAAAGATGATGATGTTTTAAAACTTTTTAAAAATAGCAAAATAAAAACTATTGTAAATAAAGATAAAAATAAAATGCACATAAAAGCTATGTTAATAGATGACAATTTAGCTCTTATAGGTAGTACAAATTTTACAAAAAAGTCATTTGAAGAAAACTATGATTTGATTTATATCTCAAAAGATGAAAAGTTAATATCTAAATTAAAAGAGTTTAGAGCAAAATTTGAATAAAATATAATCTTTAAAATATATTATTAAAGGATTATATGTGTTAGAGATATTTGTTATAGCATTTTGTATCTATTTTGCTGTTAATATTTACATTTCATTTATGCAAATAGGTTTTATACAAGATGCAAGAAAATTGGAAGCTATTATTTTAGAGCCTTCAAAATATCTGGAAGCTTCAAACTATGCAATAGAAAAAGAGAAGCTAAATCTTGCTTCAACTTTTTATGATTTTGTTCTATTTATTATATGGATTGGTTTTGGATTAAAAACGTTAGATTCATTTATACAAATTGATGAATATTGGCTAAAAGCTATTGTTTTTGTAGATTTATTTATAATTATAAATTGGCTTTTAGGTTTACCATTTGAACTATATTCAACTTTTAAACTAAATAAAAAATATGAATTTTCAAACATAACACCAGCACTTTTTATAAAAGATACTATTAAAACGGGTGTTTTATTTTTGCTTTTTGGTTCGCTTGTAATTGCAGCAATTGCATTTATCATTCAAAACTTCCCAGCTTGGTGGATTTTTGGATTTATTTTTATTTTTGCTGTAATTATACTTATAAATATGCTTTATCCAGTAATTCGTGATAAGATGTTCGATAAATTTGAAAATCTAAAAGATAAAGAACTTGAATCAAAAATAGAAAAACTTTTAGATGAAGTAGGGTTTAAAAGTAGTGGGGTTTACAGTGTTGATGCAAGTAAAAGAGATAATAGACTAAATGCTTATTTTGGTGGACTTGGAAGCACAAAAAGAGTTGTTTTATTTGATACTTTAGTTGAAAAATTAACTCACAATGAATTACTTGCTGTTTTAGGACATGAATTAGGACATTTTAAAAATGGAGATATTTTAAAAAATATAGGAATTATGGGATTTGTTATGTTTGTTTTCTTTGCTATATTTGGAAATTTAAATGATGAACTATTTTTAGGATTATCTTTAAACAACGAACCTTATGCGATAATAACGGTATTTTTGATATTTTCTCCAATATTGTCATTTTTCTTGATGCCTTTAATATCTCTTATTTCAAGACACAATGAGTATAAAGCAGATGAATTTGGCTCAAATTTAGCTACAAAAGAGGATTTAGTAAATGCTTTATTAAAACTTGCAAATGAAAATAAATCATTTCCATTATCTCATCCTTTATATATTTTCTTTTACTACTCTCATCCACCTTTAATTGAGAGATTTAAAGAGCTTGGATATGATGTACATACAAAAAAATTTAGTGATAAGATATGATAAATATTGACTATTTTATTTTAGTAGCCTTTGTAGGATTGGTTTTAGTAATCTTCTTGGCTACTATATTTTTTATACGACAAAAATATCAAAATATCATAAACTCTTATGAGTTAAAACTTGCAAATATTGAAGAACTTTTCAGAGTTGAAAAAGAGAGTTTAAAAGAAAAAATTGCTTTTTTAGAAAATAATAAACAACAGATGAAACTAGAGTTTGAAAACCTTGCAAATAGACTTTTTGATGATACTCAAAAAAAATCAAACCAAAATATAAATCAAGTTTTAACACCTTTTAAAGAGCAATTAACTCTATTTGGAACAAGAGTAAATGAGATCTTCAACGAAGATACAAAACAAAGAAGTTCACTTATAACAGAGATAAAAAATCTAAAAGAGTTAAACAATCAAATCTCACAAGATGCTATAAATCTTACAAAAGCTTTGAAAGGACAAAATAAACTTCAAGGTGATTGGGGAGAGATGATTTTATCTTCAATATTGGAGCAAACTGGACTTAGAAAAGGTTTAGAATACAAAGTTCAAAACTCTTTTAAAGATGATAGTGGAAAACTATTTCGTCCTGATGTGATAGTTCATCTTCCAACAAACAAAGATATTATCATTGATTCAAAACTATCTTTAAATTCATATATTGACTACACAAATAGTGAAGATGAAAATGATAAGAAAGATGCTTTAAACAGACTTGTAAGTTCTATAAATAGTCATATTAAAGATTTGAGTTCAAAAAAATATGAGAATTTGAGTGATTTAAGAAGTTTAGATTTTGTTTTGATGTTTATTCCTATTGAAGGGGCTTTTATCTTGCTAAATCAAACAAACCAAAATATTTTTGAATTAGCTTTAAAAAACAATATTATGCTAGTTTCTCCATCGACTTTATATATTACTTTAAGAACTATTGAAAATATTTGGGCAGATGAAAGACAAAATGAAAATGCAAAAGAGATATCAAAACAAGCAGGTGATTTGTATGATAAATTTGTAGCCTTTGTTGAAGATGTAGAATCTATTGGAAACTATCTAAATAAAAGCCAAGATTCATATCAAAAAGCCATGAATAAACTAAGTTCTGGTAGAGGAAATCTTATCTCAAGAGCAGAGAAATTTTTGGATTTGGGAGTAAAACCAAATAAAAAAATATCAGAAAAATATCTTTTAAATAAGTAAAATTATATATAAAGAAAGGGATTTAAATGAAAGATAAAAATATTAAATTAGAATTAAAATATAGCTCAGAAGGTTTAGTTTTTGCATTACTATTTTATATCTTTGGTGTGTCTTTTTGTCTTTTTATTATGTTTCACGCAAACTTATTTTTCTTTCTAGTTGGATTAATCGGTTTTATAGGTTGTATATATACTCTTCTTGATATTTGGTTTTTTAGAAGAGTTATCTTTACAAATTACTGTGTAATGAAAGAGTGGAATGTATTTGGAAAAAGTTATTTTCATAAGATTAAATATAAAAATCTAGAGGTGCAAGCTCTACCAAAAAGAGTTATAAGTGGACATATTGTATTTAAAACCATAGGAGCAAATTATTTTAAAAGGTTTTGTTTTCAAATTAATCTAATCCCTGTAAGTAAAAAAGATTTAAAAAAAGTAAAAGAGATTCTAATAAAAAAAAGAGTATTGAGAGGTGATGAATATGAGTGGAACTACTAGTATTTTTCTCATTTCCAATATCCTCGTTGGGAGTGCAGATGGAAACTAAAATGAAATGGTAATATTATATTTAGAAAATATATCCATTCCTAAGCTAGAGCTTGGGGAACGAATTAAACATCTAATTCTTTTATTTCAGCAATATTAATTTAAAGATAATATATAATAATTTTTTTAAATATTAAGGATATAGATGAAATGGGAAGATAATAGAAGAAGTTCAAATGTAGAAGATAGAAGAGGCGAAACTCAAAATTTTGGAAGCCGTACTAGTGGCTCTTCTATGGTAGCTTTATTACCTTTGATAAAGGCACTTTTGGGTACAAAAATAGGAAGAATTATCTTAATTGTTAGTGTTGTCGCATATTTTATTTTTGGGATAAATCCTTTAGCTTTACTTGATGGAGGAACTCAAAGTAATCAAACAAATAAAGTAGTAAATCAAGCACAAGATGATAAAAGTGCTATGTTTGTTAGTGCTATTTTAGCCCAAACTGAAGATATTTGGGCAAATATTTTTAAAGAGAATGGATTGAGATATCAAGAGCCAAAACTTGTACTTTTTAGAGGTGGAGTTAAAAGTGCTTGTGGATTTGCATCTTCACAAGTTGGACCATTTTACTGTTCTGTTGATAGAAAAGTTTATCTTGATTTATCTTTTTTTGATGAATTAGCAAAAAAATATAAAGCACCTGGTGATTTTGCACAAGCTTATGTAATCGCCCATGAAATAGGGCATCATATACAAAACCTTTTAGGAACTTTAAACAAAGTCCAACAAGCAAAAAGTAGCCTTTCAGCTACAAAACAAAATGCTCTTCAAGTTCAAGTAGAACTACAAGCTGATTGTTATTCTGGTGTTTGGGCTTATCATTCACAAGCTATATTTAACTCTTTAGAAGATGGTGATTTAGAAGATGCTTTAAATGCCGCAAATGCAATAGGTGATGATACTTTACAAAAACAAGCACAAGGTTATGTTGTACCAGATTCTTTTACTCATGGAACTTCAAAACAAAGAATGGAAGCTTTTAAAAAAGGATTTAAAAATGGAGATTTAGAAACTTGTAGTTTCTAAACTCTTTTTTTGAATATTTTTGGAAATTTAAGATTATTTAAAATATATATAGAAATCATCGCAAAAATTACTCCAATTATAGTATTTACTCCAACTTCTTCTCCTAAAAAAATAGCACCTAAAAATATAGCACTTATTGGAACTAAAAATACAAAACTAGAAACTTCTTTTGCTCCAAGTTTTGTAGCACCTATAAAATATATAGAAGTTCCAAATGTTGTGCTTAAGATTGTAATAACAAAGACATTAAACCAAAATTTAAAATCATAATTTATTACTGTTTGGAAAATAGAATTATCAATATATAAAAGATACATAATAAAAGTTGAGATTACATAAGTATAAAAAGTAAATACAAAAGCATTTATTTTTGTAGCTTTTGCTGTAATTATCGTGATAATTGCCCATAAAAATGAGATAGTTACAAAGTAAATATTGTCTTTTGAAAATATCTCTTGAGGTTGAAAATTCCAAACATTTAACATGTTTAAAACTCCAAAAGCACCTAAAATTAGAGCAAAAGAGTGTTTTAATGAAATTGTTTTTTTAGAAAGTATTGCTACTAAAATATATGTTGCTATTGGTATTAAAGTAGGAACTAATGCTCCTCCAAAACTACCAGTTCCATGTTCCACTCCAAAAAACATAAAAACAGAATATAAAACTAATAAAATAGAAGCAATGACTACTAAAATAAAAGTTTTTAAATCCAATTTATATGGCATTTTTAAAAAATATACAATGGGAATCATAGAAATAAAACAAATTCCCATTCGTAAAAATACCATTTCATAAGCATTTATATAAGTAGTTAAGACTTTAGTACTTATCCATGAAGCACCCCAAAATATCATAGCTAATATGATTAAAATATAAAAAATATTTTTGTTCATTACTTAATATTGTTTAATAACAATATATCTACAAAATCACCAGATTTTATATCTTCACTATTTTCATCTTGTATTAAAAGTGCAGGATTACCCAACATATTTGTTAAAATAGCACTCGTCCCTTGTTTTTTACCAACAAAATCAATAATATATTCACCATTGATATACTCAACATTACATGCGGTAAAAATAGTTTTATTTTGAGTTCGTTTAAAGTCTTGATTTATTTTAGCTTTAAAAATAGGCAAATTTTCATTTGATCTTCTAAATCTATAAATCAAAGGTAAAACATACAAAATAGCTGTAATAGTAGAAGAATAAGCAAATCCAGGTAATGCAATTATAATTTTTTCATCTTTTAAAGCTACAAGTATATGCATACCAGGTTTTATAGTAACTCCATGAAATAAAACTTTTGCTTTTAATTTGTCTTTTATAACATCTTGTACAAAATCATAATCTCCAACTGAAACTCCACCAGTTGTTACTAAAATATCAGCTTTTTGAAGAGCAGAATTAAAAAAATTAGTAATTGTTTCTATATTATCTTCAACTGGACCCATTTGTAAAACATCTGCTCCATTGCTTTTAAATAAAGCTTCTAATGTTAAATGATTTGAACTTCTTATTTGTGAGTCATTTGTTTTTTCTACACCTAAATCCAAAATCTCACTTCCTGTACTAGCAACTGCTATTAAAGGATTTACTATAATATCTATTTGTGGAATATTTAGTGAAGCTAAAACACCAACTTCACTAAATCCAATGATTGTTCCTTTTTTTATTAAAACTTCATCTTTTTTGTAATTTTCACCTATATTTCTTACAGCAAAACCTTTATCAACTGGTTTTGTGATTTTTATTTTATTATTTACAACTTCAACATTTTCAATCGGAACTAAAGTATCACTTTCTTTTGGCATAAGTGAACCAGTAAAAGTTTTTATACAAGTACCATTTTCAACACTTTTTTCTACAACAAATCCAGCTGGATTTTTATCAATTATTTCTAAAAAATCACTATTTATATCTTCAAACTTTATAGCATATCCATCCATGCCTGAAGTTGGAAATTCTGGGCTATTATGGTCTGCAATTATATCTTTTGCTAAAACTTTTCCTATAGCATCAGATATAAACACTCTTTTTGTGATAGCTTTTGGAAGTTCTATATTATTTAAAATTTCTAAAGATTTTTTATAACTTATAAAATCTCTCATAACTATTTACCTAATCTATTATATTTTAAAATTATTATTTGTTCAAAAAGCATATTTCCAAAGCCTTCTGGTAAAGTATCATTTGATTTTTCTACTTCTTCAATAATTTTTCTTATTTCTTCATCATTTAAATATATTGCAATCGGTAAAATCGTTTCTTTTATTTTATCAATAAATATTAATTCTTCTTCATTTGTCATAATTACTCTTTAAAATAGGCTAATAAACTGGAATTATATATTTTTTATCTAAAATAGTTTATTAAAACTTTGTTGGATATAATCCCAAAAAAATAATTAGGAATAAAATTGATAGAATTAAGTAAAAAAATATCTACAACTATTGGAAGAACAAATGCAGAATATGGTTTGATAAAAGATGGCGATAGAATTTTAGTTGGATTTAGTGGAGGGAAAGACTCTCTTACTCTAATTCATGCATTAAATAGAATAAAAAAAGTAGCACCATATAAATTTGATTTTAAAGCAGTAACAGTAACTTATGGAATGGGTGAACAAATCGAGTTTTTAAGTAATCACTGTAAAGAGCATGGAATAGATCATGAGATTATAAATACTCAAATTTTTGATTTAGCTGGAGAAAAAATAAGAAAAAACTCTTCTTTTTGTTCATTTTTTTCAAGAATGAGAAGAGGGTATTTATATACTACTGCATTAGAGCAAGGTTATAATAAAGTAGCATTAGGACACCATTTAGATGATGCAATGGAATCATTTTTTATGAATTTATTTTATAATGGAACAATGAGAACTATGCCACCAATTTATAAAGCTGAAAATGGACTAGAAGTTATAAGACCTTTGATTTTTTGTAGAGAAAGACAATTAAGAGCATTTGCAAATTCAAATGAGATAAGAGTTATTGGAGATGAAGCTTGTCCAGGACTAAGATTTGATGTAAAAATGCCTCATGCAAGAGCTACAACAAAAGAACTTCTAGCAAAACTTGAAGAACAAAATCCAGAAATATTTGTATCTATGAAAAGTGCATTTAAAAATATTCAACTTCCAACATTTTTTTATAAAGATTTAAAAGCTTTAAAACTAGATATTGAAGAAGATAATATATGAAAATTCTAGTATCTTCTTGTCTTTTAGGAGAAGATGTAAGATATAATGGAGCAAATTCTAGTATTGCTCTAAACCCTAAATTCAAATTCTCTTATAAAGAACTTTTTATGGATATTATGTGTGAAAATGAAATTTACTCTATTTGTCCTGAAGTTGCTGGAGGATTATCAATTCCACGAAATAAAGCAGAGATAAAAAGTCATAATAAACCATTTATAGTTATTGATGAATTTAGCAATGATATAACTATAAACTTTCTTTTGGGTGCAAAGAAGGCATTGGATATCTGTAAAGAGAATAATATAAAAGTTGCACTTTTAAAATCAAAATCTCCTTCTTGTGGAAATAGTAAAGTTTATGATGGAAATTTTAATGGTAATTTAATAGATGAAAAAGGACTAACAGCAAGATTACTAGAAGAAAATGGTATAAAAGTATTTAATGAATCTGAATTAGATAATCTAAAAAAATTTATAAAAAATAGAGCATAATTTAAGCTCTATTTTTATTTTAAGCTTTAATATCTAAAAGCCTTTCCATTGCAACTTCTTGAATTTCAATACTTTTTGCATTTGCACTATACGCTATAATCGCTGGTATTTGTTCTACCATTTCACTTGCTATATCAGAAGCTGCAGCAGAAAAATCACTATCAGCAACAGTATTAGCAACCTGCGCAATATTAGAAGCCTGTTCTTGTATTTGTAAACCAGCACCTAACATAGCACCAAGATTATTATCTATTCTCATTTTCTATTCCTTCTTGTAAACTCTGTAAAAGTAATTTATTTAAATTAGATCTTTGAGCAATTGAACTATCAGCTTGACTCAAGCCTTCTGGTGCAGCAGCTGCTTTTTTAAGTTCATCTAGCTTTTGTATAGCAGCTGATTCATCTTTTGGTATTGAAGTATCTAATCTAACACTTCCTCCAATAGCATATAACTTTCCATCTGGTCCAACTTGATAATCATAATTTACTGGTGTAGTTGTTGTAGCTAAGCTAGCATGTAATTGTTCATGAGCTTTTACTTCACTATCTCTATTTTGAAATCTATTTAAAACTCTTTGATAATCTCTTTCATCATAATTTTTATCTAAATTATTTATGTCATTATTACTATTTTGTATAGATTTTTCAAATTCTTTCTTATCTATACTAGATAATTGACTATTTTTTAAAGCAAGTTGTGAATATATTAGTGAAGTACTCAAATAATCATTTTGTATATCCATACTTACCTCCATTATATAAACTTTTTTATTATATCAAAAAAAATAAAAAAGTAAGGTAAACTTAAAATTGAGAAACTTTATAGTAGAATTGCTAAGATTTTTTAAAATAGAAAAAGGAAAACGATGAGTTTTTTATTCAATAAATATAGTCATTTTAATTTAGCAAATATTGTAACTTTCTTTAATATTGCCTGTGGAGTTTTTGCAATATATTTTCTAACACATAATGATTTTTTTGCAGCAGCACTATTTGCCTGGCTTGCTGGAGGTTTTGATATATTTGATGGTAAAATAGCAAGAAAATACAATTTATCATCTCAATTTGGTATTCAACTTGATTCTTATGCAGACTTTTTATCTTTTGTTATTGTTCCAGCAATGTTTATATATTTTGCTGTTATTGATACAAAAGAAGAATTTTTAAATATGGCTTTTGTATCAGCTGCATTTATTTACTATGTTATATCAGGACTACGAAGACTAATTCAATTTAATATCAATGCAGATGAAGGAGAGGTTGAAAAGTATTTTACAGGAATACCAACTCCTTTAGGAGCTATACTTCTCTGGGTTGTTTATCTTATTTTCTTAATAGGTTATATCAATGAATATTTTGTATTATCTATGATGGTAGTAATTGGATATTTATTAAATTCTAAAATAAAAATCAAGCATTTATAATGAAAGAAATCATAACAATAGATTTGGGTTCTAACTCTTTTAGAGTTTTAAAATATGATGGAAAAAATCATAGAATCTTAGATGAATATCATCAAGTTGTAGGGCTTGCTGATGGTCTAATATCAACTGGATTTATATCAAAAGAAGCTCAAGAAAGAGTAGTAGAAGCATTAAAAACTGCTTCACAAAAATTGAATTTTAATATAAAAGATGCCATTTGTGTTACAACAGCAGCTATGAGAAAAGCAAAAAACTCTCAAGAAGTTTTAGAGTATTTAAAAAAACAAACTGGTGTAAAATTTAATATAATTGACTCAAATGAAGAAGCAAGACTTACTTTGTTAGCTGTAAAATATGCACTAAAAAGAGAAAAAATAGAATCAAAGAATTTTATGCTTTTAGATATTGGTGGTGGTTCAACAGAGTTAGTAATAAATCAAGATGAAAAGTTTTTTAGTAAAAGTTTTGATTTTGGAATAGTTACTATGACTCAAAAAAATATAAAAACTAGTTCTTTACAAGATGACTTAAATAGTAGGAAAAAAGAGATAAAAGATTTTATATCAAAAATAAATTTTAGTTTAAAAAATTTTATTTTTGTAGCAACAGCTGGAACTCCTACAACTTTAGCAGCAGTAAAGCTTGGAATTGATTATTTTAATTATGATAGAAATTTAGTAAATGGAACAAAAATATATTATGAAGATTTAGAAAATAGCTTAAATATATTAAAAAATAAATCTTTAGAAGAAGTTACAAAACTTGTAGGAAAAGGTAGAGTAGAGTTTATGGAAGTTGGAACTTATATCTATAAAACATTTTTTGAAGTTTTAGATAAAAAGGAATCAATAGTTTTTGATGATGGATTAAGAGAAGGTGTTGCTATAGATTTTGCAATAAAAATGTAAGCTTCAAGAAAGAAGTCTTACACTTTGTTCTTGTACTATATTTGCTTGAGCAGCAGCTAGATAGCCTGCATTTGCTTGAATATTTGTTTTTGTAAAGTCACTAGACTCTCTTCCAAAATTTATAGTTTGATTAAAAATTTGTTCATTTATTTGATTTTTAGCATCACTTTGAAGTTGTTTTGAGAAATCAACAAATTGGTTCGATAATTCTTCTAATTTTTTTGATGTATTAGAAACTGTATCTAATGCATTTTGTATATTTTGTGGATTATTTAAATTATTATTATTCACTACATCAAATATTTGATTTGTAAAATTAGCAACATTTGGTTTATCGATAGAATAAACTGCATTACTTGAACTAACTTCTATTGTTTCTTGATTGTCACTATATCTATTTGCAATTAAAGTTTCATTTTGATATTTTGTATCAAATGCTTTTTGATTAAATGCTCTTAAATCTTGATTAATAGATTGCTTTAATTCATTTTTATCATCAATATTTTGACTATTTTCAAGTTTATTTTCAATATTCTTCAAAAAGTCTTGAAGATTATCCATAGAAGATTTTGCTATTTGAGATTTTGCTATTCCATCATTTAAAGACTGAATATCTTGCGAAAATTCACTTTTTAGAATCGAACTTCTACTAACATTTAAATTTGCTGATGAATCACTACTAAAATCTTCTGCACTATATTTTAATTGAGTTTTATTTAATACTGTATTTGAACTACTATTTAAATGATTTAAGTTTTGTATATTATTAGTACTATTTATAGCATTTATATCCATATTGTTCTCCTAAAAATAGCTATTTTGAATTATTATATCATAAAAAAATTAATATTACTAAATTTTGCTTAAATTTTTAAATTTAATTATACATCAAAAGGTAATTTAATTGAAAATTGAGTAGAATAAATACTTATTTTTAGAAAATGGAGAATTATTATGAAAATGACTGGCGCAAAAATGGTTATAGAATCATTACATCAAGAAGGGGTTGAAGTAGTATTTGGATACCCTGGAGGCGCTATAATGAACGTCTATGATGAAATTTATAAACAAAACTATTTTCAACATATTTTAAATAGACATGAACAAGCTTCAATAATTGCAGCTGAAGGTTATGCAAGAGCTACTGGAAAAGTAGGAGTTGCAATAGTTACAAGTGGACCTGGATTTACAAATGCAATTACAGGAATTGCTGATGCTTATATGGATTCAACACCCCTTGTAATTATTTCTGGACAAGTTCCAACTACTATTATTGGAACAGATGGTTTTCAAGAAATAGATGCAGTTGGAATTTCAAGACCATGTACAAAGCATAATTATTTAGTAAATAAAATTGAAGATTTACCAAGAATTTTAAAAGAGGCATTTCATCTAGCAAATACTGGAAGACCAGGACCTGTTCACGTTGATATACCAAAAGATATTACAGCTCAAGTTGGAGATTTCGTATACCCTGAAGAGGTAAATATGCCAACTTATAAGCCAACAATTAATTATAATAAAAGACAATTAAAAAAGGCTATGGAAGCTATAAGCAATGCTAAAAAACCACTTTTATATATTGGTGGTGGAGCAATTTTATCAAACTGTTCTTATGAAATAAGAGATTTAGCAAAAAAACTAAATATTCCAGCAGTTGAAACACTTATGGCAAGAGGAGTTATGGGAGATGAAAATCCACTTTTCTTTGGAATGTTAGGTATGCATGGAGAGTATGCAGCAAATATGGCGGCTTATGAAACTGATTTATTAATATCTTTAGGTGCTAGATTTGACGATAGAGTTACAGGAAGACTTGATGAATTTGCTTCAAAAGCAAAAGTTATACATATAGACATAGACCCAACAAGTATAGCAAAACTTGTAGTTCCTGATTATCCAATAGTTGGAGATTTGAAATTAACTGTTAAAGCAATGCTTGAAGATATAGAAAACTATGAATTCAATGATTATACGAATTGGGTTGATTTATTAAAAGATTATAGAGAAAAAGAGCCGCTAAGATATATTGATAGTGATGAAGTTATAAAACCTCAATGGCCAATTCAAAGAGTTGGAAAAATATTAGGAGATAATGCAATTATTTCAACAGATGTTGGTCAACATCAAATGTGGACTGCACAATTTTTCCCATTTTCTTATCCAAGACAATGGATAACAAGTGGTGGATTAGGAACGATGGGATTTGGACTTCCAGCTGCTTTAGGAGTTGCAAGAGCAGTAAAAGATACAAACAGAGTTGTTATAAACTTTACTGGAGATGGTTCTATATTGATGAATATTCAAGAACTTATGACTTGTGTTGAATATGATTTACCAGTTATAAATATTGTTTTAAATAACAACTATTTAGGTATGGTTAGACAATGGCAAACACTATTTTATGAAAATAGGTTAGCCGAAACTGATTTAACAGCTCAACCAAACTTTAAAATGCTTATTGAAGCTTTTGGTGGAATAGGGTATAGAGTAAATACAAAAGATGAATTTGATAAAGCTTTAAAAGATGCAATTGAGAAAAGAAAACCAGCAATGATTGAAGTAATTGTTGCAAGATTAGAAGAGGTATTACCAATGGTTCCAAATGGACATTCTTTAAATGAGATGACTTTATTAAAAGGAGATAAATAATGAGTAATTTCAACCATTATTATGATACACAAACAACTAGACAAGTTATCTCTATAATTGTTTTAAATGAACACAATGCTTTATCAAGAATTGTAGGATTATTCTCTGCTCGTGGATTTAATATTGACTCTTTAACAGTTGCTCCAATGGAAGATAGTCCATATTCAAGAATGACAATAGTTACAACTGGAGATAAAAGAGTAATAGATCAAATTGTAAAGCAGTTAAATAAATTAATTCCTGTTTTAAAAGTAAATGAACATAAAAATGTTATTGAAAAAGATACAGTTTTAATGAAATTTTCAATAGATAATGAACTTTCAGATATTGATGTAATTGCAAGAGCATATCATGGAAGTATTCAAAATGTTACAGATGAAGCTATAATAGTTTCAGCAACAGATTCTAGTGATAGAATCATGAATTTTATAAAAGTTATGCAAAAGTTTAATCCACTAGAAGTTGTAAGAAGTGGTATTGTAGCAATGGAAAGATAAGAGTTTTCTCTTATCTTTCATAATTCAAGGATAGTAAATGACTTTAAAAGAGATTTCACAATTTTTAGGAATAGATTGTCAAAGTGACAAAGAAATAAAAAGTTTAAATAGTTTAAATGATGCAACTGAATATGAACTTACATTTTTAGAAAATAAGAAATATATAAATGATCTAAAAAATACAAAAGCTGGAGCTATATTAGTAAATAGTGAGCACTCAAAAGAAGTTCCACAAAATTGTATTGCTTTAATTTGTGAAGAACCATATTTAGCTTTGGCAAAAGTTAGTAAACTTTTTGCTCCAAAACTTATTGAAATAGATGGAGAAAATTCTAAAATTGGAGAAAATACACAAATAATGCCTAATGTTTACTTAGGTAAAAATAGTAATATTGGCGACAATTGTACTATTATGTCTGGAAGTTTTATAGGGGATAATGTAAAAATAGGAAACAATACTATTATATATCCAAATGTAACTATTTATAGAGATTGTATTATTGGCAATGATTGTATTGTCCATGCAGGAACAGTTATTGGAAGTGATGGCTTTGGTTTTGCAAATACAAAAGATGGTAAATATATCAAAATATATCAAAATGGAAATGTTATTATTGGTTCTGATGTTGAAATTGGTGCAAATTGCACAATAGATAGAGCTGTTTTCAAGTCTACAACTATTGATGATGGAGTTAGAATAGATAATCTTGTTCATATAGCACATAATTGTAAGATTGGAAAAGGTTGTATTTTAGTTACTCAAGTTGGATTATCTGGTTCTACAACACTTCATCATTATGTAGTTATGGGTGGACAAAGTGCTACTTCTGGACATCTTGAGATTGCACCTTTTACAACTATTGCTGCACGTGGTGGAGTTACAAAAAGTATTACTGAACCTAAAAAAGCTTGGGCTGGGTTTCCTTTATTTGAGCATAAACAATGGCTTAGATTACAAGGTAAAATATCAAATTTATTAAAATAATTTTATAAAAAGGTCGTTATCATCGCAAAGAAAATAATATCACTAATCATACTATTTACACTTTTATATTTTCAATTTTCAACATTTGCAATATCAAAAGATGTTGTAGGAGATGTTGGATTTTCATTTGCAAATTTTTCAAATAGATATTTTTCATATTTATCATATTTTTATCTACTTTTATTTACATATCCTCTATATTTGATAAATTTTAAAGAAAAATTAGATAAAAAAGATTTAATTCTAAATATTGTAGTTATATTTTTACTATTCCTTATTTTACTTATTTTTCAAGCTTTAGTTATTGAGAATCCTTATGATAGAGGTGAAGTAGGAAATATTTTAGTAGATACTTTGGCACCAATTATAGGAAGAATTGGACTTTATTTATTTGTTCTTTTTGGATTTGTAATCTCAGTATTAATACTTTTTGAAACATCAGATTATGATATTGAAGATTTAAAAAAATTAAAAAATAAAATAAAACTAAGAAATAGTATTAAAGTAAATAAACAATCACAAACAAATCAAGTAAAAGTATCTAGAAAACCTATATCAAAAGAACAAATTATTCAAGAACAAAAAAGATTAGAATTTATTCAATCTCAACAAAATAATCAATCTATTAATAATATTATAGAAGAGGATATTTTAGAGGCTTCTATTATAGAAAAATCATCTACTGAAAATGAAGATTTAGTTGAACAAATAGAAGAAAAAGAACAAATTAGTTCAAGTATTATTGTTGAAGAGTTAGAAGAAAATAAAAAGCTTTTAGAAACTTTGGAATTAGGGAAAACTGAAAAACCAAAAAATTTCCAACTACCTCCAACTTCATTTTTTCAAAATCCTCCAAAAGAGAATAGATCAAAAGTAAATGAAGCTTTAATTGATCAGAAAATAGCAGATTTACTTGATAAACTTGCTATGTTTAAAATTGATGGTGATGTAGTAAGAACTTATACTGGACCTGTTGTAACAACTTTTGAGTTTAAACCAGCACCAAATGTAAAAGTTTCAAAAATTTTAAGTCTTCAAGATGACTTAGCAATGGCATTAAAAGCTCAAACTATAAGAATACAAGCTCCAATTCCAGGGAAAGATGTAGTTGGAATAGAAGTACCAAATGAAGATACACAAACAATTTATTTAAAAGAGATGTTAGAAAGTGAGATTTTCCAAAACTCAAAATCTCCACTAACTATGATTTTAGGAAAAGATATTGTTGGAAAACCTTTTGTAACTGATTTGAAGAAATTACCACATTTATTAATAGCTGGAACAACAGGAAGTGGAAAATCAGTTGGAATTAATTCTATGATTCTCTCTTTATTATATAAAAATTCACCAGATAACTTAAGACTTGTTATGATTGATCCTAAAATGCTTGAGTTTTCTATGTATAACGATATTCCTCATCTTTTAACACCAGTTATTACAAAAGCAGTGGATGCTATAAATGCTTTAGCAAATATGGTAGGTGAGATGGAAAGAAGATATACTTTAATGTCAAAAACAAAGACAAAAAACATTGAAAACTACAATGACAAAGCACAAAAAGAAGGCTATGAAACTATGCCTTATATTGTTGTTGTTATTGATGAATTAGCTGATTTGATGATGACAAGTGGAAAAGATGTAGAGTATTCTATTGCTAGACTTGCTCAAATGGCAAGAGCAAGTGGAATTCACTTAATAGTTGCGACACAAAGACCATCAGTAGATGTTGTAACAGGACTCATAAAAGCAAATCTACCAAGTAGATTATCTTATAAAGTAGGTCAAAAAATAGATTCTAAAATTATTTTAGACTCAATGGGAGCAGAATCCCTTTTAGGAAGAGGGGATATGTTATTTACACCTCCAGGAACTCCTGGATTGGTAAGAATTCATGCTCCTTGGAGTACAGAAACTGAGATAGAACAAGTCGTAGAATTTTTAAAAGCACAAAGAGAAGTTGAATATGATATGAATTTTATAAAAGATAAATCTATTTCTAATTTATCAAATTCTTCAAATAGTAATGGGAATGGTGATTTATCAAATTTAGATGAACTTTATCAAGATGCAAAAGATGTAGTATTAGCAGATAGAAAGACATCAATCTCTTATATACAAAGAAGACTTAGAATTGGTTATAATAGAGCTGCAACAATAGTAGAACAACTTGAAAATACTGGTGTTTTATCACAAGCTGATACAAAAGGAAATAGAGAAATTTTAGTATAAATTTCTCTATTATTTAAATAATTAAAATTTTTTTAAATTGTGACGCTAATTGTGACAACTTTTTGTTATAGTTTGTAACAAGGAAACAAGATATAATAAATAAGAGCTTTTAGGGGATTAAAAATTTATATATACTATATTTTTTAACAATATATTTAATAAAGCTCTTATTTTAAAATAAATCTTAATCAAATCTTTTAAATTTATTATCTTCACTTCCATCTTTTTTTTTATTTTTAAATTTCCACATAGTAATAAAATACTTTATGCTAGAAAAGCTTAAAATCAAAACAATTATAAATAGTACAATATAAACAAAAATCGTAAATATTTCCATTAATTTATCCTTAATACTTTTATAGAAATATTTTACCAAAAATACATCTTACAATAAAAGCAAATTTATGCTAGAATAAATAAATCATTTAAAAGGAGTATGTTATGAATACAAGTATTGTAGGACGACACATTAAATTAACAGATGCAATTAAGGATTATGTAAATAGTTCTATCCAAACGTTTGAAAAATATAATTTAGATATTATTTCTGTTACTTCTACTATCTCTGCAGATGATAAACAAGGTAAAAAATCGTTTACATTTGAGTTCACTTTAAATATTGCAAATATTGATACAGTTGTTGTAAGTCAAAAAGATAAAGATTTATATGCTGCTATTGATATTGCAGTTGATAGAGTTTCTAAAGTTTTAAGAAGACATCATGATAAAATAGCAGCTCATAAAGCTACTAAACTGAGTGAAATTGTAATAAATGAAGCTGAAGATAAAATTGCAAAAGAACTTGAAAAATTTGAAGATGAGATAATACCAGTAAGACTTACTTCTTATAAACCAATAGATATTGAAGAAGCACTTGTTGATCTTAAAAATTCAACTGCAAAATTCAAAGTTTTCTATGATAAAGATGACAATATGAGAGTATTGTATAAAACTTCAGTTGAAGGCAAATTTGGGCTATACTAATGTATAACTTGAAAAAACTCAAGGTATTAGCATTTTTTTGCTAATACCTTTTTTTGATTTATAAAAAAATAGGATTTAAAGATTTATGAATAAACTAAAAAAAATAGCATTAATTGGGCAACCAAATGTTGGGAAATCATCACTTTTTAATAGACTTTCGAATAAAAGGATTGCTATTGTTTCAGATATTGCAGGAACAACAAGAGATGTTAGAAAAAATGAAATAGAAATTCTTGATAGAAGTGCATTATTACTTGATACAGGTGGTATTGATGAAACAAATGATGCAATATTTTCAAATGTTAAAAGAAAAGCAATAACAACTGCAAAAGATGCTGATATTGTACTATTTTTAGTAGATGGTAAAAATATACCTGATGACAAAGATAAAGAATTATTTTATGAACTTCAAAGATTAGGAAAAGAGTTAGCTTTGGTTGTAAATAAAATAGATAATGATAAAGAGTTAGAAAGATTATGGGAATTTTTTGAATTTGGGATAGATGAACAAAATCTTTTTGGAATATCTGTTTCTCATAACCGTGGTACAAAATCATTAATAGAATGGATATATAATCATTTACCAGAAAATCCAGAAACAATAGCAAGACTTGAAGAAGAACAAAGAAGAAAAGAACTTGAAGATGAATTTGGATATATAGATGATGAAGATGATTTTTCAACAGAAATTTTAGAAGAAATAGAAGATGAAAAAATAATAGATGATAGTTTAGTAAATGTTGCTATTATAGGTCGTGTAAATGTTGGAAAGTCATCTATTCTAAATGCTTTATTAGGAGAAGAAAGATCTGTTGTTTCTGATGTTGCAGGAACAACAATAGACCCAGTTGATGAAACTTATGAATATAAAGATAAAAAAATTACATTTGTTGATACAGCAGGTTTAAGAAGAAGAGGAAGTATTGAAGGAATAGAAAAATTTGCTTTAATGAGAACTAAAGAGATGCTTGAACGTGCAAACGTTGCTTTAGTTGTGCTTGATGCATCAAGAGAACTCACAGATTTAGATGAAAAAATAGCAGGGCTTGTAGATGAATATGGATTAGGAACTATAATAGTACTAAACAAATGGGATGAAAATATGGATACCTTCCAAAAAATAGAAGAAGAGATAAGAAGAAGATTTAGATTCTTGTCTTATGCACCAATTATTGCAGTTTCAGCAAAGACAGGAAGAAGTATAGAAAGATTAAAAGATAAAATAGTAGAAATTTTTGAAAACTATACTCAAAGAATCCCAACTTCACAACTAAATAAAGTTATAGAAGAAGCTGTTATAAGACACTCTCTTCCAAGTCCAAATGGAGCATATTTAAGAATATATTATGCTACACAGTTTAGTTCACGCCCTCCAAGGGTTGCACTTGTTATGAATAAACCACAACTTTTACACTACTCATATAAAAGATATTTAGTAAACTTTTTAAGAGACCAATTTAATTTTGAAGGAACACCAATTCATATAATTGCTAGAGGCAAAAATGATAGAATAGGTGATGAAGAGTATTTAGAAAGGTAATTTACTTTAACATAGGGAGAAAAATATTCTTGAATAAAGTTAGAATTAAGAATGATATTTTAGCTGGAATAACTGTTGCTGTTGTTGCACTACCATTAGCTTTAGCTTTTGGTGTTGTAAGTGGGGCAGGAGCAAGTGCTGGTCTTTGGGGTGCTATTATATTAGGTTTTTTTGCTGCTCTTTTAGGAGGTGTACCTGTTCAAGTATCAGGTCCAACTGGTCCAATGACAGTAGTATTTGCAGCTGTTGTTCTATCATTTCCAAATGATTTTTCTTCTGTTATGATGGTTGTACTTTGTGCTGGTATTATACAAATAATTTTTGGTATAGTTGATTTAGGTAAATGGGTAAAATACATTCCATATCCTATTATATCTGGATTTATGTGTGGAATTGGTGTTATTATAATAATATTACAGATAAATCCATTTTTAGGTGCAGAATCTAGTAGCTCAATAATATATATTTTAACTAATTTTTTAGATACTTTAAATAATATAAATTATCAAGCTTTTAGCATAGGCATTATGACTATTGCAATAGTTTTTTTTACTCCTAAAAAAATATCTAAAATAGTACCAGCTCCACTAATAGCATTATTTCTAGTAACAACAATATCTATTTTATTTAACTTTGAAGTTTTAACTATTGGGGAAATTCCACAAAGTTTTCCAGATTTTAATTTACCTTTTACATTTGATATTTATAGATTAAATGAAATATTAACTTTTGCTATAACTTTAGCTGTTTTAGGTTCTATTGATACACAATTAACTTCAGTTTTAGTAGATTCAAGAATGAGAATAAAACATAACTCTAAAAAGGAGTTAATTGGACAAGGAGTTGGAAATACTCTTTGTTCTTTATTCGGTGCAATTCCAGGTAGTAGTGCTACTATGAGAACAGTTGTAAATATGAATAATGGTGGAACAACAAATCTATCTGGAATGGTACATGCAATTACACTTTTATTAATAGTACTAATATTAGCACCTCTTGCTTCTAAAATACCATTAGCGTTACTTGCTGGAATTTTGTTTAAAGTTGGACTTGATATTCTTGATTATAGGTTTTTAAAAGTTATTACTAAAGTATCAAAACAAGATTTAATTATAATGTTTACTGTATTTTTCTTAACAGTTTTTGTAGATTTAATAATGGCTGTTGGAGTAGGAATTACTATATCATCTGTATTAGCAGTTTATCAAATGTCAAGAAGTACACAAATGAAAACCAGATCTTCAAAAGTATCTATTGAAGATCATAATAAACACTTTGATATAAATATAGTAAAAGTAAAAGGTTCTTTATTTTTTGGTACAGCTTATAGTTTAGATAATACATTAGATAGATTAAAAGATCATTCCATAGTTATTCTTGATTGTAAAAATATTCATATTCTTGACATATCTGCTATTTTTAAACTTGAAGAAATTATTCAAAAATTTAAAGAAAAAGATATTGAACTTATTTTAATTTTAAAATACAGACATAAAAAAAGAGTTATAAATATTGATAAATCTAATTTATTTAAATCAACTAAAATATATAGTAGTCTTGATGATGCAATAAATTATATAAAAAAGATAAATTAAATGAAAAAAATATATTTATTAAATGATCAGAAATTTGAAAATATTGAGAATTTAGAAGTTTTTGAAATAGAATATCTCAAATTCGATATAGATATAAAACAATATAATGCTTTAGTTTTTACTTCAAAAAATGCAATTTTATCATTAAATAAAAATACTCAAGATTGGATAGATATTCCTTCTTATGTAATTGCACAAAAAACAGCAGATATTGCTAAAAAGTTTAATGCAAATATTTCCTTTATCGGAAATAGTGGTCATGGAAATGATTTTGCTTATGAGTTAATACCTTATTTAAAGAATAAAAAAGTTTTATATATAAAAGCTTTAAAAACAGTATCTAATTTACCAAATATTTTAAGAGAAAATAGTATAAATATAGATGAAATTGTAGCATATAAAACAACTTGCAATAAAAAAGAACCTATTATTTTAGAAGAAAATTCAACAATTATTTTTACATCTCCTTCAAGTGTAGAATGTTTTTTTAAAAAATATAGTTGGCATAGTAGTTTTAAAGCTATTGTTATTGGTAAAACAACAGCTTTATATCTTCCAAAGAATATAGATTATCAAATAAGTGTATCAACAAGTGTTGAAGAGTGTGTAAAGCTAGCACTAAAAAGTTAACTTAAACTCTGTTTTAAACTTTTTTTGATAAAATCTTAACTTCTAAGTAGTTCGGGATTTCCATTACTTGCGGGTCCGATAATATAACTTTTATACAAATTGTAGTCGTATAGTGTGTAGCAATTCATTATGTTTTTGCTCCTAAAGTATGCTCTTTGTATTACAACTGGCTTTTAGGGCCATCTTTATGGTTAACGACTACTTGGGTTTATAATTAAAAAAAGGAAAAATCGTGAATATATTAATACTTGGAAGTGGAGCAAGAGAATACTCAATAGGTTTAGCTTTACATAAAGAGAAATCTCATAAACTATTTTTTATGCCTGGAAATGGTGCAACTTCAAGCTTAGGAACAAATATTAATATAAATGATTATGATAAATTAGCAGTTTTTGCTAAGGATAATAATATTAATCTAACTATAGTAGGGCCAGAAGCTCCTTTAGTAGATGGTGTTGTTGATATATTTAGAAAAAATAATCTTGTAATTTTCGGACCTACTAAAGAGGCTGCAAAATTAGAAGGTTCTAAAGCTTATATGAAAAATATTTTAAAAAAATATAATATACCAACAGCAGCATTTATAGAAACATCAAGTAAAAATGAAGCTAATAGTTTTATAGACAGTATGAACTCAACTCCTATTGTTGTAAAAGCTGATGGACTTTGTGCAGGAAAAGGTGTAATTATTGCTCAAAGTAAAGATGAGGCAAAAAAAGCAGTAAGTGATATGTTAGATGGAACTTCTTTTGGAGAAGCTGGAGAAACTGTTATAGTTGAAGAATTTTTAGATGGTTATGAATTATCAGTTTTTGCAATTTGTGATGGAGAAAATTACAAAGTTTTACCAGCAGCTCAAGATCATAAAAGAGTAGGAGATGGAGATACTGGACCAAATACTGGAGGAATGGGTGCTTATGCTCCAACTCCTTTAGTAAATAATGATATTTATAAAAAAATCGAAGAGAGAGTAATCAAGCCGACTTTAAAAGGTATGCAACAAGAAAATGCTCCTTATGAAGGTGTTTTATTTATAGGAGTTATGGTTGTAAATGGTGAACCAATAGTTTTAGAATATAATGTGAGATTTGGAGATCCTGAATGTGAAATATTAATGCCACTTTTAGAATCAAAAGCTTCTGAATTATTTTATTATGGAGCAACAAAACAACTTGATAAACTAGATATCAAAATAAAAAATGAGTTCTGTGTTGGCGTTGTAATGGCCAGTGCAAACTATCCATATAGTTCATCTGCACCAGCTATTATTACTATTGACAATATTATAGATGAAGAATTATTGAATAATTCTCATATATCTTTTGCTGGAGTTGAAGAAAAAGATGGAAAACTTTTAGCAACAGGAGGAAGAGTTTTAGTTTGTGTTGGAACTGGAAAATCAATAAAAGAAGCTCGAGATAGAGCATATATGTTATCTTCAGAAGTTCATTTTGATGGTAAAAAATTTAGATCTGATATAGCATATCAAGCTTTAAAGAATTAAATATGCAAGAAAACAATCAAAATCTTCAACTAGCTTCAATGCGTTCAAGAGCATTTGCTTTTGTAATAGATGATCTCATTGTAAGTTTTTTAATAATGTTTGTTTATTGGGATAGTATTATTTCTATAATGGATGATAATGAAGCTATGTTAAGCTTTATGCAAAATATTTTAGTTCCATTAATGATATTAAAAGTTATATATCATACATTTTTTGTTTGGTATTATGGAGCTACTATTGGAAAAAGAGTCACAAAGATAAGAGTTATAGATGCTAATCAATGGGGAAGAGTTACAATTTTCCAATCATTCTTAAGAGCTGTGGGAAGAGTTTTATCTGAACTATTTTATTATATAGGTTTTATAATAGGATTTTTTAATAATGGAAGAAGAACTTTTCATGATTTCACAGGTAATACGTTGGTAGTAAATGCGTAAAATAGTAGCTTCTCTAGTTATAGCTTCAGTTTTTTTTGAAGTAAGTTTAAGTGCACAAGAACTAAATAATGAAAAATTAAAGTTAGTTGCAAAAAATGTTGATTCAAAAGACAATATAATTACTGCTATTGGAAATGTTGTAGCATATTCTCCAACTTATTATTTAAGTGCAGATAAGCTTGTTTATAATAAAGAAAAAGAGATTATAGAACTTTTTGATAATGTTTTAATTATAAAAGAAAATAGAGTACAAACACAAAGTAATTACGCATATATGGACTTGAATAATGAAATTATAAATCAAGATCCAGTATTTTTATTTGATACACCTTCAAATATTTGGACAAATGCAAAAGAAGCTAATAAAAATAAAGAAATAATCAATATGGATGGTTCTATTATATCATCTTGTGATTGTGTTGATCCAATTTGGAGTATTAGAACTTCAAGTGCAGATTATGATACAGAAAACATGTGGATAAATGCTTATAATCCTAGACTTTATGTTAAAAATATTCCTATTTTTTATCTTCCATATTTTGGATTTCCTACAGATACGACTAGAAGAACAGGTCTATTACTCCCAACTTTAGGTTATTCAAGCAATGAAGGTTTTTTGTATTCTCAACCTATATTTATAGCACCAGCTGATAATTATGATATAGAATTAATTCCTCAAATTAGAGCATTAAGAGGATATGGAAGTTATGCAAATTTTAGATATGCAGACTCACCTAATTCTATGCTTAAAATTAAAACAGGTTATTTTAAAGAAAAAAAGAATTATAGAGAAAAAGAAAATCTTGAAAATAGTGAGCATTTTGGTTTAGATTTAGATTATGAAAGAAGAAAGATTTTTGCAAGTACAAGAAACCATGAAGATGGAATTTTTACATCAATTAGACTTTTAAATGATATTGAATATGTAACATTAAGAGATGGAGATACTGATTTACTAGGTACAGACAAAAAAGTTGAATCAAAATTTAATTATTTCTATAATACTCCAAATTATTACGCTGGTGCTTATGCTAAATATTATAAAGATGCTTCTCAAAAATCAAATAGTGAAACTCTACAAGAAATACCACAACTTCATTTTCACTCTTATAATAAAGAGCTATTTTTAGAAAACTTTTTATATTCACTTGATTCTAAATATTATAATTTTACACGAGAAAAAGGTCTAAATGCAGAAATTTATGAACTTAGTGTTCCTCTGAGCTATAGTAAAAATATTTTAGATGACTATTTATATATTGGTGTTGAAAATAAAACAACATTAAATCAATATAATTATTCTAATTCTATAAATAATTTAGATTATAAAGATGGTACTTTAATACAAAATATAACTTCTTTTAAAATTGGAAGTGATTTAATAAAACCATATAAAGACTATATTCATACTATTAATTTAGATGCAAGTTATGATATTCCAAAAAATTTAAAAAAAGATGGGGATTTATATGGTATTACTATAGATAAGGATCAATCTTTAAAATATAATGAATTATCAGCATTTCCAACAATTCAAGATAATAAAACTATAAATTTGACTTTAAACCAATCAATTTATGATAGAGATAGTTTACAACAGTTTATTAATCACAGAATGAAACAATCAATAATTTACGATAGTTTAGATGATCCTAAATTTCAAGATTATGAAAATTTTGTAAAAGTTAATCATGACTTTGGATCTATTTCTGGAAAAGTTATTTATAATATGGATGATAATGAAATTGTTGAAACAAGTATAGACAATAGTTTTAATTATGAAAAATTTACTTTAAGTGCTGGATATTATAAAACAAAAAAAACTAACAATGAATTTAATAATAGAGATAATCTAGAATCTTATAGAGTAAGTACTTCATATAAAATATCAAAAGATTATTCTATTGGTTACTATGAAAACTATAACTTAGAAGAAAAATTAAGAAATAAACAAGGAATAACTCTAAATATAGATGATAGTTGTTGGAATTTAGACTTAAAATTAGAAAAAGAGATTACTCCTAGAAGTAGTTATAAAAGTGGTGGAACAAAATATGATAGCCATGAACAAACTATAGTTTATGCAGTTTTAACGTTAAAACCAGTAGGTGGAATAAGACAAAAATATAAAGTTGCAGATAATGAATCAAGATAAGATTTTCTTTAAAAATAGAGAAGAAGCTGCATTACAACTACTTGATGTTTTACCAGTTGATAGTATGAAATTAGAAGAATGGATAGTTATAGGTTGTTCTTATGGTGGTTATGAAATGGCTAAAATTATAGCAGAAGCTTTAAATGCAGATTTTGATATTATGTTCAGTCAAAAAATATTTGCACCAAACAATGAAGATTGTGAAATAGCAGTAGTTACTGAACTTGAAGAAGTATTAATCCATGAAGAATTAGTAAAAGCTTTTGATATAAATTTAGATGCAATTTATTCACAGTCAAAAGAAATATATGATAATAATATTAAAATATTAGCAAATAGATTTAGAAAGGGTGAGAAATTCCAAAACTTACTTGGAAAAAATGTTTTAATTATTGATGAAGATATTAATGTTGGCCTAGTAATGATGGCTTGTATAAAAACAATTATTAATCAAAAGGTAAAATCTTTAAGTGTTGCAACTCCAATTTTATCAACAGCTAGCATAGCTACAGTTGATAGGATTACTGATGATTTATACTATATAAAAAAACTTGATCACTATATAGAATCTAATTACTATTATGATAATTTAGAAGAATTAACTTTTGAAGATATTGAAAGAATTAAAAATGAAGGAAAAAAATGACAATAGCATGCGAATTTGAATTAAATGGTAAAAAAGAAATTTTTGAGTTTAATAAAGTAGCCAAACAAGCGAATGGTTCAGCTTTATTAAAAGTAGGGGATGCAGTGGTTTTAGCAACTGTTGCTTGTGAATTTGACAATCCTGTAAGTGAAGATTTTACACCATTAACAGTTCAATATATTGAAAAAACTTATGCAGCAGCAAAATTACCTGGAGGATTTGTAAAAAGAGAAGGAAAACCTAATGATTTTGAAACTTTAACTTCGAGAGTTATTGATAGAAGTTTAAGACCACTTTTTCCAAAAGGATTTGTATATCCAACAACAATAACTGTTATGGTTTTAAGTGCAGATAAGAATGTTGATTTACAAACACTATCTTTAAATGCTGCAAATGCTGCATTATATACTTCAAATTTACCTATTAAAAAATCTGTTTGTGGGGTAAGAATAGGTAAAATAAACAATAAACTCATAGTAAATCCAACACAAGAAGAATTGAATAATTCTACTTTAGATTTATATGTTGCTGGTTCAAAAGATGAACTATTGATGATAGAAATGAAAAGTATTTCATCAATAGAAGAAAAAATACATAAAACAAATGAAATAGTTGAAGATAATTTAGTTGATGCTATATCTTTTGCTCAAGATGCTTTAAAAGAAGCAAATATTACTTATGAAAATGGTTTTGAAAAGGCTTGTAAAGAAAAAGCTCAAATTGAACTTGTAGAGTTTACTATTGATGAAAAAATTATATCTTATGTAAGAGATAATTTTTCAAATGAGATTAAAGAAGCTATCAAAAAACTAGCAAAAAGTGAAAGAGCAATTCAATTAAAAGATGTTGCTAAAATGATTTCAAAAAATGAGTATTGTATTTTAAATGAAATAGAGTTTAATACAATTTATGAAGCAGTAAGCATTGTAAAAAAAGAAATTGTAAGAACTATGATTGTAAAAGATAGAGTAAGAGCTGATGGAAGAGGTCTTAAAGATGTTAGACCAATATCTATTGAAACTAATATTTTACCTTCAACTCACTCATCTTGTTTATTTACAAGAGGAGAAACTCAAGCACTTGTTATTGGTACATTAGCTGGTGCTAAAGATGGTCAAATGTATGAAGTACTAACAGATAAATCAACTTCTATGGAAAACTTTATGGTACATTATAACTTTCCAGGATTTTCTGTTGGAGAAGCAAAACCAATTTTTGGTGTAGGAAGAAGAGAACTAGGACATGGGAATTTAGCTAAAAAAGCTTTAGAATCAACAATAAACAAAAATTTCAATGATACAATAAGAATTGTATCTGAAATTTTAGAATCAAATGGTTCTTCTTCTATGGCAACTGTTTGTGGAGGTTCATTAGCACTTAAAGCAGCTAGAGTTCCAATTTCAGATCTTGTTGCAGGAGTTGCTATGGGAATGGTTGTTGAAGACTCTAACTATGCAGTATTAACAGATATTATGGGATTAGAAGATCATGATGGAGATATGGATTTTAAAGTTGCTGGAACAAAAAATGGGATTACAGCTTTACAAATGGATATAAAACTTGGTGGAATAGAGCTTAAAGTTTTAAAAGAAGCTTTACTTCAAGCAAAAGAAGGAAGAGAACATATTCTAGCTATAATGGAAGAAGCTTCAAAAGATATTGTATCAAGTAAGGCTTTACCTAAAGTAGAAGAATTTTCAATTGATTCATCAAAAATGATGGTAGTTATAGGAAAAGGTGGAGCAACTATAAAAGAAATCATTGAAAAATATTCTGTAAGTATTGATTTAGATAGAGATAATGGTATTGTAAAAGTAAGTGGTGAAAATGAGCAAAAAATCAATGATGCTTGTGAATTTATAAAAAATCTTGTTAATAATTCAAACTCTTCTAAATCTCAATCTAAAAATATAGATTTTGAAAAACTTTATAGTGTAGATGAAGTTGTTTCAGGAAGAGTTGAAAGAGTTGTTGATTTTGGAGCATTTATTCTTTTATCAAAAGGTGGAGAAGGATTATTACATATTTCTAAAATATCTGATAAAAGGGTTGAAAAAGCAAGTGATGTTTTAAGTATTGGTCAAGAAATAGAAATAAAAGTTCTAAAAGTTCAAAAAGATAGAATAGAACTTGGAATGAATTAAACAATAGTCCTATATTGTAAGCTATCGTAAAGAAATATAATTTTAAATTAATAATTCTTATGATAGGATAGTAAAAATTTAAATTGTAAGAAATCTAAGGGGTTTTATATGGCTAAGCTTTTAATAGTAGATGACTCAACTATGCTAAGAGATATGTTAAACTATGCTTTAAATGAGGGTGGTTATACAGATGTTATTGAAGCTGTAGATGGTGTAGATGGTCTAGCTAAAGCAAAAACTACAAATTTTGATCTAGTAATTACAGATGTTAATATGCCAAATATGGATGGATTAACTCTAATTGGGGAGCTTAGAAAAATTCCTCATTACTCTAAAATACCAATTTTAGTTCTTACAACAGAACGAAGTGATGAGATGAAGGCAAAAGGTAAAATAGCTGGTGCAACAGGATGGATTGTTAAACCATTTGTTCCTGATCAGTTATTAAAAGCCGTAAATATAGTATTAAGTAGATAAAATAGGGGGAACTTGATATGTCATTTGATATTTCTAAATATAGAGAGATGTTTTTAGAAGAAGCTGTAGAGCTTTTTGAGTCTGCAGATAATGTTTTATTAGAAGCTGAAAACAATGGTACACTAACAGATGATGAAATGGGGCAATTATTCCGTGATGTTCATACATTAAAAGGTAGTGGAGCCTCTGTTGAATTGTCATATTTTGCAGAATTCACTCATGATGTTGAAAATCTAATGGATAAACTTAGAAGTCATAAAATTGAGTATATCCCAGAAATGGCCGAAACGCTTATTGATGGTTTGGATGTTATGAAAGAAATTCTAGAACTTGAAGTTGCTGAACAAATGACTAGAGAAAAATTCACTGAAATGACAACTTCTTTATTAGAAGAGATTAGAGCCTATTCAAATGGTGGAACAGTAGTAAAAAGTGAACAACCAGTAGAAGTAAAAAAAGAGCAAGCAGTAAAATCTGAAGTAGTAGATAATTCACAAAAAGAGAGTTTTGGCTTTTTCAGTGATGATTTAAATAATCAAAGAGATAGAAAAGATCAGCCTTTTGGTATTTTTGCTGATGATGAGATAGATGATAAAAACTTTGGATTTTATGATGATGATTTAGAAACAAAATCTAATAATACTGATGATAGTAAATTTAAAATTGATGAAAGTAAAGATAATTTTGGTTTCTTTGATGATATGCCAAAAATAACTCCTGATGCAATAATGAAAACAAATGATATAGAAGATAATAATAAAAATGCTAAAGTAGAAAAATCTATTGATGGCAGTAAACAAACTCCTACATCTACAACAAGAAGAGTTAAAAATAATAATGAAGATGAATCTAAAAAATCTATTTCAAATAATAATAACAGTATTAGAGTAAATTTAGATAAAATTGATTTATTAATGACTAATGTAGGTGATTTAGTTATAACAAATGCAATGCTTACTCAATTCTCATCAACTATTGAAGATACAAAAACAAGAGGTCCTGTTTTAGAAAGACTTGAACTTTTAGAAAGACATATTAGAGATATGCAAGATAGTATTATGAGTATTAGAATGGTACCTATGGATTCAATCTATTCTAAATTTCCAAAAGTTGTAAGAGATATCTCTAAAAAGCTTGGTAAAAAAGTAGAATTTAAACACTATGGTGATAATGTTGAAATTGATAAAGCTATGATTGAGGGATTAACTGATCCTTTAATGCATATTATTAGAAACTCTTTAGACCATGGAATTGAAATGCCAGAGGATAGAATACAGTCTGGTAAAAATGATACTGGAACTATTAGTATTTCTGCAGAACAAGCAAATGGGCAAATGATTATTTCTATAGAAGATGATGGTAAAGGTATTGATAGTGAAAGAGTTGCACAAAAAGCACTAGAAAAAGGCCAAATTGATGAAAATCAATATAACTCAATGTCACATAATGAAAAAGCTCTTTTAGTATTTGGAGCTGGTGTTTCAACAGCAGACCAAATTACTGATATATCAGGTCGTGGAGTAGGAATGGATGTTGTAAAAACAAATATCCATAAACTTGGTGGAGTTATAAAATTAGATACTGAACTTGGGAAAGGTACTGTTATTACAATTATGCTTCCTTTAACTCTTGCAATACTAGATGGACTTGATATTAGAGTTGGAGAACAAAAATATATTTTACCTCTTAGTTCTATTGTTGAATCTTTACAACCGACAGCTGATATGATTAAAAAGATTGGTGATGGAACACAAGATTTATTAATGTTAAGAGAAGAGTTTATTCCTGTAGTTAAACTTCACCAACTATTTGGACTACAAAAAAGTTTTGAAAAATTAGAAGATGGTATGTTAATTGTTGTAAAATCAGGAAATACTAAAGTTGCTTTATCAATTGATGAATTTTTAAATCAACATCAAGTAGTTGTAAAACCTCTTGATAAAAACTTTAGAAGTGTTCAAGGTATTGGAGCTGCAACAGTAAGAGGAGATGGAAGTATCGGATTAATTCTTGATGTTGTTGGAATTATTGATGCCCAAATTAAAATTGAAAAAGATATGAATGCGGCAAAAAGAGCTTCTTAAGAGTCCAAATGCCATACACAACAGAAGATGTTCATAATAAAATAAAAAAACTTCTTTATTCTCTAACAGGAATTACTCTTACAGAGAATAAAGATATTATGATTTCAAATAGAATAGAAAAATTAAGAAGAAATTGTAATTATTATGGTGATATTATGGAATTGCTTGAGTCAATTGAGCAAGGACGAAATGTTACAGAGTTTATAAACTCATTTACAACAAATAAAACACATTTTTTTAGAGAAGATTTTCATTTTATTGATTTAAAAGATAGAGTTTTACCAGAATTAAGTAAAAATGGGCAAAAAATTTCTATTTGGTGTTCAGCTTCATCAACTGGTGAAGAACCATATTCTATTGCTATGACTATTATAGAAGCAAATGAAGAATTAAGTTCAAATATTCAAGCTGCAATAACAGCGACAGATATAGATACAAATGTTTTACAATATGCAGCAGATGGAATATATAGATATTCAAAATCTTCAAAGGAATTTCCTTTTTGGATAAGACCTCAAAAATATTTTAAAAAAAGAGTTCAAAAAAGCCTTACTGGAGATGAAATCTTAATAAAAGTAAAAGATGAGTTAAAAAAGATGATAACTTTCCATATCATGAATTTAAATGATGATAGTTATCCATTTTCAAATAACCAATTTGATGTAATTTTTTGTAGGAATGTTTTAATATATTTTTCTGTTGAAGATCAAAATACAATTTTAAAAAAGCTTTTTAAGTATTTAAAAATAGGTGGAACTCTATACTTAGGTCATTCTGAAAATCCACAAGATCTAATTCATTATGTGAGAAGAGTAGGTCAGAATATCTTTGTAAAAGAGAAAGACCTAATATGATAACTATAGGTAGAAAAGATGGTAATATTGAAAAAATTTCTTCTTCAAAGATAACTCAAAAGACTAAAGGATTCTATACATATACAGTTTTAGGAGGAGAATTTGCTGTTGTATCAGATGATGATGAAATTGCATTAAAAACTCTTTTAGGTTCTTGTGTAGCTTTAATGTTCTATGATAGAAAAAAAAGAATAAAAAGTATGAACCATTTTTTATTACCTGATACTAATGACAGTTCAAATGATATGAAATATGGATTATATTCTGTTGAAGCTATGTTAAATGAAATGTATAAAATGGGTTGTTCAAAATCAGATATTGTTGCAAAAATATCTGGTGGTGCTGATATTATGAATTTAAATCTTAGTAATTCTATAGGTGAAAGAAATGTTAATTTTGCTAAAGAATTTTGTAGAAAAGAGGGGTTTAGAGTAATTTCTGAACATACTAGGGGAGAACATGGAAGATTAATATTACTTGCAAATGATTTTGAAACTTTTATTAAAGTAACTCAAAAATCTGAAACAGATAATAAAATCTTATCAACTGAAAAATCGTTACAAATTGAAATTAGAAAAGCTCCAGTTATTAAAGAATATACAGGTGGAGTTGAACTTTTCGGTAAAGATAAAAATAAATTTGAACAAGAAATGGAAATTGAACTTTTCTAATAATATATTTTATAGGATAAAATAAACTATGTATACTGTATTGATAATTGATGATTCTCCATCAATGAGAAGAATTTTAAAAGATATGATTAACTCTATTGATGAATTTGAAGTTGTAGATGTAGCAAATGATGCCTATGAAGCACGAGAAAAGATAAAAGCTTATGAGCCTGATTTGGTGACAATAGATATTAATATGCCTAAAATGGATGGAGTTACATTCTTAAGAAATCTAATGAGACTTCATCCTATGCCAGCTGTTGTAATTTCAGGTGAGAATGTAAGAGGAAGTGATATCTTTGATGATGGAGCTGTTGGTTTTATTCCAAAACCAGAAAATGGTGAATCTATGAGCTCTTTTAACTCTAGAATAAAAGATAATTTACTTAATTTAACATTTTTATTAAAAAGATATACTATAAAAAAACCATCTCCTCAAAAGAAGGGTTATATTCAAAATCAAAATGTTGAATATAAAGTTCATCCAGATGAAGTAATACCTCTTCGTGCTGCAACTTTTGGTGGACAAAAAGTAATAGCTATTGGATCTTCAACAGGTGGAGTAGAATCTTTATTAAAAGTATTTAGTAAATTACCTTCAGATTTACCACCAATTGTTATAACACAACATATACCTTATGGATTTTCAAACTCTTTTGCACAAAGACTAAATGATTATTCAGAAGTCAATGTTTGCGAGGCAAAAGATGGTATGCTTTTACAAAGAGGTCATGCTTATTTAGCACCAGGAAATATGCATTTAACTATAGAAAAAATTGGAAATGAGCTTTTTACAAAACTTTTAGATGCAAAAAAAGTAAGTCAGCATAAACCAAGTGTTGATGTATTATTTAGATCAGTAAATAATAGTGTAGGGGGTTCTGCTATGGCTGTTATGATGACAGGAATGGGAGATGATGGAACTATAGCTATGAAAGAATTGTTTAATAATGGTGCATATACAATTGCACAAAATGAAGAAAGTTGTGTTGTATTTGGAATGCCAATGAAAGCAATACAAGCAGGAGCAGTAAAAGAAATAGTTCATTTAAATGAAATTTCTGATTATATCATAGCCTTTTCTAGAGGGAAAGTTAGATAATTGAATAAAGATAGAAAATTAAAAATACTAAGCTTAATTAGTTTTGGGCATTTTATAAATGATTCTATGCAATCTATTATGATTGCAGTTTATCCTATGCTAAAAAATGACTTTTCACTTACTTTTGCTCAAATTGGTTTAATAACTTTTGTTTACCAACTTTCAGCATCAATACTACAACCTATGGTTGGCTTATATACGGATAGAAAAGACAAACCTTATTCTATTGCAATTGCTATGTTTTGTACTTTTATAGGATTAGTTTCTTTAGCTTTTGCAACAAACTACTATTGGATACTATTTTCAGCAGTTTTAATAGGTATAGGTTCATCAATTTTCCATCCAGAAGCTTCAAGAATAGCTAGATTATCAGCTTCTAAAGAAAAATACGGATTGGCACAATCTATTTTTCAAATAGGTGGGAATTTTGGAAGTGCGGTAGGTCCTTTAATAGCTGTTTGGCTAATTTTACCAAATGGACAACATACAATATTTTATATATCTTTATTAGCTTTATTTTCTATTCCGATTGCTATTTATATTGGTTCTTGGTATAAAAAATATCACATAAATAATCAAAATAAGAGTACAATTAAAAAATCCAATTTCTCAAAACAAAAAATAGGGCTTATTCTAGGTATTTTACTTATTTTAATATTTTCTAAATTTGTTTATATGTCAGGAATAAGTAATTATTTAATGTTTTATTTAACTCATCAATATCAAATTAGCGAAGAAATGGCTCAATATCATCTTTTCTACTTCTTAATATCTGTTGCTATTGGTACAATAATGGGAGGACCGTTAGGAGATAAATTTGGAAGAAAATCTATAATCTTTGCTTCAATTTTTGGAATAATTCCATTTACTTTAGCTTTACCTTATGTAAATATTGAAACTTCAATTGTATTTTTAGCAATTATTGGATTTATGTTAGCTTCAGCATTCCCAGCTATTATAGTTTATGCGCAAGAACTTATTCCTGGAAAAGTAGGTACTATTTCAGGATTATTCTTTGGAATTGCTTTTGGATTAGCTGGAATTGCTTCAGCTGTTTTGGGATATTTTATAGATATTTATGGTGTTGTAACTATATATAAAGTTTGTTCTTATTTACCAATTCTTGGATTGTTTGCGTTCTTTTTACCTTAAAAACAATTCAAGAATAATATTATATAAAAATATTATTTAGTATTGAAAACTATAATTTTCAAACTGATATTAATATATCTTTTGATATACTCTTTTTTATAAATTTTACTAATTATAAAGGTTTTATATGAGATACGAATTAGATTTTAAAAACTGTTTTGACGATACTATATTATTTTGGATAGAAAGATTTGTAAGAAATAAACTCACAAGTTTATCAAACCGACAAGTTTCCAATAAAGATAAATTAGCTTCAATTATTCAGAATTTAGTTAAAGGAACAAAATCTATAGAAGAATTAGAAGTTTTAGTAAAAGAAGCAAGAAATATTGGTTTAAGTGGTATAAACACATACTTTAATCCTCTTTTAAAACTATACAAATATACTACAAGCTTAGGTTTAGCTTCTATGAAAGAAATTGATGAAGAGTTACTTAGTGACTTTTTAGCTAGTGAAACTAGCTCTTTATCTGATGCCTCAAAGAAAAATCATAGAATTGCCCTACTATCTTTATTTTCATATATAGATAAACAAAATGAAAATAAAGATGGAAGCTCATATTTGTTTAAAATAGAGTTAAAAAATTGGGGTGGATTATCTGGAAAAAGTGGTACAAAACTCCCCTCTTTTATGAATAAAGATGAGATTGATAGATTTTTAGAAGCTATTGATAGTTTTGAGTTTACAGATAGTACAGCTTATAGAAATAGGCTTATTATTAAAACAATTCTTTATACAGGTATTCGTGTTAGTGAAATGCTAAATATAAAAATAAAAGATATTTTCAATGAAAAAGATGTTTATATGTTACAAATTCGAGGAAAAGGGAATAAACCAAGAGTTGTAATGATAAAAAAAGAGATTATAGAAAATGATTTACAAAATTGGCTAAATCAAAGAGTTTGTAATAGTGATATTTTGGTTTGTAATCAAAAAGGTGATAGATTAACTCAAGCTTATGTTAGTCGAATTGTTGAAAACATATTAATAAGTGCAGGCATAAGAAAAGAAAAAAATGGAGCTCATATGTTACGGCACTCTTTTGCTACACTACTTTACTCAAAGCATCATGATTTAATACTTGTTCAAGAAGCTTTAGGACATGCTGATATAAACACAAGTAGAATTTATACTCATTTTGATAAAGAAAGGCTCAAAAAAACTACGGAGATTTTTTAAATTTTCACCAAAAAGATTGAGTCAAATTATCTAAATTTGACTCTTCAATTTCCAAATATATATTTTCATTATAATCTAAATATATACTATACTCTCCAATAGAAAAACTATTCTCAATATCTCGTTTATTAAAATATATTGTATCATCACTATTACTACAAAAATTAGCCAAATGATACTCAACTAAAGATGGAGACATACTATCAATAATACTTTCTAAACAACTAAAGTTTTCAACTCCAAAAAAATTTAAAATAGAACTTTTATCTATACAAAATATCATTGGATACTCATCTTTATTGCTTTATTCCTAATAAAGAACTTAATCTAGGATCATTCAAATCTACTTTTGTATTATCTTCTTCTAATTCTTTTTTTTCATTATCTTTAGGTATTTCTTTCTGCTCTTTATAATTAAAGGTATTTAAGATATTTGGTTCTTCATTTTTATCTTCTTTATGTTCTTCTTTTATTTCATTATATGAAAGTCCTAAAAGATTATCTACAGATTGTAAATTTGATTCTGTATCATCACTATTAGATGAAGATGAAGTAGTACTGTTATTAGTGTCTTTTGTTATATTGTTTTGTATATTAACACTACTCTTATTTAAAATAGATTCAATTTGTCCAAGCATAGTTGAAATATGCGTTTTATCTTCTTCTGTATGATTTTTAAACTCATTAACACTTTTTTCTAAATCTTCTTTTTCTAATTCCAAATTAAATACATCTTCTTCTAATTCATTTATTCTAGTCTTTAACCCCTCATTCTCTCCTTGAAGTTCTTCATATGCTTTTATTAAGCTACTTAAAGCGTTATTTAATTTTGAAATTGTTTCTGCATTTGTCATAGTTATTAAATCCTTATTAGTTATATATTAAAATCGTATTATTACAAATTTTAGCTAATAATTCCATCAATTTTTAATAAAGATTCAACTTTTGGTTCTCTTTTGGCAAAATCAAAGAATAACTTATCCATATTGTATGATCCACCTTTACTTAAAATACAATCTTTGTATTTAATACCTAACTCTTTATTAAAGATATTTCCAGATTCAATAAACATATAAAATGCATCTGCACTCAAAACTTCTGCCCACTTATATGAATAATATCCTGCACTATATCCACCAGCAAAAATATGTGAAAATCCATTTTGAAATTTATTATATTTTGGTGGAATAAGAACTGCAAACTCTTCTCTTATATTATCAAGTAAATTTTGAACTTCATCTTCATTTTTGTATAGCTTTTGATGTAGTTTAAAATCAAACAAAGCGAATTCTATTTGTCTAATCGTTGCCATAGATGATTGGAAATTTTTTGCTTTTATTATCTTGTTTATTGCTTCATCATTTAAAACTTCTCCAGTTTGATAATGTTTTGCAAATAGTTTTAAAACATCTTTATCATAAGAAAAATACTCTAAAAATTGTGATGGAAATTCAACAGTATCCCAAGTAACACCAGAAATACCACTTACAAATGGCTCTTCAACTTTACTTAATAAATGATGTAAAGCATGTCCCATTTCATGAAAAAGTGTTACAACATCAGAATGTCTTAGTAAAGATGGTATCTCTGTTGTAGATTGAGGGAAATTTCCTACTATGTATGCTGTTGGAAGATTTATATTTCCATTAGAATTTTTAAAATATGAGTGCCAGTTATTCATCCAGGCCCCACCTCTTTTATCCTTTCTTGACTCTAAATCTATATAAATCCTAGCACTTACTTTACCATTTTCACTCAAATTATAAACTTGTACTTTCTCATCCCAAGCTTTTTCGTGTGTTTTTGTAAATTTTACTCCAAACATAGCTTCTAAAAAATCAAAAAATCCTTTTAAAACAGAATTCTGCTCAAAATATGGTCTATAGTACTCTTCATCTAAATCATATTGAGCCTTTTTTAATTTTTCACTATAATAGCTAGTATCAAAAGGTTTAAAATCTATAATACCATCCTTTAAAGCCAGTTCCTTAACTTCTTCAAACTCTTTTATTGCTTTTGGTTTTGCTTTATTCCCAAGTTCTATTAAAAAATTTACTACTTCTTCTTCAGTTTTTGCCATTTTTGTTGCTAAAGAATATTGAGCATAATTTGAAAAACCTAATATTTTTGCTTTTTCATCTTTTAATAATAGTAGTTCTTCTATTATTTTTCCATTTTCGGATGCTCGTGTTGTATAAGCTCTGTATAACTGTTCTCTCTTTTCTCTATTACTCCCATAAGTCATATAAGCCAGATACGATGGCATTTGAAGTGTAAATTTATATTTTATTTTTCCATTCTCTTCAAATTTTGCTAATTCTAAATCTGATTGAGGTATCTCTTTTACATCTTCAAAATCTTCTATAATTAATTCATAACTATTTGTAGCTTTTAAAAGATTTTGAGAAAATTTATGGGCTAATTCACTTAAAGTTAAATCAATATCTTCAAGTCTTTTCTTTTTATTATTTTCTAAGTTACAACCAGACAATTCAAAGTCTCTTATCTCATTTTCTAATACTTTATTTTGTATATCATTTAAAGTACTATTTTCATTAGATTGTATACCTTTTAAAGATAAGTAAATATTTTCATTTTGACTTATCTCACTTTCATATTTTGATATAATAGGAAGGCATTTTTCATATACTCTAGAAGTTATTTCTGAATTCTTAACTGAATCAATATGAAAAATAGGAGTAATAAATTCATTAATACTCTCCCCTATTTCTTGAAATGGTAAAACAAAATTTTTATAAGTTTTCTCTTCAATTTTTAAAAGCTGTTGAACTTTTTTTCTACTACTATTTAATAAATCTTCTAAAACTCTACTTGAGTCTTCTAAATTTTCTAAATTAAATTCTTTAAACATAAATAAATCCTTTTTAAATCTTAAATTTTAGAGTAAATCCTCTATCAAAACTTTCATAATCTTTATAAAAATTATGAAATTCTACATTAAACTCTTTAAAATATTCTTCTAAACTATTTTTTTGATCATATCCCATTTCACAAAGAAGATATTGTATTTTTCTATTACTACTATCTTTTATAATACTTTTCAAAAGTTCATCTCCAATAACTCCACCAAAAAGAGCATTTGATGGCTCAAATTTTACATTATAAGGTAGCTTATAATCATTTGCAATATATGGAGGATTTGAAATAACCATAAAAATATCATCTTCATGTACATTTTCATATAAATTACTAAGTCTAAAATCTATTTTTTCAATAACTCCAAATTTTTCAGCATTCTTTTTTGCTAACTCTAAAGCTTTAGGATTTATATCCACTGCAATTATTTCAATATTTTTAATAAGTAAAGCTAACATTATAGAAATTATCCCACTTCCTGTTCCAATTTCTAATATTTTTATAGATTTAGATTCATTTTCTAAAATTTCTTTTGCTTTATCTACTAAAATTTCTGTTTCTGGGCGAGGAATCAAAACTCCATCTTCAACAATAAACTGTTCACCATAAAATGAAGCTTTCCCTATAATATACTCCAAGGGATAATTTGTAGCTCTTTTTTTAACTAATTTTTCTAATTCTCTTTCTTTTTCAAACTCACTATTATAGTTTAGATGTAACCATATAGAGTTTTTTTCTAAAAGATACATTATTAATATTTCTATCTCTTTTGCTGGAATATGTGTAATCAATTTTAGTTCACTTGAAAACTTTTTAACACAATCTTTTATTGTCATTTAATACCTTTTTTAATCTAAAATATATAAAGAAACTTCATCAGCCAATAAGAAATTATTATTATAAACCCTATTTTCTAATATACAAATCTTGTCTATTTCTAATAAATCATCAATTTTCTTTAATTCATTAGAATTAAAAATATCTATATCAACTCCAACTTTACTTCTAAATCCAAGTAAAACTTTTTCACTCTTTATATCTTCATCATCTAACTCTTCTGTATCTATTAAAAGAGGATTTTTAATATATTCTTCTACACTTTTTTGACTATATTCTCGTTTTTTATTTATATATGCAACAGCTCCTGCTCCAACTCCTAAATACTCTTTATGTTCCCAATATCCAAAATTATGTTTTGATTGAAACTTATTATTTTTAGAGAAGTTTGCTATCTCATATTGTTCAAAGCCAATATGTTTTATATAATCAAAAAGCTTATATGATAAATCTTCATCATCTATTTTTAGACTTTTTTTAGTTTTATTTAAAGATTTTTCACTTAAATGAAATTTTGTACCCTCTTCTATTATCAAAGAATATGCACTAATATGTTCAATTCCTAACTCTAAAATAGTATCAAAATCCTTTTTTAAAAGCTCAAAATCATCTCCTAAAACACCATAAATAATATCACAATTAATACTATTAAATCCTATACATTTTGCATTTTGTATAGCTTTTATAGCACTATTTTGGCTATGATTTCTACCTAAAAATTTTAACTTTTCATCATTAAAACTTTGTGTACCAAAACTTATACGATTTACTCCTAAATCAAACATTTGCTTTTGCCACTCAAAAGTTGCACTATTGGGATTGGCTTCAGAAGTTATCTCTATATCTTTTGAAAAATATGGTTTTAGCATATCAAAAATATCTTTATAAAAAGAAGCATCTATTGTTGATGGAGTTCCACCACCTATAAATATAGTTTCTAGAAGTTTGTTTGATGTTTTTAAATGCTTTAAAATATTCTCTTGTAATTGTATTTTTAAGGCATTAATATAGTTTTCTTTAAGTTTGTTTTTTGTTGTATATGAGTTAAAAGCACAATAAAAGCACTTACTATCACAAAAAGGAATATGTATATATAAAAGCAATTTTTAATCCTATATTTTATAAAATATCGAGCTAATTATAAGGAAAATTATATTTATGACTGATAAAGAAGATATTAAAAAAGAGAAAAAAAATTTTAGACCAAATGTTGCAGCTATTATATTATCAGCAAAATATCCAGCAAAATGTGAGATTTTTATAGCATCAAGAGTAGATATTGATAATGCTTGGCAATTCCCACAAGGTGGAATTGACGAAGGTGAATCTACAAAAGAAGCTCTATTTCGTGAACTTGAAGAAGAAATAGGAACAAAAGAGGTGGAAATTATAGCAGAGTATCCAAACTGGGTATCTTACGAATTTCCACCAACTATTGCTCAAAAAATGTATCCATATGATGGACAAAAGCAAAAATATTATTTAGTAAAACTAAAAAAAGGTGCTAAAATCAATATAAATACAGAAATACCTGAATTTAGCGAATATAAATTTGTGCCTACAAAAGATATTTATGAATATATAACTTTTTTTAAAAGAACTGTTTATAAACAAGTTTTAAAACACTTTAAACAAGAGGGATATATTTAAAAAAGGAAAGAAAAACAGATGTTAAAAGTGTTGAAGTTTGGTGGAACAAGTGTAGGAACACTTGATAGAATTCAAAATGTTGCAAATATCATTAAAAAGATAAAAGATGAAGGACATGATGTTATAGCTATTGTTTCAGCGATGAGTGGTGAAACAAATAAACTTATTGAGTATGCTCAATATTATACAAAGACTCCTGAACCAAAAGAGATGGATATGTTATTAAGTTCTGGAGAAAGAGTAACATCTGCACTACTTTCTATTGCTTTAAATGAAATGGGATATAAAACTATGTCTATGTCAGGAAGAGAAGCTGGAATTTTAACAGACTCTTGTCATACAAAGGCTAGAATTGAGCAAATTGATACAACAAAGATGAAAAAAGCCTTAAATGAAGGAAATACTATCATAGTTGCAGGTTTTCAAGGTGTAACATTAGATGGTTCAAGAGTAACAACTTTGGGTCGTGGAGGAAGTGATTTATCTGCTGTTGCTATTGCAGGAGCTATAAAAGCTGATGTTTGTGAAATATATACTGATGTTGATGGTATTTATACAACAGATCCAAGAATTGAGCCAAAAGCAAAAAAACTAGACAAAATTTCTTATGATGAAATGTTAGAACTTGCAAGTTTAGGTGCAAAAGTTTTGCAAAATAGATCTGTAGAAATGGCAAAAAAATTAAATGTAAATTTAGTATCAAGAAGTAGCTTCACACCAGATGTAGAAGGTACACTAATCACAAATGAAGAGGAAATAATGGAAAAACCAATAGTAAGTGGAATAGCTTTAGACAAAAATCAAATTAGAGTTGGAATGTATGGAGTTATTGATAAACCAGGTGTTGCTAGTAGTATTTTTACAGCTCTTGCTGATGCAAATATAAATGTTGATGTAATTGTTCAAACACGAGGCCTAGATGGAACAACTGATTTAGATTTTACAATTCCTACAACTGATTTAGAAATTTGTAAAAAAATAATGACAAAATTTACTGAACAATCAAAAAATATTGATTATAATGAATCTATCTGTAAAGTTTCTATAGTGGGAGTTGGTATGAAATCTAATACTGGAGTTGCTTCAAAAGCATTTACAGCATTAGCAAATGAGAATATTAATATTAGAATTATTTCAACGAGTGAAATTAAAATTTCTATGATTATAGATGAAAAATATGCAGAGTTAGCGGTTCGTGCTTTACACGATGCTTATGAATTGGACAAATAGTAGTGCAGGAATTTCTTAATTGGACAGTAGATACAATCAGGGAAGATAGACTTATATCTCCTTGGTTAGAAGAAAAAAAATTTGAATGGGCACCACTTGTATCAAAAAATATTACAAATATTTTAGATAAAAATTATTCTGTTTTAATTATAACAGATAAAGAAAGAGAATGGTTTTTAAATTATATTTTATCAAATATAAATTCAAATAAATTAAATAGACCATTCTTACCATTTTATGATTTTAGTTCATTTTATAAACAAATAGACTCATTAAAATCAGAAGATGATATTTCAAATATACAAGATATGCTAAAAATATCTTTTCCAAATGGATATTGTTTTTGGTATATAGGTAAAAGTCAAGATAACAGATCAACTTTAGCAAAAATTACAAAAAGCTCATTTTTGTGGATTTTTGATGAAGAAAGACAAGGTTCAATAAACCTTAAATCAAATGATGATGGACTTGATATGAAACTACTACAAATGTTTAGACTATATAACAGAACATTAAGTGCATCACTTTTTGCTGAAATAAACGTTGAGAGTTAAAATTGGATAGTTTTAATAACTCTATAATATTAGTAGTAAATAACATAGAAGATAGTTTAGAACTTTTATTACCAAACTACCCTATTCACTCAACAAGAGTTATTAAAAATGAAGAAAAAGATGAATTTCAAATAGCACAAGCAAACCAAGCTATAAAAGAAGCCTATATATCTTCAAATGATACAAAATATCTATTTTTATGTGGAGCAACTTTTAGAATTGAGGCACAAAATGCTCTTTTAAAGATTTTAGAAGAACCTCCACAAAATGTAGTTTTTATAATTCTTGTATCATCTAAAAATTCACTACTTCCAACTATTTATTCAAGATTACCATATAAAAATCTTAAAAAATCAATAGTTAAAGATGATATCAATTTAGATATACAAAAAATAGATCTAAAAGATATATATAGTTTCATAAAGAATAATCAAAGAGTTACAAAAGATGAAGCTATCAATATTGTTGAGTCAATTTTATTAAAAATAAATAAAGAAAATATAAAGTTAAATAAACAAGAATTAGATATATTTTTTAAATCTATTAGATTATTAGAACTTAATTCAAAACCATCAAATATTTTAACTTATCTTCTTCTATCAATTTTAGAAAGAGAACATAATAAATGATAGTTTATAAAGTATCATTGAATGATACAAAATCCTTTTTATCAGAACTTAACTGTGATAAAGGTGGTATAGCTATTATGTCTAAAAAGGCAAAAATACATACACTTTTTATAAAAAATTTACATGTTGGTGCTGCGAATATTTTAAAACAAGATGCATTATCTATTGGGGCTGATTTAGCTGTTCCAAATGGAGTAATAATAGCAAAAGATAAATATGTAAATGTTTTACTAATAGGTTCAACTAAACATTTTGAGATTTTAAGTAAAAAAGAATTAGCTCAACCTTTTGGGCTAAAAGAATTAGCCAAAAGATTAAAAGATTTTGTAAAAGAGCAAAACTACACAACAAGAATAATGGGTGTTTTAAATGCAAATGAAGATTCATTTTTTAAGAATAGTAGGTTTGATAATAAAGTAGCTTCACACAAAATAGAAAATATGATACAAGATGGTGCAAGAATAATAGATATTGGTGCTGTTTCAAGCAGACCAGGAAGCTTACCTGTTAGTGAAGCTGAAGAGTTAAATAGAATAAAAGATATAGTTCAAACTATTTATAAAAATAAATATTTTGAAAAAGTTGATTTTTCTATAGATTCTTATTCTCCAAAAGTTATAGAGTATGTTTTAAATCATGGTTTTAAAATCGTAAATGATATAACAGGTTTAGAAAATGATGAAGTTTGTCGTCTAATAGCAAAATATGAAGCTCAAGCAATCATTATGCATATGCAAAATGACCAAACAACTATGCAAAATAATCCATATTATGAAGATGTTATATCAGAAATTGATTGGTTTTTTAGAGAAAGAATAGAAAAAGCTAAAAGTTTTGGAATAGATGATATTGTTTTAGATGTAGGTATTGGGTTTGGTAAAACTTTAGAACATAATTTGAAACTTCTTAAAAACTTGGAGCATTTTAAACATTTTGGATATGAGTTATTAATTGGTGCTAGTAGAAAATCTATGATAGATATGATAACTCCTGCAAAAATAGAAGATAGACTTAGTGGAACTTTGGCCATTCATCTTGAATCTTTAAGATATGGTGCTTCAATCATAAGATGTCATGATGTAAAAGAACACTATCAAGCTATAAAAGTTTTTGAGGCAATAGAAAAGATAAACTAAAAAAGTTTATCACCTTTTTTTGCTCCAAAAATATCATCTATTAAATATCTAGCTTCTGTTTTTTCTTTTACAAATGTGATGTTGTAGTAAACTTCATCTATATCTTCTGGCTCGCAAACTTCAAAATACAAAGAGTACTCTGCTTTTTCTAAATCAATATCTACTTTTTGAATAGTTTCCATAGATGAAAGATAAATATTATCAACACTTACAACTTCAAAAGGTATAACTATCGCTCTTAAGGCATTTTTATCTTTTTCATAAATATTTTTTAAAGAGATATTGATTTTTGCAAAAAATTCACCTTCAGCAATTGGATCAAAAATAGCATAACCTTTTTTGAAACTAACACCTTGCTCTAGCCCCTCATCATCCCAATCTATATTTTCTTGTGAAAATAAAATTGATTTGATTTTTATTTCATGATTTGAGATTTTAAGATCTATTACTTGTTTCATTTAAAGAATCTCATGTAAAGTATTTGCTTTTTTCATCCATTCTTCAAGTTCTTCATATCTTTCATCTTCTATCATCTTTTTAGCTTCATTCATCTGCTCTTCAAAAGATTTAATACTTTCAAGCATATTTTTTCTATTTTGTTTAAAAATATCTCCCCACATTCTTGGACTTGATTTTGCAATACGACTCATATCTTTAAATCCACCAGCAGCAAGAGCAATAATCTCTTTTGGATTTTGGTGGCTCATAACAGTATTTGCTAAAGAAAAAGAGATTAAATGTGGTAAATGTGAAATATAACAAGCATTTACATCATGATCTCTACTATCCATAACTACTATTCTCATACCTATCTCTTGAAAAATCTTAAATGCTCTATTTACATGGATATTTGCATTTTCTTCAAGATCACAAAAAACTACTGTTTTCCCTTCATATAAATTGTCTATTGCTGCTTTGGGACCAGATTTTTCTGTTCCTGTCATAGGATGAGCTGCAATAAAATTTTTTCTTATTTCTAGAGGTATATTTTTAACAATATACTCTTTTGTTGATCCCATATCAATAATAGTTGTATTATCAGAAATATCTAAAAAGCTTGGAAACATAGATATTATTGCATCTACTGGAATTGATAATATTATCACATCTGAAACTTTTTTAAGTGTTTCTAAATCAACAAGTTCATCAACTAAGTTTAAATCCATTATCTCTTTTTTATTTTTTTCACTATTTGTAAATCCATAAACTTTTGAAGCAATACCATATCTTTTTACAGCCTTAGCTAAAGAACCACCCATAAGTCCTAATCCAATAATTCCTATATTCAAAATTAATACCTTATATTAAAAATTAGGCGAAATTATACACTACTTTAGATTTATATAAACTATATTTAGATATATTATTGTTTTATTTTTGAAAATAAGGATATTTGTGAAAAATCGAACAATTATTTTATCTTTAGCTTGTGCTAGCGTTTTAAGTGCAAGTAATATTAAATCAATTGAATATAAAAACGTAAGTAAGGTTTCTCCTCAAGTTTTAAGTGAAACATTGAATATGAAAGCTGGAGATAATTTAGATGAGAATAAATTAAATGATGCAATAATTAAATTTTATAGCTATGGATATTTTGATGACATCCAAGCATTAAATGAAGATGGAAATATCAAACTTATTTTCAAAGAAAAACCATCAATTGCAAATGTTGATATAAAAGGTTATAAAACTAGAAGTGAAGACATAGACAATCTTAAAAAAATCATAAAACTAAATAAAGGTTCTATGTATAGTGAAAAAAGAGTAAAAGAAGCAAAAGAAACTCTTTTAAAAATGCTTGAAAGTGAAGGTTATATTAACTCTGTTGTTGAAGTAGAAACTGAAACAATAAATGAAGACTCTTTAAAAGTTACTTTTAATGTAAATAAAGGGGATGAAATTATTATTAAAAAAGCAAATTATCATGGTTCAGATAATTTAAGCCAAGATGACTTTGATAAAGTTACAGCGAATAAAGAAAAAGAGTTTGCTTCTTGGTGGTTTGGACAAAATGATGGAGAAGTTAAAATTGATCAATTAAAATATGATGCAAGAAGAATAAATGATTTATATTTTGAAAAAGGTTTTTTAGATGCAGAAGTTAAAGAGCCATTCTTAGATATTGATTTTGCTTCTAATCAAGCAAAATTAGACTTTTTTATACAAGAAGGTGAAAAATATACTACAAATGACATAACAATATTTTTAGACTCTTCTATTGTTGACCCAGATACAATATATGAAGATCTAAAGTTAAAAAAAGATAGAACTTTTAATATAAAAAAATTAAGAGATGACCAAGATTATATCAAAACTTTAGTAGCTGATAAAGGTTATGCTTTTGCAGAAGTTAGATTTGACTTAAAGAAAAATGAAGAAAATCATCTTGTAGATGTTGTTTTTAATGTAATTCCAGGTAAACAAGTATATATAAATGATGTGAAAATTTCTGGAAATACAAGAACACTTGATAGAGTAGTAAGAAGAGATGTATACTTAGCACCTGGTGATTTGTATAATCTTACAGACATTAAAGATGCTACAAATAAACTTAAACGTTCAAGATTTTTTGATGATGTTCAATTTGAAGAAAAAAGAATTAGTGAAGATAAAATGGACATTATAGTAAAAGTAACTGAAGCTCCAACGGGAAGTTTAATGCTCGGGGGAGGATATGGTTCTTATGATAAATTTATGGTAAATGGATCTATAAGTGATGCAAATATATTTGGTTCAGGATTAGCTTTAGGATTAAGTGCTGATTTATCAAAAAGATCAAGTAGATTTGAGTTAAGTTTAAAAAATCCAGCAATAAATGATAGTGATTACAATGGAGAAGTTGAAGTTCATACAACAGATAATGAGATTAGAAGAACTAAGTATGATTCTGATATAAAAACAAAAGGTTTCTCTGTTGGTTTAGGTAAAGAAGTAATCAGAAATACTTATGTTGGTGCAAAATATAGTCTTGATTTTATAGATGAAAAATATGATTATAATCAAGTAACATTAGATGATATAAAAAAAAGAGGAAAGCTTCCATTTGAAAATCAAGACTATGTAAATAGTTCTATTACTCCTTATGTAAACTATGACAATACAAATGACTACTATTTCCCAACAGAAGGTTTCAGAGCAAATATTTCAGCTGAATATGCTGGTATTGGTGGAGATTCAAAATATATTAAACCAAGTGCAAGTTTAAGATATTTTTACTCTTTAGAAGATTTAACAGAGCTTGATTGGGTTTTAAGATTAAAAACACAAGCAAGAATGTTAATAGATAATGGTCAAATAAATCAAGGAGATTCTTTATATTTGGGAGGTCCTAGAACATTAAGAGGATATAAATCTTATGCCTTTCCAAATAATGAAACAGGAGAAAGAACTGATCCATACAAAAAAATGTGGGCAAATTCAGCAGAAATTAGTTTCCCTTTAGTTCCTAGTGCAAAAATGAGATGGGGAGCATTCTATGATTATGGTATGATTGGACAAGATTCATTTAGTGATATAAAAAGATCAGGAACTGGTCTTTTATTAGAGTGGATATCTCCAATGGGACCACTTCAATTAATATTTGCTAAACCAATTGGTAAAAAACCAGGTGATGAAACTTCATCATTTGAGTTCTCATTTGGAGCAAGTTTCTAATGGTAAAAAAATTAGAAATTGATATACAAAGAAGAATTAGCAACGAAGAAGCACTTTTTTTAATAAAAAATACTTCTTTACTAGAACTAGGAGAATTAGCTAGTCAAAAAAAAGCAGAGTTTCATAGTGAAAAACTTACAACGTTTATAGTTGATAGAAATATAAACTATACAAATGTTTGTTGGGTTGATTGTAAATTTTGTGCATTTTACAGACACAAAAAAGATGATGACTCATATGTTCTAAAATTTGATGAGATTGATAAAAAAATAGAAGAACTCTTAGAAATTGGTGGAACACAAATATTATTTCAAGGTGGGGTTCATCCTAATTTAAAAATTGATTATTATGAAGAATTAGTAGAACATATTCATACAAAATATCCACAAATTACAATTCATGGCTTTTCAGCAATAGAAATAGACTTTATTGCAAGAGTTTCAAGAATATCTAAATTAGAAGTTTTAAAAAGACTTCAAGCAAAAGGGTTAAGCTCAATTCCAGGAGCAGGTGCTGAAATTTTATCAGATAGAGTAAGAGATATCATTGCTCCTAAAAAAATGGATACTGCTGAATGGCTAGAAGTTCATAGACTTGCACATAGTATTGGTATGAAAACAACAGCTACTATGATGTTTGGAACAGTTGAAACAGATGAAGAGATAATTGAACATTGGGAACATTTAAGAAAACTTCAAGATGAAACAAATGGATTTAGAGCTTTCATTATGTGGAGTTTCCAAGGTGATAATACTCAACTTATGGAAGAACATCCAGAGATAAAACCACAATCTTCAAATAGATATTTAAGACTTTTAGCTGTTTCAAGATTATATTTAGATAACTTTAAGAATTTTCAAAGTTCATGGGTTACTCAAGGTTCATATATTGGACAAATGGCACTAAAATTTGGTGCAAATGATTTAGGAAGTACCATGATGGAAGAAAATGTAGTAAAAGCAGCAGGAGCAGCAAATAGGATGAATCAAGATGAGATGATAAGACTTATAAAAGATATTGGTGAAATTCCTGCGAAAAGAGATACTGCGTACAACATTTTAGAGAGATTTTAAAATTTTATGAAAACACTAAACTATATTTTATATATTTTTTTTATTTTACAAGGAAGTTTAATGAGTGCAACAATAAAAGAGATTAATATAAAAGGTATAAATATACCTGTAATCTTTGAAGAACAGAAGAATCTACCTATCTTAAATCTTCAATTAGTTTTTAAAAATTCTGGTTATGTACAAGACAAAGAACTTATTGGTTTATCTAATCTATCTTCAAGAATATTAAATGAAGGAACAAAAGAGTTAGGAGTTACAGACTTTTCTGAAATTTTAGATGAAAATGCTATAACAATAAATAGTTCAAATGGTTATGAAACTTTTGTTATAGAGGTTTCAAGTTTAAAAGAAAAATCAAAAATAGCTGTTAAGCTTTTAGAAGATTTACTTAAATCTCCAAATATAACTCAAAATAGTTTAGATAAGATAAAAACTTTACAAATTGGTAATTTAAAAAGAAAAGAAAATGACTTTGACTATATTGCACAAAAAGAGTTAAATGCCTTACTTTTTAGGGGAACTCCTTTAGAAAATTCATCTAGTGGAACATTAGAAAGTATCTCTAAAATAGAGTTGAAAGATATCAAAAACTTTATAAATAATCACATTATTTTAAATAATTTAATAATAGTTGCAGGTGGTGATTTTTCTATATCAGAACTAGAAACTTTAATAAAACCAGTTCTAAATAGCTTAAATGTAGGAGAAGCTTCACAATCTTCAAAAGTTGAGTTTAATTCAAAAAAAGAAGAACAAACTTTAAAAAGAGATACTGAACAAGCATATATATATTTTGGAAGCTCTTTTAATGTAGATTCTAAAGATGAAGATAACTACAAAGCAAAAGTTGCTTCATTTATCTTAGGTGGTTCTGGATTTGGTTCAAGACTTATGGAAGAAATAAGAGTAAAAAGAGGATTAGCATATAGTGCTTATGGGACTATATCTATAAATAAATCTTATTCTTATTTTAGTGGTTATTTACAAACAAAGAATGAAAGTGCTGATGAAGCAAAAAAACTTGTAAAAAGTTTGATTGAAGAATTTGTAAAAAACGGTGTAACACAAGAAGAACTTGATGCAGCTAAAAACTTTTTATTGGGAAGTGAACCTTTAAGAACTGAAACTTTAGCACAAAGATTAAATAGAGCATTTATGTTGTTTTTGAGAGATTTAAATCAAGATCATCCTAAACTTGAATTAGAAAAAATTCAGAGTTTAAAACTTGAAGATTTAAATGAATATATAAAATCTCATAAAGAGATAAATAATTTAACATTCTCAATAGTAAGGAGATAATTTTGTTAAGATTTGCGCCAAGTCCAACAGGTGACATGCATATAGGGAATTTAAGAGTTGCTATCTTTAATTATATTGTATCGAAACAATTAAATGAAGGTCTAATTATAAGAATAGAAGATACAGATAAAGAGCGAAATATAGAAGGAAAAGATAAAGAAATTTTAGAAATTTTAAATCTTTTTTCTATTGAATATAAAAGTCTTTTTTATCAAAGTGAAAATTTAAAATATCATCAAAAAATGGCTCTTCAACTTATGACTCAAAAAAAAGCTTTTGCATGTTTTTGTAGTGATGAAAAACTTGAAGAATTAAAAGAAGAATCTATAAAAAAAGGAATTCCTTTTAGATATGATAATTTTTGTGAAAATTTAAATGATGAAACAGTTTTAAATACAAATGCTCCTTTTACAGTAAGACTAAAAAAACCAGAACATAATATAAAATTTACTGATATATTAAAAGGTGATTTTGATTATGCTCCTTTTGATATAGATAGTTTTATTATTTTAAGACAAGATAAAACACCAACTTATAATTATGCTTGTTCTGTTGACGATATGTTAATGGATATATCGATGGTTATAAGAGGAGAAGACCATATTTCAAATACTCCAAAACAAATACATATAAGAGAGAGTTTAGGATATACAAAAGAGATAAAATATGTTCATTTACCAATCATTTTAAATGCTCAAACTGGTAAAAAAATGAGTAAAAGAGATGATGCAAGTAGTGTAAAATGGCTAATAGAACAAGGTTTTTTACCAAGTGCAATAGCAAATTATTTAGTTTTAATGGGTAATAAAACTCCAAAAGAAATTTTTACACTGGAAGAAGCAATAGAATGGTTTAAAATAGACAATGTTTCAAAAAGTAGTGCAAAATTTGATATAGATAAATTAAGATTTATCAATAGAAAGCATATAGAAATACTTGATGATATGAGATTATCAAAAATTTTAGGATTTGCTGATACTGATATTGGGAAATTAGCAAAGTTATATTTAGAAGAAGCAAGTACAATCAAAGAGATAAAGAATAAAATAGATTCTATTTTTGCTTCAAAAATAGCTCTTGTAGAGTTTAAAAGTGAATTTAATAATATAAAAGAGTGTTTAATTAATGCTCCTTATTTTGAAAATTATGATGATTTAAAAAATTATGTTATTGATAAAACATCTTTAAAAGGTAAAAATTTATTTAAACCTTTAAGATATATTTTAACTGGAGCTGAAAATGGACCAAATATTTCAGATATTTATCCATTTATTAAAAATTATTTAGGAGAAATTGTAAAATGATAGATGCACTAATTAGTTCATTTTTAACTATTTTATTTAGTATTATTTTTTTATACAAGTGGGTTGTTATAATCTCTGCTATTTTATCTTGGGTTAGACCAGATCCATATAATCCAATAGTTCAAATGCTATATAGATTAACTGAACCAGTTTATGCAAAAATTAGACAATTTATTCCAACAGTTTTTGGAGGAATTGATTTAGCACCAATTATTCTAATTTTTGCTTTAATATTCTTAGAAACTTTCCTTTCAAAGATACTTCTATAAAAATATGTTTAAAATCTTTATAATAGTAACTTTTCTTATTTTTTCTTTAAATCTTTTTGCAAATGTTCCCAAAACAGACTTTATGCAAAAAGATTTTAAAGTAACTATTGATTGGCTAGAAAATAAACCAAAATCCTCAGCAAAAGATTTTTTTATTCTACAATACCTAGAAAATGAAGAATTAACTTATGAAGAAGCAAAAAAAGCCTATGATATGAGAAATGGAAGAAATGCACTACTTGATAGAGCATTTAAGAAAAAATTTAATGCTAAATTATCAAGTGAAGATAGATTTTGTTACAATGCTTCAATAGAAGAACTTAAAAATTCTGATTCAAAATGTATAGCACTAGGACTTGCATCATTAAAAAAAGCTTCTGATTTATCAAAAAATGATTTAAACTTTTTTATATCAAAACTTGACCCCTACCCTACACAAAAAAGAGATTTACAAATTTTAGTGTCTCAAAATCCTTTTGAAGAATTAAAAAGTTCAAATGTAGATAGATTTTTAAGAGTCTTTTTTGATGTAAGTGATAATTTTAGAAATAAATATTTAAATAAAACATTAGATAAGGAGTTTTTAAATAATATAAGTTCACATAAAGATTTTGAAAAATTTTTAAGAACAGTTATTTACAATAAGAATTTAAAAACTTTACAAAAATCTTTTGATAATTTGAACACCAATAAAACTTTAACAGCTGAATTACAATTTGTTTTAGGAATAAATGCAATAAATCATAATAATTTATTAGCAGCAAAAGATTTCTTTTTAAATTCAAATAATATAGCCAATTTACGAGAAGATAAAGATAAAGCACTATTTTGGTTATATTTAGTGACAAAAGACAATAAATATTTAGATGAAATATCAAAAAGTTTAGATGCAAATTTATACTCTTTATATGCAAAAGAACTTTTAGGTATAAAAGTTGATAATATTGTTCATAAGATTGATTTAAAGAATGAACCTACTGCTTATGATATTTACGATGTTTTTTCTTGGCTTGAAGTAAATCAAGATAGTAGAAAAAATCTTGATGAACAAAAAATGATAAATTATTACAATCTTTTTAGTGATAATTCAACAGAACCTCATTTAGCATTCATTCTAGAAAGATATAATAAATTTAGGGTTCAATATTTTATAACTCCATATGAAGATATAATTAAAAAATATGGTATATACAAAGAGATTTTAATATACTCTATTGCAAGACAAGAAAGTCGATTTATTCCATCTTCAATATCATTTTCTGGAGCAATGGGAATTATGCAAATCATGCCTTTTTTATCAAAAGATATAGCAAAAAAACTAAATGAAGATTATAATATCTATGAACAATTTCTTCCACAAAAAAATATAGAGTATGCAAGTTTTCATCTTGATAGTTTAATTAAACAATTTGATGGAAATCCACTATTAATAGCTTATGCATATAATGGTGGAGCAGGATATACTAGAACACAGTTAAAAAGAGGTTTATTTAAAGACAAAAACCAATTTGAACCATTTTTAAGTATGGAAATGATTTCATATAAAGAGACTAGAGAATATGGAAAAAAAGTTTTAACAAACTTCTATATTTATAATAATTACTTAAATAGTGAAAATAAAATTTCACTATCTAGTATTTTTCAAAGCTTAACGTGGCATCATTAGATTTTGGTTTTAAAGTTAAATCCAACTTTGAAACTAAATCTTGATTATTAAATTTTACTAAATAGTAAGTACCCCAAAAGTTTTTAAGCATCAAGTTTTTATAAATTTCATCATCTTTATCTAATTTCTGTATTAAAGAAGGAACTTTTCCATTTAATAAAATTTCATAATTATTAGCTTTGATATCTTGTACTTCTAAATCAGAAAAATATACATAAACTAAAAAACTATCTTCTTTTGCATCTAATCTAGGATTTAATTTATTTAAGTGAGTTGCTATAAAAGTTATATCTACTTCGTTATTACTAATAATATCTGCTTTTTTTGTATATCTAATAGCATTTGCTTCCATATCACCTTTATCAAAATATCTAAAAGCACTATTTTTAGGTGTACAAGATATCATTAAAAATGAAACTGCACATAAAAATAAAAAATTTTTCATAAAACCCCCTGTTTATATGGTAAAGATTATACATAAACTACACTTTAAAATATATTTTTATATAAATAGAGTTTAACTATTCTTTAGATAAAATCCACCTTATGAATAATAAAAGATTAGTAGTAGCATTTTCAGGTCCATCAAATAGTGGTAAAACAACTGCCATAGTAAAAGTTGCTAGTATTTTACAAGATAGCGGCTTTAAAGTATGTATAATTAAGCATGATCCAAAAGACAAAGCAATGTTTGATAGAGAGGGAAAAGACTCTTTTAAATTTTCTCAAACTGGTGCAGATGTTGCTGTTGTAAGTCCAAACAAAACAACAATTTTTAAAAAAACAACTTCATCAATAGATGAATTAATAGAAATTTTTGATGATTTTGACTATTTATTTGTTGAAGGTTTAAAAACTTTAGAATTACCAAGAATTTCTATCTTTAGAACAAAACTTGATGAGAGTTATTTTAGTGTAACAGATGCATTGGCAATTGATGAAACAATAAATAAAAAAGATATTCCTAAGAGTTTAGATATTTTAGATTTAAATGATCCAATTAAAATTATTGAATGGATAGATAAAAATGCAAGAAGGGTATAAATGCAAGAAATAATCAAAGCAATTGAAGAGAGTGCTAAAAAAATTAAGGTTTTAATAGAAACTGGGGATACTGGGAAAAGTGAATTTGAAAATTCAACTGGAGATACACAGTTAAAATTGGATATTGAAAGTGATAAAATAATAGAAGATATTTTTGCAAAAATACCAACTATAAAAGCAATAGTTAGTGAAGAACAAGATGAAATAAAAAAAATAAATGAAAATGGAAAATATTTAATAGCATATGATCCACTTGATGGTTCATCTTTAGTTGATGTAAATTTATCTGTTGGTTCAATATTTGGAATTTATGAAAATGAGTTTAATGCAAAAAATATCATAGCTTCTGTTTATGTAGTATTTGGTCCAAGAGTTGAGATGGTTGTAACAACAAATGAAGTAAAAATGTATAGATTACTAAATAATGAATTTAAATTTATACAAAATATAAAACTTAATGAAAAAGGTAAATTAAATGCACCTGGTTCTACTCAAAACTGCTGGACAACTTTTCATAAACAACTAATTGATGATATTTTTAATGATGGATATAGATTAAGATATAGTGGGGGAATGGTTCCTGATTTACACCAAATTTTATTAAAAGGTGGAGGTCTTTTTTCATATCCAGCAACAAGTGATAGACCAAAAGGGAAACTAAGACAATTATTTGAAGTATTTCCTTTTGCTCTAACTTTTGAAAAAGCTGGAGGAAAAGCAATAAATGGTAAAAAACGAGTTTTAGAGATTTCTACAACTCATATTCATGATACAACAGCTTGTTTTTTTGGTTCAAATACTGAAATAAATAGAGTTTTAGAAGTTTATAGTAAAAATGCCTGAAGAAAGTAAAATTTTAGATGAATGGGAAGAAAAGCTTGAAAAGATGATTGTTGAATTAAACAATTGTCAAAATGAAAAAAGCTTAAAATCTTGTACTCCTTGTAGTGCTTTTTTTGAGTGTAGTTTAAGAAAAAAATATGTTATTGCCGTATATGAATCTATGAATAAAGGTTCTGGTGGTGGATTTGAATTTTAAAAGAAGAGGTAAAGAATGCAAGAGAATTGTAAAAATGTTTATATTACAACTCCAATATATTATGTAAATGATGTGGCTCATATAGGACATGCTTATACAACAATAATAGCTGATATGTTAGCTAGATATTCAAGATTATCAGGATTAAATACTTTCCTTTTAACTGGAACTGATGAACACGGACAAAAAATTGCTCAAAGTGCAGAAGCTAGAGGAAAAACTCCTAAAGAGTATGCAGATGAAATATCTGGAAAATTTAGAGCCTTATGGGATGATTTTGATATAACTTATGATAAATTCATAAGAACAACAGATGAAGAACATAAAATAGGTGTTCAAAAAGCATTTGATGAAATGTACAAAAAAGGTGATATTTATAAAGGAGAATATGAAGGTTTTTATTGTGTTCCTTGTGAAACTTTTTTCCCAGAATCTCAACTAGTAGATGGTCAATTTTGTCCTGAATGTGGTAGATCAACAGTTGTAGTAAAAGAAGAAAGCTATTTTTTCAAACTATCTGAATATGAAAACAAACTTTTAAAATGGTATGAAGAGAATGAAAATTGTATTTTACCAAGAGCTAAAAAGAATGAAATTGTAAATTTTGTAAAAAATGGATTAAAAGATTTATCTATTTCAAGAACTTCATTTGATTGGGGTATTAAATTACCAGAATCTATGAATGAACCAAAGCATGTTATGTACGTTTGGCTCGATGCACTTTTAAACTATACAACAGCTTTAGGTTATGGAACTGATGAGAAAAATATGAATTTTTGGCCTGCAAATATTCATTTAGTAGGAAAAGATATTTTAAGATTTCATGCAATCTATTGGCCAGCATTTTTAATGAGTTTAGGTTTACCTTTACCAAAGCATATAGCTGCTCATGGTTGGTGGACTAGAGATGGTGAAAAAATGAGCAAATCAAAAGGAAATGTTGTAAATCCAAAAGAAGTAGCTGATGCTTATGGTCTTGATGCATTTAGATATTTTCTTTTAAGAGAGGTTCCTTTTGGTCAAGATGGAGACTTTTCACAAAAAGCTTTAATAGATAGAATAAATTCTGATTTAGGAAATGATTTAGGAAATTTATTAAATAGAATTATGGGTATGAGTGGAAAATATTTTGACTATAATGTAACTTCTAAAGATGTAGAAAAATTCCATAAAAAAGAATTAGATGAAGTAAATAGTATAATTGATACCCTTGAAAGCTATATTTTTAATATGCAAATAAATAAATATTTAGAAGAGATTTGGAAAATATTAACTATTGCAAATAAAGCTATAAATGACTATGAACCTTGGAATTTAATAAAAGATGGAAAAAATGATGAAGCTATGGCACTTGTAGCTTTAATCACGAATATTATGGCAAAAGTTGCTCTATTACTTGATAGTGTAATGCCACATAAAATAAAAAATATTGCTTCTTGTTTAGGAATTGAAATATCAACGAAAAATTATAATAAATTAATTTTAAATAAAGAACTTTTAGATGATGTAAAAATTACAAAAATAGATGCTCTATTCCCAAGAGTTGAAGATATATTACTAGAACAACCAAATGTTAGTGATGTATCAAAAAGTGAAATTGAAAATAAACCAAAAAATGAAAAAATAATTGAAGATGATAATCTTATTACTATTGATAAATTCTTTGAAACTACTATAAAAGTAGGAACTATTGTTGAAGCTATTGAAGTTCCAAAATCTGCAAAACTTTTAAAATTACAAGTTGATTTAGGAGAAGGAAGAAATAGACAAATTTTAGCTGGGATAAAAGAGTTTTATAAACCAGAGGATTTAGTAGGAACTCAAGCTTGTGTTGTTGCAAATTTAAAACCAGCAAAACTCATGGGAATGCTAAGTGAAGGAATGCTTTTAGCAGCAAAAGATGAAGATGGACTATGCCTTATTCGTCCAGAAAAACAAAAAAAATCTGGAACAAAAATAAGCTAGTGAAAATATCTTCTATTTTAGATATTGTTGATGGAAAGCTTTTAAACTCTCCATCAATATCTTTTATTTATTCAATAAAAACTAATTCAAAAAAAATAAAAGAATCTGATCTTTTTATTGCAAAAGATGAAGAATCATTAGAAGAAGCAATAAGAAATGGTGCTTTTGCTATTTTATATGATAAAGATTTTATCATAAATGATAGTGAAATAGCTTGGATTAAAGTAGAAAATCTAGAATTAGCAATAATCAAACTTATTCGTTTTAAATTATCAGCTTTAAATTTAGAAAGTTTTTATTGTAATAGTTCTTTATATGATATTCTTAAAATTTATCAAAATAATTTTAAAAAGAATATCTTTTTTATTCCAAATAAGATAGAAAAAGTTTTTTCTTATTTAGATAATATAAGAGAAAATGATATTATAATATCTAAAGATAAAAATTTATTAGATAAAATTTATCCAAATAATAAAAACTTTGAAAAAAAAATAAATCAAAAAGATATATCAAACCTAATAGAACACTCTTTATTTGAAACGACTTTTTCATATAAAGAAAACTTTTTCTTACGAATAAAAATTTCAAGTTTATATATAAATGATTTTATAAATATTTTTAACTTCTTTAAAAAAGATATAGATTTATCAAAATTAAGAAATTTTTTAAATATGAAAGCTATTTTTTTTAATAAAAGTTTTGAAATAGTAGAATTTGGTAAAAGTGATAGATTTATTATTTGTCAACATGATAATTCATTAATTGAAAATGAAATAAAATATATTAATCTCAAATTTAAATATGCAAAATCTATATTTATTTCAAAGAATAGTATTAATTTCTTAGAAAAAAATGAACAAATTATAATTGATAATTTAAATGAACTAAAACCTACTATAAAAAACAAAGATTTTCATTGTATTTATCTAGCAAATTTTAGTTATAAAGAAGTTTTAGAATATTTTATAAAATCTCAAGAACAAGCAACTCTATTTTAATAAATAAGCCCAAAAGAACTTATAACTTTACCTAAAATATCAAGGTCTTCTTTATTTAGAATTTGAAGAGGGTAATCTTTATTATCTGAAATAATATCAAGTTTTCCATCTACTCTCTTTTGAATTCTTTTTACAAAAAGTCCATGTATGGTAGTAAAAGCATAGATTCCATCTCTTGAAATATTATTTTTTGTTTTATCAATAAATATAATATTATCACTATTTAGTGTAGGTTCCATTGAATCCCCAACTACATTTATAGCATCAATATTTTTTAGATTTTCTTTTCCACCAAGCATATTAACAAAATAACCAGGTAGCTCTAAAGACTCAAATTCATCTTCATTTTCATAAGCTCCTCCACCAGCACTAACACTAACACTAGGATAATATTTAATCCAATACCTATCTGTACTATCTATCAAGGAATCTGGATTTTGATTAAATAAAAGCCAATTTATAGATATTTTTCTTTTTGCACAAAAATTTAAAATATTTGAATATGGTATTTTACCTCTATTTTTCATAGTTGCAAAATTAGCTTGAGATAATTCTAATGATTTAGCTACATCTTTGTCAAAAACTTTTTTATTCTTTTCATCTGTACTTATTATAGTTTTTAATTTATTTATAATTTCTTCTACCATAAACATTTTATTCTCCATTTTTTATTAATTGGATAATTATATTACAATTTGAAATATTTTTCAAGTTATTCCATAAAAAACTATAAAATTGCAATATTTACAATATTATAAAATTTACTAAAAAAGTAACTTCTAATAAAGCTATTTTTTTATATCATTATATTTGTAACAAAATATAAATTTGGAGAAAATTTTGAGTATTACAAAAAAAGACGAAAATATTATTGTTTCAATTGATGCAAAAAAAATAGCAGTTATAACAGCTGCTGTAAAACAGCACCAAAAACTAAGAGTTGCAGCTATAATAGCAGCAATAAAACATCATAAGAAATTAACAACTGCAGCTATAGTAGCAGCATTAGAACATCACAATAGAATAATTAATTAAAAGGAGTAAAAATGGCAAATTATACAGTAATAGTTGATGGACAAAAATTCAATGTAACAGTAGAAGATGGTATTGTAGATAATATTCAAGTGGCACAACCAGTAATACAAGAAGTACCTACTACACAAACACCTGTAGCAAAACCAGTATTTAATGGAACAGAAGTAGCAGCATTAGTAAATGGTAATGTTTGGAAAATACTTGTAAAAGAAGGTGATAGAGTAGAAAAAGATCAACAACTTATAATCTTGGAAGCAATGAAGATGGAAATAGATATAACTGCACCAGTTGCTGGAATAGTATCAAAAATATTAGTTGAAACATCATCTTATGTTGATGAAGGTCAAACTTTAGCAGTTATTGCTTAAATTTCAGAAAGTTTTATCTTTTTTTAGATAAAATTCGACATTAAAAATTAGGATAGGAATTTAAATTATGTCTAATATCAAAGACTCATTAGGTTTGGAAAACGTTGGTACTGTATTTAGAAATTCGGATATTGACTTTTTAATCGATTTTGCAGTTAAAAATGAAGGTGCGAAGATATCTTCAACAGGTGCTTTAATGATTGATACAGGAATTTTCACAGGAAGAAGTCCTAAAGATAAATTCTTTGTTAATCAAGACCCTTCAAATAAATATATTGCTTGGGGAGACATAAATCGAAAAGTTTCAAAAGAGGTTTATGAAGATTTATTTACACTTTCAAAAAAACAACTAAGTAACAAAGATATTTTTGTAACAGATGTTTACTGTGGATCTTCACTAGATTCAAGAAGAGCAGTTAGATTTATAACTGAAGTTGCTTGGCAAGCTCATTTTATTCAAAATATGTTTATATTACCAACAAAAGAAGAATTAGAAAACTTTAAACCTGAGTTTACAGTTTATAATGCTTGTAAAACTGTTGATATGTCTTATGTGAGTCATGGATTACACTCTGAAGTATATGTAATATTCAATGTTGAAGATAATACTTCTATTATTGGTGGAACATGGTATGCTGGTGAAATGAAAAAAGGTGTATTCTCTATGATGAATTACTGGCTTCCACTTGAAGGAAAACTACCAATGCACTGTTCTGCAAACATCGGTAAAGATGGAGACACTGCATTATTCTTTGGTTTAAGTGGTACAGGAAAAACTACACTTTCAACAGATCCAAATAGAGCATTAATTGGAGATGATGAGCATGGTTGGGATGATCATGGAGTTTTCAACTTTGAAGGTGGTTGTTATGCAAAAGTAATTAATCTTGATAAAGATAGTGAACCTGAAATTTTTAATGCCATTAAAAAAGGTGCTATATTAGAAAATGTAGTTGCTGATGACAATGGCTTAGTTGATTATAGTGATAAATCAAAAACTGAAAACACAAGAGTTTCTTATCCAATTGAACATATAGAAAATCACGCTCCTACTATGAGAGGAAATCACCCAAAAAATATTATCTTTTTATGTGCTGATGCATTTGGAGTTTTACCACCAGTTGCAAAACTAAATAAGCAGCAAGCAATGTACTATTTCTTAAGTGGATATACAGCAAAAGTTGCTGGAACTGAAAGAGGAATAACTGAGCCAATAGCTACATTCTCATCTTGTTTTGGAGAAGCATTTTTACCTTTAAATCCAACAGTTTATGCTGAACTGTTAGGTAAAAAAATAGATAAACACAATGTAAATGTATTCTTAGTAAATACTGGATGGACGGGTGGTCCTTATGGTATTGGAAAAAGAATGAGTATTAAAAATACAAGAGCTTGTATTAATGCTATTTTAGATGGTTCTATAAATGAATCAGAATTCCAAAATATGACAATATTTAACTTACAAATCCCAAAAACATTAAAAGGTGTAGATACTCATGTATTAACTCCTAGATATACTTGGTCAGATCCTTTAGAGTATGATAAAGCAAAAAAACAATTAGCAGAAATGTATATTGAAAACTTTAAAAAATATCTAACTTTAGAAAGTGAATATGACTTTACTGCAGCTGGTCCTCAACTGTAAGTAAAAATTAAATAAAGAAGAATAAAACTTTTAGTTTTATTCTTCTATTTGAATCTCTTCAACAATTTCTAATCCAAATCCTTGCAATCCTACAAACAAGTGTTTACCTCCACTTGTCATTAGTTTAACTTTCTTAATATTTAGTGTATTTAAAATTTGAGCACCAATACCATAATTTTTTTCTAACTCTTTATTTTTACCTTGACTATCTAAAAATATTAGAACTCCACCTTTACTCTGTAAAAAGTTTATAGTTTTTAACATAGAACTTAATTTATTATCATTTAAAAATATTTTTATATCTGGTCTAATTGTATGAAATTTAACATGATTTATTTCATTTAGATTTCCAAAGATTATAGCTGTATGAATATTCCCTATATGATCTTTAAACTCTTTTTTAATAACTTCTTGAGAAAAGAACTTAGTTTTCATACTTGATATTTCACTAACAAGTTTATCATTTGCAAGTCTGTACTCAACTAAATCAGATATATATATCTGTTTTAAGTTGTGTTTTTGTGCAAATATATCCAAATCATCACGTCTAGCCATTGTTCCATCATCTTTTAAAATTTCACAAATAACTGCTTCACCTTTTAATCCAGCCAATTTACATAAATCAACACTTCCTTCAGTATGTCCTGTTCTTACTAAAACCCCTCCTTCTTTAGCAATAAGGGGGAAAATATGTCCTGGTCTAACTAACTCATCTGCTTTTGAAATAGGATTAGCTAATATTTTAATAGTATCATCTCTTTCTATTGCACTAATTCCTGTTGCGGCACTTGCAGCATCAACAGATATTGTAAAAGCTGTCTCATAAGATGATGTATTTGATGTAACCATAGGATTTAAATCAAGTCTTTTTGCTGTATCAGTTGTAACAGATACACATACTAAACCTCTAGCATGTGTTACCATAAAATTTACAAGTTCAGGTGTGCTTAAGGCTGCTGAATATACTAAATCACCTTCATTTTCTCTATCTTCATCATCAAGCATAATTACCATATTACCTTTTTGAATCTCTTTTATTGCTTCTTGTACTCTTTGTATTGCATTCATATCTACTCTTTTATATTTTATAAATTTTGTTGGATTATATCAAAATAACTTTAAAACGGTAAAATACTTACCTCTTCTTTCTCTTTTTGAAGCTTTTGTAGTAAATTTAATCTTGCATCATCAAAATTATTAGAAGATGCTCCTTTTAATTGAATTGTATTACTTAGAATCTGATTATTTTTACTATTTATAATTTTTATATTTAAAATATTCTCTATAATATAAAGACCATAAGAGTTACTTTCTGAAGATTTTGAACTTAAATTTAGTTCATAAATATTTTTATTTTTTATATTTGCTTCTACAACTTTGAATCCTTCTCTTACTAAAATATCTTTTAAAGTATCTTCAAATTTTTTTGAATTATTATCAGAACTTATAAAAAATTCCATATCATTTTGTAGATTAGATTCTAAAATCTTTAGTTCTTCAATTACTTTTATATATTTATCATTGTCATTTAAAAAAGATGATAAAATTTGAGCTTTATTATAGTTTTTATAAAAAATTTCTAATAACTTTTTATATTTAATATATAAAATTAAAGAATCAATACTTTGGCTTTTAAGTAAATAAAACTCTTTATATAAAAAATCTATTTCTTTTTTCAAAGAATCAAATAATTTAGACTTATTAATACTAACTAAAACTATAATTTGTCTATCAAATAAAGAGGAATCTTCTATTATATAATTTTGTAAACTTAACTTTTCAATCTCACTTTTTATATCTTGTGTTACAGTTTTTTGAGTATATTCTCTAAAGTCTCTATAAGATTTTGATGAAATTGTTATATCTGAACTAATAGTTACTAATAGACGTGATGATAAGTTTTCTAAAGCATTTTGAATTGCTTCGTTATGACTAAATCCCATTCCAACTCCATATAGATTTATATCTGTATTTTGAGGAGGAGTTATATACCAATTTGGGTATTGTAAATTTTCTTTTGTAATATCAACTTTGTTAGTACAACCTATAAATATAAACATAATTATAAATATTAAACATGCTTTTATCATTTTTTTATATTTATTTGCTCTTCTAATTTTTTATGATTTGTAATTTGTGTATTAATCCTATTAATTGATTCAATTATTGCTTTATCTGGTTTTTCTATTAATTTATCAGATAGAGTATATAACTCTTTTGCATTCTGATATTCTCCTTTACTCTCTTTAATAACTCCTAAATTATAAGCTGCTAAATAGCACCTATCATTTGTAGAATTTAAAAGTTGACTAAAAATCTCTTCTGCTCTATCTAAATGGTTATGTTTTAGATATTCTAAACCATTTTTTAAAAGTACTTCTTGTTCTTTTGTATATTTTATTTGAGGATCCTCAAATATTTTTATATAATATTTTTCTTCAGTTGGAGATATATTTGGTAAAAACTCATTTACAATATTATTAGATAAATAATCAAATACTGCACTTTTAGAAGGTAATCCTCCACCATAATCTAAACAAGATCTATAACTTGTATTTTCAAAGTAATTATTTGTATAAATAACATCACCTTTTTCTACATCAATCATTGATATATTAGCTTTTAAAGAGTATCTTGCATTTGTACACTGTACAAAATATTCTTGTTGTCTATAACAATATATATCTATACATCTATATCTTCTTTCATAGTAATAATCTTTTTGAACATCTGCATTATCTATTTTTCCAGTTATAAGTGCTTGTGCACCTAAAAGTTCACCTACTTCTACACTATTATTTTTATTTGCTAAACCAGAATATTGAAATTTTTGTTCATTTAAAATATTATCTCTATCTTTACTAATAACAGTAAAATATGGCTTATCATCTACTTCTACTTTATATAAAGCTGACTCTATTTTCGATCCTAATGATATATCATTGTCATTCTCAAATTTTAAAACTGCTATTTTTTTAGTTTTTGAAGCTCTATCGACTAAAGCTGGTTTAGTAGCTGTTATTAAAACTTTTTGACTACATCCTGATAATATAAATATTAGTAGTATAGGTATTAAAACTATTTTCATAAATCTTTTAATGCATCTTTAGCATTATTTTGTTGAATTTTTGTATCTATTAAAGTTGTATCTTTTGAAGAACAAGCATTAAAAATTATAGATACTATAAATAAAAGAATAAATATTTTTTTCATAAAATTTCCTAAATTAAATCTAATTCATTAAGTGCTTTTTGGACTTCATCATCTATATTTTTATCAATATTTGATTTTTCTATTCCAATTAAAACATATAGATAATTGTCATTTATATTTTCCCAAAAACTTAATTGTTTTGATTCTCTTAAAGTAATATTTGAAGTCTGTTTTGAAACCATTGTAGTAACTTTTTGTACAGATTCATTTTCTTTTAATCCAGCTGTATTCATATATGTTTCAACTTTTGACTTAACTTCTAATTCTATTTGTTGTGATAAACTAGCTCTTGCATTTGCAATTGCTTCTTTTCTTGTAAAATCATAACCAAGTTTTGACATAGGAGCTGAACCAACTGCTAAAAGTTTATTATCTTCATGATATGTTCCACAAGCCCAAGAAGGAGCTTTGAGTCCAGCAATTACACAATCTGGAATTTCAATATTTTGCTCATTTTTTGAAGAACAAGATATAAAAATCATAGTCAAACAAGTTATAAAAACTATAGATAATACTTTATTTATTTTCATAATATTTCCTAAATATTTAAATTGTATATTTTTATGAAAAAATCATATATAAATTGTGAATTTATAATGATAAACTGCTAACTTTATCTCTTCCTGTACCTTTTGATTGATATAATGCTTCATCAGATCTTTTTAATAACATTTCAGGAGTAATGTCATTATTAGGAATAACAAATGATAATCCTAAACTAATAGTTACAACATTGCTTACATCAGAATTTTTATGTGGAATATTAAGCGCTTTAATACTATTTCTTAAGATTTCTGCAATTTTTATTGCTCCTTCAAAATTTGTATCAGGAAGAACAACAACAAACTCTTCTCCTCCATATCTAGCTACAAAATCATGAGAGCGATTTAAACTATTTTTTAAAGTTTGTGCAACTTTTTTTAAACACTCATCACCAACTTGATGTCCATAAAAATCATTATACTTTTTAAAAAAATCAATATCAATAAGAATAATACAAAGTGTTTTATTGTTTCTTAAACAATATTTCCATTCTTTTTCAAAAATTTGATCAAAATGTCTACGATTTGGTATTTCTGTAAGTCCATCTATATAAGCAAATGCTTCTAATTTTTCTTTTAAAATCCTATCTGTTTCTATTTCATCTAATTTTAGTTTATATCTTCTTTTTTGTAATATATATAAAATTGGAACAAGAACTATAGATAAAATAAAATATAAAAATACATAAATAGATATTTCTTCTTCAAAATTTTCATATAAGATATCAATATCTCTACTAATAGCTACATAAATAGGTTGGTTAATATCTAAGTATTCAGGCTTTAATTTTAAAAATCCAACTAGCCTATTTACATTTGAAATATAAATTTTACCATTTAATATAGTTGATTTTTCATTTTTTACTAAATATTGACTAAATAAACTATCTTCTTGATTTATTTTTGTACCTAAGATTTCAGGAAAATCTGGTGTAGTTAAAAAAATAGTTCCATCTGCAGATATTATTGAAGTTCTCATATCTTTTGAATAAGATACAGAATCTAAAATTTGTTTAATCATAATAGGATTTAATGTAGCTATCATAACTCCATCAAAATTACCATTTTTATCTTCTAACATCATAGATAGTGTTATTGTCCAAGTCCCTAATGAAGTCACATAAGGAGTACTAATATATAGTCTATTTTTTATTTGATTATTTTTAATAATTGAAAAATAATCTCTATTAGTAGAATCAAAGTCTAAAAGTTCTTCTCTATTTGAAACAGTAATCTTTCCATCTTTATTTATGATTGCAAAAGTACGAGCAATAGGTACAGCTTTTGTAAAAAATTTAAACTCTTGAATTAACTCATCTTTATTATTTAATATCCCCTGATTGATTCTATCCTGAGTATATATAAATACTTCATTTAATGAATTTATTCTTAGAGAAATACTATTATCTATAATTCTTGCTTGAGTTAATAATCTATCTTCTTCTCTTTTTGATATATTTTCTATTTCTACAATAATAGTCCAAAGAATAATTAGTCCTAATAGGACTAAACTAATTACTAATAAAATCCATTCAAATATATATGATTTTATTAATTCAAAACTAACAAATTTTTTAAACACAATAAAACCTTTATTAATATTTATTTATATAAAGTTCAAGCTTATCAAAACTAATCTTATTATCAAATTCTATTGATAAATCCATCAAAAAAATATTTTCTAAATTAAACTCTTTTAACTTCACAAAATCTTTTCTAGTAGTAACTATTGCAAAATCACTATATCTTTTCAAAATATTATAAATATCATCATTTGTAAAAGTATAATGATCAGGATATGATAACATTTCTATATTATCTGGTAAAAATTCTAAAAGTCTTTTAGGCTTTGAAATAGCTGTTAGAAGTATACATTTTTGTGGTAAGGATACAGTTTTTTCATCTTTTTTTATGGTTACAACTCTTCTAAATTCTATCCCTTCTTGAAAAATTAAATCACTATATTTATAAAAACTTCTAGGTTCTCTATATCCACCACTTGGAATGCAAAATATATTTGTAGGATCAATTTTTGGTTTTAAAAGAATATCAAATTTTAAAATATTATACTTTGAAAAACCATCATCTAAAAAAATAAGCTTAGCCCCTAATTCTTTTGCTTTATGTATAGCTTCTACTCTATTCTCACTTACAATTACAGAAGAATTTGGCAAACTTTGTGCTAAAAGCATAGCTTCATCACCACTTGTTTTTACATCAGTTAATATTTTTCCATGTAAAGATACTAATTGTAAGCCTTTTGAAAATCTTCCATATCCTCTTAAAATTATACAAGTATTATTATATTTTGAAGCTAACTTTATTGTAATTGGAGTTTTACCACTTCCTCCAATAATTAAATTACCAATAGAAATAATAGGAATACCAAAATCTATTTTTTTTGAAAATATTCTTTTTGTAATAATAATAAATATATAAATAAATGTGATAGGTAGAAGAAAAAAAGATACTATTCTTTGAAAATTATTTGGAAAAAATAGATAATCTTCTATCCATAAAATAAGCTTTTGCTTCATAAACTTTATATCCAGTCAGAAGCAACTTCAATCACTTGATCACAAATATAATTTACATCTTCATCGCTAAGTCCAGCATAAATAGGTAAAGATAATATTTGCTGATAGTTATATAATGCATTTGGAAATGCTGTTATTTTAATAGAGTATTTATTTTTGTAATAAGACAAAAGATGAAGAGGAATATAGTTTAAAGCAGTAGAAACTCCACGCTCTTTTAGTGCTCTTGCAAACGCATCACGATTTCTAGATATTTTGATAATAAATTGTGTATAAATATGACCTTCTTTGAATGGTGACAAAGTTATATGTTTTACACCATTTAATCTTTCTTGATATATTTTTACTATTTCTTGTCTTCTTTTTATAAAACTATCAGTTTTCTTAAGTTGTGCTATTGCATAAGCAGCATCTAACTCTGATAAATCAAATTTATGACCTATATCATCAACATCATAAACATAATCTAAATTTCCATAATTATCATAAGTAGTTGTTATTGCATGAGTTCTTAAAAGTTTTGCTCTTTTTGCTAATTCTTCATTATTAGTAATTAAAACTCCCGAACGGCTAATAGCATATTTTGATGGAGATGGATTAGTAGAAAATATTGTCATATCAGCATTTAAATTCCCTACTTTTTTACCTTTATATGTAGAACCTAAAGCAGCCCTACAATCTTCTATAATTAATATATTATATTTTTTAGCTATCTCATAAATTTTGTCTAAATTTGGAGCTAATCCTCCAATAAAAGTTATAATTGCAGCTCTTAGTTTTTTTGATTTATTTGCTAATAAAACTTCTTCAAATTTATCTATATCAATATTCATATCTTCTAAATTTATATCTACAAATATAGGTTCTGCATCAAAATGTCTTACTGTTTCAGGTAAGTTTACAAAAGAGTTTACAGACATTAAAATTTTATCACCTCTTTTTAATTTCATAGAACTAAGTGCAAGATGCAAAGCAGCAGAAGAAGTTGCTGTTGCAATAGCATATTTTGCACCTATGTATTCAGCCATCCTTTCTTCAAACTCTAAAACTTTAGATAAATCATCTTTTGCTTCAAGAACTGATCTAATTTGATTTAATTCTTCATTATCTAAAGTTGCTTTATAAATTGCAATTTTCCTACTACTCATTTTTTCCCTTTTTATATTTTTGCTATCGTTGGAAGACGTCTTTTGAATTCATTTATTTTTACTCTTTTAGAAATCTTTTCTATAAAGTCTTCTTCAAAACCTAAATTTAATAACTCTTCTTTAGTTTTATTTTCATCTATCATAACTTTTAATAGGCTATCGATTTTTGAATAACTAAATCCTAAATCAGATTCATCACTTTGCCCTTCCCATAAATCAGCACTAGGTTTTTTATCCATAATATTTTGTGTAACACCTAAAAATTTAGCAAATTCAAATAAATCACTTTTATAAATATTTCCTATAGGATTAATAGCACAAGCTGTATCTCCAAAAATAGTTCCATATCCTAAAAGTATCTCACTTCTATTTGAAGTTCCAATAACCAAAGATTTTTCTCTTGCACTGATATCATATAGAATTGTCATCCTAAGCCTTGCACAAAAATTTCCTATTCTTAGGTTATCATTTTTCATATTATCTAAATAAGTACTTAAAATTGGTTCCAATTTTACTATCTCATATTTTATATCAAATTTATCACAAAGTTCTAAAGCATCATCAACTGAAGCTTTTGATGAAAATTGAGATGGCATCAAAACACAATTTAGATTATCTTTAAATGCTTCTTTACATAATATTGCAACAATAGCTGAATCAAGTCCACCAGAAAGTCCTAAAATAACTCTATTTAATCCCGTTTTATTAACTTCATCAACTAAAAATTTTATTAAATTTTGCTTAATTTTTTTCCAATATTCCATTTTTAAACCTTAAATTAAGATTATATCTTATCTTCTTTTGTTTTATTATAAATTTCATCTAAATAATCTAAATTTCTATTATTAAACTCTTTTTTCTTAATTTCTAAAGTATATTTTATATCTTCTAGTTCATTTTCACTAAAATAGTTTAAATAGCTTGGATTTATAAAAACATTCTCATCTTTATTCGTTTTAATAAGCTCTTTTATCTCTTTTATTAATTCTTCTTTTAAACTTTTCACTTTTACTCTTTTACAAATTTATTCAAAATTTCATCTAAATACAATTCCATCTTTTTTTCACCAATATCATCTGCGGCACTTCTACAACATCCACAAGAACTTCCAGCATCTGTTATATCTTCAATATCTTCTAAAGTTTTTGCACCTTTTTCTTTTATTGCATATATGATTTCTCCTAAACTTACTCTTTTGCATTCACAAACAATAAATGAGTGTGGGAAATTTCTAGCCATTAAATACCTCTTGATTTTTTAATAATTTCATAAGCTTCATTAATTTCTTGAAGTTTTTTTGTAGCTTCATCTATGATATTTTGACTTTCACCTTTTCCTTCTAAGATATCAGGATGATATTTTTTTACTAAATTTCTATAATTTTTCTTTAAAGTCTGCTCATCATCACTTGAATTTGAATCCAAAATTTCATAAGCTTTTTCAATTGTTATAGCTTTTTCATTTGCTCTAGTTTTATAAAAATTTTCAAAATTTAAAACAATATTAATATAATCTTTTTGATCTATTTTCAATGCCTGTGCAATATCTTCAGTTATTTCTTGCTCTTGTTTTGAAAAATCACCATCAATAAATGCAAGATTTAATAAATACTCCATAATTTTTAATCTTTTAGAGTAATCATTTCTTGTTAAAGAATACAATCTATCACAAATTATAATTAGATTTGAAAAATTTTCTTTTTCATTATCATATAAATCTTTTAACTTTTCTCTAACTTCAATAAAATTATGAAAATGACTTGAAATATCTGTAAAAGTATGTTTTAAAATTTCAGCTTCAAGCTCTCCTACTTTTCCATCTGCTTTTGCAACTTTTGACATCAAAGCTACTAAAAGCCCTGCTTCATGATTTAATAAATCTCCACTAAAAATCTCTTTTTGTTTTAAATTAATATTCTTAAAATCTTCTGTTTTATAATTTTTACCAATAATAAATAATATTATGATAATAACTGCTAAAACTAATACTTCAATCATTCTCTTCCCTTATTAATTTTGCTTGATTTTATCAAAGTTTAGATAAAATCTCTACCCTATATAAATTATGGAGTTAAATATGTTTGGTATGGGTATCACAGAAATTTTACTTATTGCAATAGTTGCTATCATAGCTCTTGGACCTGATAAACTTCCTGATGCAATGGTTAAAATTGCAAAACTTTTTAATTCAGTTAAAAAAGGTTTAAATGAAGCAAAAACTACTTTAGATAATGAATTAAATATTAGTGAATTAAAAAATGAAGCAAATAAATTCAAAGCTCAAATAGAAGACACAAAAAACTCTTTAATGTCTGAATCAAAAATAGATTTAGGATTGGATGAAATTTTAAATGATGATTTAAAAAGTTCAAAATCAACAAATGAAAAAGATTTTATTGAAAGAAAAAGAGAAATTGATGAAGTAAAAGCACAAAAAAGTTCTGTAAGTGAGGACAAATAAAAATGTTTGATGATTTAAAACCACATATTGCTGATTTAAGAAAAAGATTAGTATTTTCAAGCATTTGTATTGTTGTTATGTTCTTTGTATGTTTTTCATTTTATGAACCAATTTTAGATTGGATGACACTTCCAGTAAAACAAGCACTTCCTATTGGTACTAATATGATTGCAGTATCTATTGAAGAAACTTTTTTTACAGCTATGAAAGTTGCTTTCTTTGCTGGTTTTATAGCTTCACTTCCAGTTATTTTTTGGCAAATGTGGTTATTTTTAGCACCTGGACTTTATGACCATGAAAAAAAACTTGTAATTCCTTTTGTATTTTTTGCTACTTTAATGTTTCTTTGTGGAGCTGGTTTTGCTTATTATATAGTTGTTCCTCTAGGTTTTAAATTCTTAATTGCTTTTGGTTCAACTGTTGTAACGGTATTACCTAGTATTGGAACTTATGTAGGATTTTTTACAAAAATAATGATTGGATTTGGAATAGCTTTTGAGTTACCTGTTGTTACTTTTTTCCTTGCAAAAATAGGACTTGTTGATGACCAAATGCTAAAAAGTTTCTTTAGATATGCAATAGTTCTTATTTTTATTGTTGCAGCTATATTAACTCCACCTGATGTTATAAGCCAAATTCTTATGGCTGTACCATTAATCATTTTATATGGTGTATCAATATACATTGCAAAAGTATTTAATCCAGCACAAAAAGATGATGAAGAAGAGGAAGAATAAACTTGCTAGATGTTTTAAAAACTTCAAGCTATGATTTTAATCTTCCACAAAATCAAATAGCTTCTTATCCTATAAATCCTCCAGATAGTGCAAAACTTTTAGTTTTTAATAGAGAAAAAAATGAAGTTTTCCACTCTACTTTTAAAAATATTTTAGAGTTTTTACCAAAAGATTTATCAATATTTTTAAATGATACAAAAGTTATAAAGGCTAGAATTTTTGGTAAAAAAGATACAGGTGCTAAAGTAGAGCTACTCCTAAACAAACCCCTTTTTATGAATAGATATTTAGTAATGATTAGAGGAAAAGTAAAAATTGGAACTAAGATATTTTTTAATGAAAATTTAGTTGCTAAAATTTTAGAACTAAATGAAGATGGAAGTAGAATAGTAGAATTTTTTAAAGATAATGATAATAAAAAATTAGATTTTCTATCTTTAGTAGATATTTTAAATCAAATTGGACATATTCCACTTCCACCATATATGCAGCGAAATGATGAAAAGGAAGATGAAACAAACTATCAAACTTTATTTGCAAAAAATTATGGTGCAGTTGCAGCTCCTACTGCATCACTTCACTTCACACCTGAACTATTAAAAAAATTAGAAACAAAATATGGATTAAATTATCTTACACTTCATGTAGGAGCTGGAACTTTTAAGCCAGTTGATGTTGAAGATATTTTATCTCATCCAATGCATAGTGAATATTTTGAAATAGGAATTGAAGCTAAAAAAAATTTGGATAATGCTAAAAAAATTTTAGCTGTAGGAACTACTGTAACAAGAACAATTGAATATTACTCAAGAACAAATAAAATTCAAGGTGAATGTGATTTATTTTTAAATCCTCTAAATAAACCTATAAAAGTTGATTATTTACTTACAAATTTTCATTTACCAAAATCAACTTTGATTATGTTAGTTGCTTCATTTATAGGACTTGAAAAAACTTTGGAACTTTACAATATTGCTATAAAAGAAAATTATAGATTTTACTCTTATGGCGATGGAATGTTAATAATTTAAAAGGATATTTTAATATGGCTTATTATGTACTATTCGATACAGAAACAACTGGAGCTGCTCAAGAAGATAGAGTTATTCAATTTGGAAGTATGATTGTAAATCAAAAAGGAGAATTGGAACTATTTGATGAACTTTGTTCTAGTGAAATTCCTATAAAACTTGAAGCTATGGAAGTTCATAATATCACACCAGATTTATTAGAAAATAAGCCAAAAGCTACTGATACAAACTTTTATAAAAGGTTAGAAGAGTTAAATAGTAGTGAAAACTATTTAATTGCTCATAATATAAACTTTGATTTAGATATGATAAAAAAAGAAGGCTTTGAAAACAGCTATAAATTAATAGATACTTTAAGATGTGCAAAACATCTATTTAGCGAACTTCCTTATCATAGATTGCAATATTTAAGATATGCCCTAGAATTATATAAAAGTGAAGAAAGAGAAGCTTCAAAACATAATATCACTATAAAAGCACATGATGCAATAGGCGATGTACTTGTGATGAAACTATTTTTATCAAAACTTGTGGCAAAAGCAAGAGAGAATTTCCCAAACAAAAATCCTATGGAAACACTTGTTGAATTGACTAAAACACCTGTATTTATAAATACTTTTAAATTTGGGAAATACAAAGGACAAAATATAGAAGAAGTTGCAAAAATAGATGCAAACTATCTAAATTGGATGAGAACTTCTATGAATGATTTAGATGAAGATATGAAGTTTACTTTGGATAAAGTTTTAGGAACTAACTAATGATATTTAAGATTATTTTTTTAGTGATATTTAGTTTTTTATTTGGAAATAGCGATGAATTAAAAGTATCTCAAATTGAAAATATCCAAAAAACTATAAAAGCTTTTCAAGAAAATGATATAGAATACATCTCTAACAATCTAATAAAATATCCTTTAAAAAGACAATACCCTATCCCTAGTATAAAAAACCAAGAAGAGTTAAAAAAAAGGTTTAGTGAAGTTTTTGATGATGAGTTAATCAAAGAGATTAAAAACTCAAAAATAGAAGATTGGTCAGAAATGGGTTGGAGAGGTATTATGTTAAATCAGGGAACTCTTTGGTTAAATTTTGATCAAATAATAATAGCAATAAACTATCAAAGTGATTTTGAAAAAAGACTTAGAGAGAATCTAATAAAACAAGACAAAGAACAACTACACTCTTCATTAAAAGATTTTATAGAACCAACATATAAAATAAAAACTAAAAATTTTTTAATTAGAATAGATAAAATAGATGATTCTAAATATAGATATAGCTCTTGGAAAATAGGTAGAAGTCAATCTTCAAAACCAGATTTAGTCCTATTGAATGGAGAAATAGAATATCAAGGGACTATTGGATATCAATATTTTACTTTTAAAAATAGAAACTACACATATGAAATAGATATAGATGCAACATCTTTAGAAGTTATGAAAGATAATAAAACTATTCTTTTTGAAAAAGGTGAACTTTTAAACTAATAAATACATATAAATATTAAACCCTATCATAAAAATATTTAGTACTATAAAAGCCTTTTTACTCCAAATCGATAAAAATGAAACTAAAAGATATAAAATATAAAAATAAAGTGGTGTAAAAACTTCATAAACATATATTTTATACTCTATAAATATCTTTAAATATTCATCAAAAAATGATGATATATAAAAGAAATGTGCCAAAATTTGTGCTGGATAAAAGATATTAAATAGTATTGTAATAGGAATTGAGTAAAACTGTTCATAAGAAGTTTGAGGGAAATAGTAGTGAACTATTGGGTTAAATATCAAAAACATCCAGATATTAAAAAAGATAAATAAAAACCATTTATTATAGTTTTTAAAATATTGAATAAACAAATAGATATAAAAAACTGCAAATATAGAAAACCAAAAACCAATAGAAAAAATATATTGTGGGAAAAATGCAATAACTATCAAAAAAGTATATAACAAAGTCAAATATGATAGGATTTTGATATTGCTTCTAAGTAAATAAATTCCCAAACAATACATTACAAAAGCCCTTAAAAGTGAAGGTACAATATCAGTTAAGATAAGATAATAAAACAAAATAGCCATAGTTATAAGTAAAATATCGAACTTTCGGTTTCTGTAAGGGAAATATCTATTTTGAAAAAAACTATATGGAAAATATAAAAGCCAATAGATAACAAAAGATAGGACAACTAAGTGAAATCCAGAAAGTGCTACAACATGAGTTATTGCATAGTTTACAAAAACATCTCTTAACTCTTTTGATACATTTACAGCTAAGAATAAAGCATTGTATAGCTCTATTATTTTCTCATCTTCATGATTTTCTTCAATATTCTTTAGTATTTTATCTTTAAAAGTTGATTTTCTATCTAATTTATCAAAATATAAAATAGTTGTAAAAAAACCTTTTAAATAATCTATAAAAGTTACTTTTCTAGTATCAATAACAACATTTAAAACATCAAATTTCTTTAAAGTCTCATCTTTTGTTATAGTTGTAAAAAACTCAAAATCTGATGTTTTTAATTTTAAAATATTATATTTATCTTTTTTATAAATATTTATAACTTCTGCTCTTATTTCAAAGACATTCTCTGATTTAAACTCAAAGTAGTTACTATATTGATAAATCATATTTGACAAAAATACAAATATTAATATAAAAATAAATACCAATTGTCTATTTTTTATATTTAGACTTATCATAATAGAATTACTCTAAAAATTGAATTCTAACTATTTTATCATCTTTTCTAAATACATTATAAATTTCTTTTATCTGTTTATATTCACTTTTGGAAAAATTTAAAATATTTCTTTCTAATTTTAAAATAATATCTTCATAATCTAATTTTAGTAAGCTTCTTGCTATATAGTTTTCGATTAAGACCATCCCTAATCTTTTTATAGATTTTGTCTCTTCTAAAATTTCTAAAGCTTCATTTGTTACTTCTAAAACTTCAAAACACTGCTTTTCATCATATGATATTGATATTTTATATAAAATATTTAAAGCAAAATTATGTAAAACAATAGGCATTTCATCTCTATCTCCTACGGATTCTTTTAAAATAACCCCTAGTTTTCCTAGTTTTATAGCTTTATCTATAATTTCATTATCTTTATTCATTTCTACAAGATACTTTAATCTATATGAAATTGCCATATTTACAAATGTTGCTCCATATTCAAAAGCACCTAATGCTGGAATAGATAAACACTTTAAATAAAATTTTATTGCTTCATCATAATCTTCTTCCCATTCACACAGATTTGCTTTAATATTATAAAAATGCCATAACCATAATGGATTATTATCTTCATTATGAGAGAAAAGTAAATTTTCTAAATTTTCTAAAGCTTTTATTCCTTCAGTTTTTAGTTTATTCTCTCTTTGAAAGATAATTATCCATGATTTTCTTTGATAATATTTTATTTCAATATCTAATGGTTTAATATTTTTTCCAATACTAAATTCTTTTGGCAAAAACTTATATGCAAGATCAAAATTACCCATTCTCTCATATAAAGAACATATATTTAAAATATATTTATTTGGATTTATCTCATACAAATATTGATTGATAAGAATAGATTGTTCAAAATATCCATTTCTTTCAAATAAAAAGGCTAAATCATTTAAAGCTAAAATTGATATTTTTCTATAATATGATTTTGTAGAGTCTTCAAAACTATTTATATCATTTGAATCAAACATAAATCCTGCAATATCAAACCAATAATCATTTATCAATTCATATTGTTGTTTCTCTTTTATAGAATTTATAAATTTTTCTAAAATTTTTATAACTCTCTTTTCATCTAAAACTAAATCTTTAACATAATAATATAAAATTAAAAGTGAAATAGGATTTTCAAAAGTTGAAATACAATCTTCAAGATGATTTCTTAAATATTGAGACAATTCTTTTTTTTGAGTATTTAATTCTTTAAATTTTACATTTTTTGTAAAATATATCTGTAAAGATTTCTCTTGAGATAAAAAACCAAAATCATCAAAACTTCTACTTATAAAGCTTTGGAAGCCAAAACTTAAACTATTTTTATCTTTATATAAATTAAAATTATTCCCACAATATTCAAAAATTTCTAATGATATAAATCTATTTATATCACTATTTTTTATAATATTAGTGGAACAAAGTTGAAGTAAAGAATAAAAAATTTGCTCTTTTTTTGATAATAATATATCTACATCAAAATTATTGTCTGGTATAGAATATCTAAGCACTTTTACATTAGATATTCCTAAATTAATTAATTGTTTTTCAAGTATTTCTACTTTATCACTTCTAACATAAAAATAAATATTTATAAATTTATGTAAAATTATTTCTATAAAATTACTCCAAAGCCAATGTCTCTCATCTTCTAAATCAAAATTATACAAATGAATCTCTATTTTTTTATCAAAATTTGAATATGCAAATTTTAATCTTTTTATTTTTCTAATCTCTTTATTAAACCAAGAACTAATAAGATTTCTAAATTCATTTCCAGAAGAATCTAAAATTTTTGGCATAAAAAGAAGACAAAAAAATAAAAAAACAACAAAGAATAAAGATATATAATCTTTTAAATCAAAGTTTGTAGGCATTTCAAGTACAATTTTCTTTAAAAAGTCCTCATAAATAGCAATAGTTAAAAACGCTAATAATATTACAAATACTGAAATTAAAGATATAGCTAAAGGAATTAATCTCTTATTTAAAGTATATAAAAAACTAGTATTTTTACCTACTAATAAATTTATATCTGCTTCAAATTTATCTAAAGTATCATTTTCACAATATGTTATATGTAAAGATTTATCATCTTTAAAAATAGAACTATAGTTTATAGAAACTCTTTTGTTATTTGCTAATTTTGAAGTAATTATTGTGCAATTCATTATTTTTCTTGTTTTGAAGCTTGATTTTGTAAAGTATCACTAAAACTATATACTCCATCTTTTAATGGAAAAGGGAAATTATTTAAAATATCATCAAAATTTATTTGAAAATCTTTTGAAAAATCTTTTATTCCTTCTTTTACTATATCAATATATCTTTTTGGAATAAAAGTATTAATATCTCCAATATTAGCTATTTTATCTTCATTCGTAGTCATAAAAGCCACTAAATTATCTTCAAGTTCTAAATTTAAAATATCTTCTTTTTTTATAGTAATACAACTGTAATTTTTTTCCCTTTGTTTTAAAACCTCAAACTCTTCTTCAGTTATTTTTATTACAACTCCAAATATAGTTGAATTTTTATCTTTTTGTATATTTAAAAATACTCCATTTACTTCTACATTATCAAATTTTATTGATTCAAGTGCATTCCAAACTCTTTTATATCCTCTTATTTCTATAGGTAATAAATCTTCTTTTTTTAACTCTCTTTTTTTAAATGAGTTTTGAGCACTTTTTATATTTACTAATGATCCAAAGCCAAATAAATACATAAAAAACCTCTCTTTACTAGATGATAAATTCTATCCTTTTTTGCTTTAAGATAGGAGAAAATGCCAATTTAACAACTTTTAACTATTTTTTTTGTATATTAAATCTTTTATTATAGAATTTATAAGGCTTTTTTTAAATGGAAAAATTCGATTATACAAAGATATCAGATGATTGTGTTAAGTGTGGAAAATGTAAACCAGTTTGTACAATTTTTAATATCAATCAAGATGAAGCAACAAGCCCTAGAGGATTTATAGATCTATTAGGAGCTTACAAAAGAGATGAACTTGAACTAGATGATACAGCAAAAAATATTTTTGAATCATGTTTTTTGTGTACAAACTGTGTTGAAGTCTGTCCAAATGATTTACCAACAGATATGATAATAGAACAAGTAAGAAGTGATATTGCAAAAAAATATGGAATTGCTTGGTATAAAAGGCTATTCTTCTTTCTTTTAAGACATAGAAAAATTATGGATTTTATGTCAAAACTAGGATATATGTTTCAAACATGTGCTATAAAAATAGATGAAGCTAAAAAGAGTGCAGTTCCACGATTTTCTCTTCCAATAGTAAAGAAAAATCGAGCATTACCTTATGCTGATAGTACGAGTTTTTTAAATAAATATCCAGAAAATATCATTGTAAAAGATGAGAATAGAAAAGGAAAAGTAGCAATTTTTATAGGCTGTATGAGTAACTATACATATACAAATACTGGTGATAGTTTGGTAAAAATATTAAAAAAATTAGAGCTTGACATTTTTATACCTAAAAAACAACTTTGCTGTGGAGCACCTGCATATTTTACAGGTGCTTTTGATACTGTTGATTATTTAACTAAAAAAAATATTGAGTATTTTGAATCATGGATAGATGATGTTGATGCTGTAATAATTCCAGAAGCAACTTGTAGTGCAATGATAAATAAAGATTGGGAGCATTATTTACATAACCAACCTGAATGGAAAGAAAGAGCCATAAAATTATCTAAAAAAATATTTTTAGCTACAAAATGGCTAGAAAATAATACTGAACTCAAAAATTTATTAGCAAAAAGTGGAAAAAAGTTTGACCAAATGGTAACATACCATGATCCATGTCATGCTAAAAAAATGCAAGGAGTTTGGAAAGAGCCAAGAGAACTTCTAAAACAAAACTATGTTTTAAAAGAGATGAGTGATTCAAATAGATGTTGTGGATTTGGTGGAGTTACTATGCAAACTGAAAAGTATGAATTTTCTAAAGCTGCTGGAGCACCAAAAGCAGCAATGATAAGAGATACTAAAGCACAAATAGTTAGTGCAGAGTGTAGTGCCTGTAGAATGCAAATAACAAACTCTTTATATTTAGCAGATGTTGATGTTGTATTTAAAAACCCTATAGAATTAATAGCTGAAGCATTGGAAGATTAATATGGAATTTTGGCAAAATATATACTCTAATTTTAATCCAGTAGCATTTAATATTGGAGAAATAGCAGTTCATTGGTATGGAATAATGTATGCTCTAGCACTCTTGAGTGCTATATTTATTGCAAAATGGTTTATAAAATATGATAATATAAATATTAGTCAAGATATATTTGATTCATATATATGGTGGGCTGAAATTGGTGTTATTTTAGGAGCAAGACTTGGTTATGTATTATTTTATGATACACAAACAATGTTCTACCTTACACATCCTTGGCAAATCTTCAATCCTTATGTAAATGGTTCTTATGTTGGTATTTCTGGGATGAGCTACCATGGGGCATTTTTAGGATTTATAATAGCGTCATATTTATTCTCTATTAGAAAAAAAGTGTCTTTTTGGTTTATAACTGATATTGCAGTTCTTGGAATTAGTGCTGCATATATTTTTGGAAGAATTGGAAACTTCTTTAATCAAGAATTAGTAGGAAGAATTACAGATGTTCCCTGGGGAATATATGTTGAAGGGATATTAAGACATCCTTCACAAATTTATGAAGCAATATTAGAAGGATTAATTGTATTCTTAATATTAGTATATTTTAGAAAAAGAAAAAGCTTTGATGGTCAATTAGCCTTAATGTATGGAATTTTATATGCAATTGCTAGAATTATTGCAGAATTTTATAGAGAACCTGATTCTCAATTAGGATTTTTAGCTGGGAATTGGTTAACAATGGGGATTTTACAATCTTTAGTAATATTAGTTGTTTGCTTAGGTATTTATAGTGTGAGAAGAAATACAAACAAGTAAGATAATACTTGTTTGTTTAATAAAGAGGTTTCTTTTTAATTATTTTATAAAGTTTTGCATTTGCAATATCTTGAAGAAATTTTGGTTCGATTTCATGAAGGGCAACAATATCAACAATACTATTATCCATATACCAACCTTTACCAGTATCCACAATTTTCTCTGATTCAAACATTTCAATCAGTTCTTCTTTTGAGACTATAATTTCTTCCAAATCACACCTATCAAAATTTAATTTTTTATAATATCTATTGTATAACCTCTTCCCGAGTGGTTTTTAATAATTTCATAATAAGTCTTTTGTCTAATTTTATTTACAATATTTCTCATAGTATAAATTGACATTTCCTTACCTTTCCAAACAACATCTTTTATCATATCATAATCTGTAATTTCATCTTTTCTGCTTATTAGAAGTTTTAAGAAAGATTTTTCAAGTCTAGTGAAGTCTATAATAGCACCACCTTTTTTGAAAAATTGATCTCTATATTCGTCAAAATAGATTCCATGACTCAATTCTATTTTATCAGATCTTTTTGTTTGGTTAATACACATAACTATTGATAACTTTAAATTTATTAAATCAAGTGGTTTTAATAAAAAAGTATATGCTTGAATATTAACCGCGTCAAAAATCTTATCTTCACTATCTTCTGAAGATATAACTATTTTTGGAATAAATGAAGCTACACTCTGAATTTTTGAAGTTAATTCTTCAAAAATTCCTTTTTGTATATCTAAATCAACTATAATGATATCTGATGAAGATATACTTTTTGAATTTATTTCATCATTACTTGAAATAAGCTTTATATCTTTAAATTTAGATCCAAACTCTTTTTTTATAGATTCTTTAGTAGTAGTATCATCACTTATAACAAATACCCTTATATTACTTACTTTTCTAATATTTTTTAAACTTCTTTCCATGTTCTCTCTTTATATAAATAATTTTATCTTTAGAATAATAACAAAAAAGATACTAAATTGTCAAAGTTTTTTATTATTTTCTTTTATTACAATTTATTTCTCTAATACTATCTAAAGAATGGAATACCTTTGTAGTATTAGCTTCTATATGATTAGATACTTCTAATATCTCACTATTTGGACTATTTTTTTCATATAAATTTATTGTTTTTTGAACAAAACTATGTACATTATCATGAGCTTTCTTCAATTCTTCCCACTCTTGTGACTGTGCAAACTCATGATTTTCATGAGAAGCCAACCATTTACCAAGATTGCACTCTTTTGAATTTGTTACAGTAAAACTATTACCTACTTTACATTGTGAAAAACTTTTGTTCTTAAAGTTAATATGATCTGATTTTAATCTATTTATCTCAACAATCATACTTGAATCACAAATTCTTTTACTAGCTGATTTATCAAAACTTGTTTGATTTATAGCTTCATTTAACTCTTCTGCAAGTTGAGAAGTTTTTGCTGCCATTTCATTAATAGTTGATGCTAAAGAAGCATTTTTTTGAGTAGCTTGGTCTAAGCTATTCACTGTAGCACTAATCTGACTCATAGCTTGTTGTTGTTCTTTAGAAGCAGTAGAAACATCTTCAATTAATCTTATTGTAACATCAATATTCTCGTTTAATTCATTAAACCCTTCAATCATACTTGTAGTTACTTCTTTTCCTTCATTTGCTTTTGATGTTGCATGTTCTACTAAATCTTTTATCTCTTTAGCTGCTTCTGCACTTCTTGCTGCTAGATTTCTTACTTCTTGTGCTACAACTGCGAAACCTTTTCCTGCTTCTCCTGCTGTTGCTGCTTCTACTGCTGCATTTAAACTTAGGATATTTGTTTGAAATGCTATATTATCTATCACAGATATTGCTTCATTTATTCTATTTACTTGACTATTTATATCATCCATAGAAGTAGCTGTTTTTTGAGCTAATTCTTTTCCTATTTGAGTAGATTTTGTTACATTTTCTGCATATTTTGCCATATTTATAGCATTTTCTGTACTTCTTGTAATTGTTGCGCTAATTTCTTCTATTGCAGCTGCCGTTTCTTCAAGACTAGCTGCTTGAATATTAGAAGAATTACTTAAATTTGAAGATGCTTCAGCTAATTCTTTTGAACTATGAGTTAATTCTACATTAGATTTTTCTATTAAACACATAATTTCATTAACAGTTGATTGAGTTACTAAAATTCCATTTAATAAAGATGCCATCAATCCTGTAATGTTATTTATTTTAGGAATTTCATAGTCAAATTTAGCATTTGACAGTGCAATTAAAGCCTCATTTATAACTAATAGATTTGTTCCCATTTTATCTATCAATCCATTTATTTCTGAAATCAGTGAATTAACTCTATCAGAGTTACCTTTACTTTCTATTTTTTCATTAAATAATCCAGCATTTACCATTTCAATAATATCTTTTGCTTCTTGAATCACTAGATTATCTTTTTGTAATCCAACTTCAATAGAGTCTAAATAGTTATTAAAACTTGTAACAACATCCCCTATTTCATCATTTGATGTAACTTCAATTCTTATATTATCTCCTGAAGAATTTTTTGCTACTTCATCAATAGATTTTTTTAGTTTAAATATAGGCTTAATAATTCCATTTTTCATATTTAGTAAAGAAATAAGCATAGTTATTAAAAGTGATGCAACTAAAATAGTTAAAGCAATAAATATTATCCTTGAAGCTTGATCTATTTCATTTGTAACATCTGATATTGGCTCAGCAATTAAACTAATTCCAAGATTTTTACTATTAAAATCTTTAACTTCTGAATATGTATAAAAATATTTTTTAGTTATAAAATATTTATCTTTTAAAAGTTTATCAAAATTAATTTTTTTAGTATCTTCTAAAAAATCTTGATTTATAAATTTTTGTGATATTAAATATCTATCAAGTTTATTTTCATCTTTAATTTTAGTAGTTGCTAAACTTGCATCCATTAAAAGTAAAAATGCTTTATTCTCTTCATCAAAAGATTTTGCAACAGAATTAATACCTTGCATAAATTCCATAGAACCTACATGATTTTTATTTTCATCAAAGATAGGAACAACTGAACGAATACTTAAACCATCATTTCCTATTTCAAAACTATTTATAGCTTTTTTATCACTATTTACTTTAACAACACTTGCTCTAAAAGAACTTAAATCATCACCAAAATCTGTTGGTTTCCAAGAACGTAGAAAAGATTTATTATCTTTTGTGTGAAGATGAATCTGAATATTTTGAAATGGTGTAGATTCTTTCATTTTAATAGATAGTTCAGATAAAGTTTTTATAGCTAACTCTCTATTATTAGTAGCTAAAGCTTCTTTTATAGATGAATCATTTGCTATTGAGATTGCATTTGAAATACCAACATCTAGTTTAGCTTCAATTTTTAAAGCACTCAAAGAATTTAAATTATCTATAACTTTGTACTGGATATCTTCCGTTAAGTCATTTTTATATTTATTTAAAATTAAATACCCAAATACTAAAACCAATATAGTAACTGCTATATTGATAATAGTAAATTTCCAACTAATAGTCAAGTTTTTCATTATACCCCTTTTATGTAGATTAGGGCATTTTAATTTATAATTAGTTAAATATTAATAAAAATTATATTTATTAACCCATAGGGTATAAAATCTCTTTCTGTATTTGCTCAATTTTACTCAATAATTCATCATTTATATTAAAATCAAAAGCTTTTAAAGAATCATCTAACTGCTCTATTTTTCTAGCTCCAATTATAGTTGAAGCTACAAAATCAAAGTGCTTAGAATATGAAATAGCTAAAGTAACAGGACTTACTTCATACTCTTTTGCTAATTTTAAATATTTTTGAGTAGCTTGTAAAGTTTTATCATTTACAAATCTATTTGCCATAGCCTGGACTCTTTTACTTTTTTCTTTTAGATAAATAGAAAATCTTACATCTGGTGATACAAATTCATTATTATATTTTCCACTTAAAACTCCTCCAGCCATAGGAGAATATGGTAATAATGATATATTTTCTCTTCTACAAACATTTGCTAATTCATCATGAAATCTTGGATTTAATAATGAAAAATTATTTTGAATAGACTCAAATCGAACAAGACCTTTATATTTACTAACTTCATTTGCTTTTGTAAGTCCATAAGCACTATCATTTGAAGTTCCAATATATCGCACTTTTCCTTCACGAACAAGTTCATCAAAAGCTTTTAAGCTCTCTTCAATTGGCACAATAGTATCAGGCCAATGCATTTGATATAAATCTACATAATCAGTTTGAAGTCTTTTTAAGCTATCTTCAATAGCCTTTTTTATATGAAAACTATCTATAGCAGTAAATCCATGACGTACTGGTGGAACAAACCAACCAGAAGCTGCTCCTGCTATTTTTGTTGCTAAAATCACACTATATCTTGGTTTTGTTTTTAGCCATTCTCCAACAATAAGTTCTGTATTCCCAATAGTATCTTTTTTGGGAGTTACAGGATAAAGTTCTGCCGTATCAAAAAAATTTATTCCTCTATCATAAGCTTTATCTAAAATTTTAAATGCTTCATCTTTAGAAGTACTACTTCCAAAAGTCATAGTTCCTAAACATATAGAACTAACTCTAAGTCCACTTTTTCCAATATATCTAAATTCCATAGAAAATCCTTTAAATAAGTTTCTTATATAGAAGAAACCAATAATTTTATACTACTTAATAAAAGTAGAAAAGCCTATTAATATCTTATCCTATTCCATAATACAAATTTCTTGTTTTAAGATATGTTGTACTGTTTTAAAAGCAACTAAAAGTACTATTATAGTTGTAATTACACTAAAGATGTAAGACAAAACCTCATAAAAAAAGTTTTGTGTTAAATCATACATTAAAATTGTACTAAGTGTAACTGCAGCCATAGGAAATGTAAATGCCCACCAAGATATAAAAAACTTTATTTTTACAAAATTTTTATACATAAAAAATAGTAAAATCACAAAAAATATTCCTAAACTAAATAAAATTTGGGAAAAGAAATCTAAACTAGAAGTCAATTTTATATATGAAATAAATCCTATAGCTGGTGGAGCTATTAGAATAAACATTGTTGGTAAAAATTTAGGAGCAAAAGGGTTATGAAAAATAATTCTATTTAAAATAATAGAAAATAGAATTATCCAAAAAAATACTCCTACTGCAAAGTAAAAAATCAAAATCTGATTATCAACAAAACCTGTTCCTGCTATTGGAACTATCAGATTTCCAACAATTGGTATAAACCATGCTGGATTTGAATGAATTATTTCAAGATTATTATTTATCCAAAATCTAATTGTATAAAAAGTAAAAAATATATGTAAACTTGCACCAACATAAAAAAATATCTCTGATGCTTCCATATAATAGTCTTTATAAGTTGCTGACAAAATAAGCATTGATATTGAGATAGCTGCAAAGAAATTTATTCTTATAGGATGATTTAGTTCTTTTAGAACCTCCTCTTTATATTTTATAATTTTTAATAAATACGTAAAAATTAGAATAAAAAATAAAATTGTTGTAATAGTTATTAATGTTGTAGCAAAAAATTTTGGAAAATTAAAAGTTGAATACAATCTCTCAAAAACTAAAGTCAAACCACCAAGTCCCATAATAGTAGCAAACATCATTATTGGGAAAAACTGCAATCTATTTGAAGGAATTGCTTTAATACTCTCTTGTTGCATTTTAAATCCTATTTTTGTAAAATTATTTAATATTAAATTTTGGAGTAAATTTGGCAAAAATAAAAAAAATAGTAGATTTAAAAAATGAAAATCTTACTTTCATACAAAAAGATGAAACAATAAAACTACTAAATTTTAACCAAAATTCTATGAGTTTGGATATTGCTATTTTTAAAAATGATAAATTTATAAAAAATAGCAAAATTGTTTTTGCTCATTTACCCAAAAAGCTAAAAGCAAAATTAAATCCTAAAGCTTAAAATCTATTAAGCTTTATTATATTCAATACCTAATTGTTTATAAAGTTCTTCAAAACTCACATCTTCAATCTTTTCAAGTAAGTTTACCATTACAACATTATCTTCATTTCCATTCCAAATTTTTTTGTAAGTTCCTTCTTTATAACCATTATCTTGTCTAAATTGATTTAAACAATTCTTTCCAATATATAATTTTTGAAGCCAAGTAAAAGATAAACCAGCAATTTTACAACATCTAAAATATTGTTCAATAAATCTTTCTATTCCACTAAAAGATGGCATATTTTTTGTATCTATTGCTAAAGATATATAAGATAATTTTTCTGCTTCTTTTACAACAAGTTTTATATCTATATTATTTGAAGCTTCATATATACAATGAGTATTTACTAAAGATACAGCTTTTGGAACATTTGTTTCTTGTAAAATATAAGACATTAAGAAATGCCAAATATCAACTAATTCAACATGAATATTATTCATATCTGGACTTGAATTTATATTTTTCCAGTGTTTCCAAGGAGTTGAATCTATAAGTTCTGCAACTTCCATATGAATACATCTAAGCCAATTTATCTCTTTTCCAAATTTATTACTACCTAGTTCCCAATTTTTACCATTTGTTGAATCATTTAGTTGTTTTTGTAATAAAAACATCTCTTCAAGTTTATGAGGGAAAGATGAAGCTTCTTCAAGAAGTGTTGCTAGAGGTAAACACTCTTCAACTATACTTTCTAAAGAAATACTAGCTGGTAGAACATCTTTATCACCTTTTAAAGTATGTAAAAGCAAAGATACTAAATATGGAACTTCATCTTTTTCTATCCAAGCTAAAACTTCATTTGAGCTTATCTTTGCATAAGATATAAACTCATCAACAGAACTAAATCCTATACTTTTTATTGCCTCTTTAAAATCTTTATATAACAAATCAACTCCTATTTTCAAATTTTTTTTCTATAAAAAGTTTACAATCTTCTCCACTACTATTTTTTACAACAATAGAAGGAAGAACTCTTGATTTAAAACCATAAGATTTACATCCATGTGGTTTATTTTGCTCCCAAGTAACAAAATAGTGTATACATTTTTGGCATACAACTCTTTTTTGCATTCTAAACCTCTACTCTACTTTGAATAGCTTTAGATAAAGATAATAAATCAACATTCTCAAGACTTACACCTGTTGGAACACCTTGTGCTATTTTTGTAAAAGTTATATCAAAATCTTTTAATTTATCTTCAATAAATAGTATAAAAGCATCATTCGCAATAGATGGAGTAATAGCAAAAAGTATATTTTTAACTTCATTATTTTTTATAAAATCTTGAAGTTTAATAATCTCATCAATAACTAATTCATCTATTACAAAATATCTTCCATCAAACTCTTTTGATTCTTCAATTATAAATATATCTTTTGCACTTTGAACAATACAAAGTTTTGTTTTATCTCTACTCTCATCCAAACAATATTCACAGATTTCATGTTCACTCATAGAACCACACCTCTTACATTTTTTTATACTTTTTAGTGCATTTTCTATACTATGAGCTATTTTTATTCCACAATAATTGTCATTCATAACAATATGATAAGCAAGTCTTAAAGCTGATTTTTTACCAATAGTTGGTAAAGACTCAAAAGCTTCAACTAATTCATAAAATTTTTCTAATCCTCTATTCATTTTGGGATTATATCGAAATAAAAATTAATCAGCTTAATAAGAAATTATTTACTTTTTAGTTAGAATATTCACTTTATAAAATTTTATTATATTTTTGGGAGATTGCAAATTGCTTGAAGTTGATTATTATGAATTATTAGAAGTTAGTAAGACATCAGACAAATCTACTATTAAAAAAGCCTATAGAAAACTGGCTATGCAGTATCATCCTGATAAAAATCCAGATGATCAAGAAGCTGAAGAAAAATTCAAAGCTATAAATGAAGCTTATCAAGTATTGAGTGATGAAGAAAAAAGAGCTTTATATGATAGATATGGTAAAGCTGGACTAGAAGGGCATGGTCAAAGAGGTGGTTTTAGTGGTTTTGATGATTTAGGTTCAATGTTTGAAGAGATGTTTGGTTTTGGAGGAAGAAGTAGCAAGAAGGAAAGAAAAACTTATAACTATAATTTAGATACAGTTATTAGTATATCTTTAGAGTTTAATGAGGCAGTTTTTGGGTGTAAAAAAGAGATAACATACAAATATAAAACTGCTTGTAAATCTTGTAGTGGAACTGGTGCAAAAGATGGTAAGTTAGCTACTTGTAAAACTTGTGGAGGAGTTGGTCAAGTTCACTCAAGACAAGGATTTATGACTTTTGCACAAACTTGTCCAAACTGTTCTGGAACAGGACAATCAAAAGCAGAAGCTTGTAGTTCTTGCAAAGGCGTTGGATATGAAGAAGTTAAAGATAGTTTCAAAGTTGATATCCCTGAGGGTGTAAATGATGGAATGAGAATAAGAGTTTCAAATAGAGGAAATATTGCACCAAATGGTCAAAGAGGAGATCTATATTTAGAAGTTAATGTAAAAGAAGATTCTCACTTTGTAAGACATGATGATGATATCTATTTTGAAGCACCTATTTTCTTTACTCAAGTTATTTTAGGAGCAAAAATAAAAATACCTAGTTTAAGAGGAGAATTAGAGCTCGAAATTCCAAAAGGCGTAAAAGACAAACAACAATTTACATTTAGGAATGAAGGTGTCAAATCTGTTCAAGGATATGGAAAGGGTAATTTAATTGTTCAAGTTAAAATAGAATATCCAAAAAGTTTAAATAGTGAACAAAAAGAACTTCTAGAAAAACTTCAAGAAAGTTTTGGATTAGAGAGTACTCCACATGAAACAAAATTTGAAGGAGTATTTGATAAAGTTAAGAAATGGTTTTCTTAAAAAATTAAATAATACAAAGGAAACATAATATGAAATTAGAATATGTAGGATTTAGACCCATTATAAGTCAAAATGGTATATCTTTTAAACAAGGTAAAGATGATAAATTCATCTATTTACCTTATGTATATGAAATTATTAATGCATTATCAAATAATTATGAAACAAACAAAAATTACTCATATAGTATAAAAGTAGGTTCAGATAATATTAGTAAGTTATATAATAGGATATTAGATCATTTCTCAAATTTAGATGAAGATATTGAAAAAAAATTAAATTCTTATGAAAAACATTTAGATTTGGAACTTGAAGATATTGAAAATAGAACTAATTTGAGTGATATAGAAAAAGATATTTATAAAACAAACTTAAATTTAATGAGAGATTATAGAATAAAAAGAGCAAAAAATAAAATTTTTTACTATTATAGTGTATTATCTATTGCTGAAACTATAAAAACCAATAAAATAAAAGAGATAAATATACCTTTTAATGAAAAGTTTTGGCATGTTATTAAAACTTTACAAGGTGTTTTAGCATCTGAAAAAATAAATAGTAATATAAAAGTAGAATATATCGATTCTAATTTAAGACTAAAATTCTTAACGTCAATATACTAAAATTGTTTAATAATATCAAGATTAATCTTATCTATATTTTTATATTTATCGATTAAATCTTGGTATTCTAAAGTATAGTTCTTATATAAAAAAGAATATTTGTCATCATTTTTATACTTATCATAACCTTTCTTATAATTTTTTCCTAAAACACTTATAAAATCAAAAGAGTTTATTTCTAATAAAATATCATCCAAATCTTCTTTTGATGTTTGTGATTTTTCACCATCTAATCTATTTTTCATAGATTTATGAAGTAAATCAAATAATGAATTTGAACCACCAAATTTTGATTTTAAGTAACTTCTTTTATCTTCATATTTATTACTTAAATAATCAAATCCTACATCAAAAGGTTGTCCTAATACTGTATTAAACAAAGCTTTGGATAGTTTTTCATCATTTGAAAACAATGTAGCAACACGTAGATTTTTTGCTATATTTTTTTTATCTTCATCTTTAAAATGTACTTCAATCTCTTCTAAACTTATTCCTTTAATATTTTCAAAAGTTAAACTATCATCTCTTGGTATATCTTTATTTATTATATTTTCAACATTCGATAAAAATCCACTTCCTATATTTTTATCATTATTGTCATTTAAATTTTTTAATTTAAAAAAAGCAACATCATAATTTGAATTAATCATATTTAACCTCTATCTAAAAACAATCATCTTTTTTTGATAATGTCTTTAATTCATTACAAGAGAATCCTGCTTCTTTTCTAGCACTAAAATTTAAATCCATCTTTCTTTTTGAACTACCAGGGAAAACTTTTTCTATTAATTCTAAATATGTGCTTTCTGGTTCTAAATTTAGTCTTTGACACTCATATTTAAACCAAATATCGCCTTTTTTTACATGATCAACTTCTTCTTTTAGTATAATTTCTAAGGCTTTTATAAATTTTGTATTAAACTCATCTTTATTTGAATTAAGTTTTTGCATAATTTTTGGATTTTGGTCAAGTCCATTTGCTTCTAAATACCTTGGAACACAAGCCATTCTACTTAAAAAATCTGGTGTTTGTTGCATAGCTTCAAAAAGATTTTTATGTACATCAAAATCTCCATATTTACCACCTAATTCTTTTAATAATTCTTCTAGCATTAAAAAATGCCTTATTTCATCATTAGCAACTTCAAGCCAATCTTGATAATATTTTAGTGGCAAATTTTTAAATCTTAAACTAGCATCAAGTGCTAAATCAATAGCAGAATACTCTATATGTAAAATAGTATGAACTAAATACTTTTTACCTTCGATACTCTTAAAATTCTTTATTTCAGGTAAAGCTGTAGGTTTTAAAATATTTAGAAATGTTGAATATGATGGTTCTTGTTCTTTTAAACTTGGTGGGTTATAATCATTAGTGAAGTGAAAATTACCACTTAAAAAATCATTATAGAAAATTCTAAATTTTTCTATCTTTTCATTTGGTAATCTTGTTAATAAAATATCTTCAAGAACCTTATAATAATTCATAGATTAACCTTTTTTTAGTTATAATGGAGTAATTTTAGCAAACTAAGGTTTAAAATGCAGATTAAAGTTCATCCTATGGGTGATTATCAAACAAATTGCTATATAATAACTATTGAAGGTAAAGATATCATAATTGATCCAGGATATGAAGCTACTACTTGGATTAAATATAATACTACAAATCCTATTGCTGTTTTAAATACACATGGTCACTTTGACCATATTTGGTCAAACCAAGAAGTAAAAGAACTATTTAATATAAGCTTATATACTCCAAAAGATGATGAATTTATGCTAACGTTAAATCCTTATAATCTAGGAATGCCTCCTTCATATGCTGATATTTTAGTAAATCCAGATGAAGAAATTGAAATTGATAACATCAAAATAAAATTCCACCATTTTCCAGGTCATACTCCAGGTTGTAGTGTTATAGAAATAAATGAAACTTTATTTAGTGGAGATTTTATTTTTAAAGGTACTATTGGAAGATTTGATTTTCCAATGTCAAATGCAAAAGATATGAAAAATAGTATAAATAAAATTTTAAAATGGAATAAAGATTTCCATATCTATCCAGGACATGGTCAAAAAACAACTTTAAACAATGAAATAGAAAATCTTAGACAATGGGAAAAGCATATAAGATGAACCTATCTTTTGAAAATATTACAAATCTAAACCAAAAACTAATTTCATTTGATAATAATAAATCATATATTAAAATATTTCATTTTTTAGAAGAAAATTTTAAAGTAGATTCAATAAAAATCTATATCAAAGAAAATGGTAAAAATAGAAATATTTTTGATAATTCTCAAGATAACAATCAGTTTTTTTATACACAAAAATTTAAATTATCAAATGAAATTGAACTAATATTTGGACTAATTTTTTTAAATATTGAGAATTTGAAAAATATACAAAATAATGTAGAAAAGATAAATCTACTTTTAAAAAATTTTTCAAATATAATATATATAAAAATTTTAGAAAATAAGTTAAATAGTTCATTAATTATAGATAGTTTAACAAATTGCTATAATAGGACTTATTTAAACCATTGTATTCCACCTCTATTTAGTCTTGCACTAAGAGAAGGGAATAAAATAGCTTTTTTAGTAGTAGAAGTTGACCATTTTAAAGCAGTACTAGATGAATTTAACTATGAAATTGGGGATAAAGTTATATTAACTCTAGCTAATGTATTAAAATCTCAAGTAAGAGAATCTGATTTAATTATTAGAATGGCAAATGATACTTTTTTTGTAATTTTACAAAATATTGTAAAAGAAGAAAATGCTCTACTTGTAGCAAATAAATTAATAGCTACTTTTAAAAATGAACAAGTAGTTGTAAATCAACAAACAGGGCAAGTTTTAATGAAAACTATCTCTATAGGAATTACTTTTTATCCAAAAGATGGCTTAGATTTAGATACAATTATAAGAAAGTCAGATATTGCTGTAAGAGAAGCGAAAAATAATTCTAGAGGTAGTGCATTTTTATTTAACGAAGAAGAAACATCAAAAATTGAACTTTTTTAGGGAACATATGAAAAATAGTATTTTAAATTTAATAAAAAGATCAGCAAGTGATCCAGAGTCTTTTGAAGCTATACAAAGCATTTTTAAGTTATATGAACAACTACAATATGCAACAAATTTAAACCAAGTTGCTGTTGATATTTTTGATTGGTTAGAAAGAGAATTTGATGTAAAGAATTTAGTATTTTCTCTATTTGATATCAATAAAAATGAAAAACTAGATGTATTATCAAGAGGAAAAGATTTTTTTTTAGATGATGATCTATCTCACTATTTTATAGTAAATACTCATACAAATATGAATGCTACAGTGTCTTTTTGTGCATCTTCAGTTGAACACTCTAATTTTTTAGAAGAAAATTATAATACTATTGATTCAGCATTTTTTATAATATCTACAATAGTTCAAAACTCTATTTTAAAGAAAAATTTCATAGAATCAGCATCTTTAGATTCTGTTACAAATGTTTTAACGAGACAATATATGATTGAAAATTTATCTTCTTATTTAAAATTATCAAATAATAAACAAAATGAAATTTACCTACTTATGATAGGTATTGATAGATTTAAATCAGTTATTGATGAATTTGATTATGAGATATCAGATAAAATGTTAGTTCAACTAGCAAGAGTTATTCACTCAAATATAAATGAATTTGATTTAGTTGGACGATTAGAGTCTGATACTTTTTTAGTATCAATTTTAAGTCATGAAGATGAACACCAAGCCTGTGAAATAGCAAAAAAGATAATCTCTGATTTTTCACAAGTTGAAGTTGTTGTAGATGAAAATAGTGGTCAAACTTTGAAAAAAAGTATAAGTATAGGATTTGAAAGATTTGAACTTAATTCTAGTAAAACAGTCAATGATGCAATAAAAAATGCAGATATAGCTTTATATGAAGCCAAAAATAAAGGTAGAGGGCAATTTTTTAAATTTTCCCAAATATCTACTATTAGTAATGTTGAACTATTTTAGTTATAAAACTTTTCTAGCTTTAACATAAACTCTTTTTGGTGCTGGATAACCTTCTACTGTTTTTGTACTATCTTCTTTATCTAAAAAGTCTTCTAAACTTTCATCAAAACTCCAAGGCGTTTTTCTTTGCTCACTAGATGTTGTAACTACTGTTGCTAATATTTCTATATTTTCAAATCCAGCTCGTTCAAGCCAATTCTTAAGTGCAGAAATTGTAGGAATAAAATATATATTTGGAATCTTTGAATATCTTTTATTTGGAGTTAAACATATTTCATCTTCTCCATCTATCATAAAAGTATCAATTAATATCTCTCCTTTACTATTTAATCCTCGAGCTAGTGATTTTAAAGTTCCAACAGGATCTGCTCTATGATATAAAACTCCTAGCATAAAGATAAAATCAAATTTATGATTATAAAATTCTAAATGTTCAACTCCAAGCATTTCATAAATAATATCTGATTTTACAAAATGATTTATAAATTCAAATTGGTGTAAAGTCAAAGGTGAAGGATCAAATCCAACTAATCTTTTAGGACAATCTTCAAGCATTCTAAACATATAATATCCATTGTTACATCCAATATCTGCAACAATTTTATCTTTTAAATTAAAATATGGTCGAATAAGATTATATTTTATATTACTTTGCCATTCACTATCGATTTCTAAATCAAAAATTTTAAATGGTCCTTTTCTCCAAGGAATTAGCTTTTTAGCTGTTTTAAGTATAACTTCATACTCATCATCACTTAAATCTACCCTATTCCCAATACTAAACCAATCACCATAATCTATATTTAAATCTTTTTTTTCTATTTTACAAGCTTCTTTTAGTTGTAAAAACCATGGTTCAACATTTTTCCAAGTTCGACAATCGTCTTTTTTCTTTTTTAGCTCTTCTAAATTCATAAATGCAATTATAGATAGTTTAGCTTAAAGTTATTAAAAAATTTCAACTCTATCTCTTCCACCTGCTTTTGCTATATATAAAGCTTTATCTGCATTTGATATAATCTCATCATAAGTTAGAACTCCTTGTTTATAAGAAGAACAACCAATACTCATAGTTACACTATTTGGATAAGTAGAAAATTTATATTCTTTTATAGCTTTATTTAATTTTAAAGCCAATTCTCTTGCTCCTGTTAGAGGTGTTTCAGGGCATATAATCAAGAATTCTTCACCACCCCATCTTCCAAGGATATCAACATTTCTAATACTATTTTTTAAAATTTCTGCTGTCTCTTTTAATACATCATCTCCTACTTGATGACCAAAATTATCATTTATCTTTTTAAAAAAATCTATATCTATAAGAATAATAGAAAAAATAGTATTATATCTTAGAGCTCTATCAATATTTTCTTGTAAAACCTTATCAAGTTTTACACGGTTATATAATCCTGTCAATTTATCAGTAATAGATAAAGTTAAAAGCTCTTTATTTTTAAAAGACAATTCTTTTGTTCTCTCTTCAACTTTTTGCTCTAATGAGTGTTGATACTCATGAATAGATTTTGCCATATCTAAAAAAGCATTAGATAAGATAGAAACTTCTAAAATTGAACTATTTACTTTAGATACTTCTTTATAATTTCTATTTTTTATTTTTACACTCTCTCTTACCAATCTATATATTGGTTTTACAATAATTTTTGAAAAATATAAAATAATTGGTATCATAAGAATACCTATTATTCCTAGAGTCATTACAAGTTTTAATGTTTGCATATGATACGGCTGTATCGTTTTTTTATAATCAGCAAATAGTATTATATATTCATCTTGACTACTATTTTTTATAGGTATAATTTGTACAATATAACTATTATCTCTTAAATCAATTATCTTTATTTCTTTAAAATATAAAATATTTTCATAAGATTTAAAAAATTCTTCAAGTAAACTTTCATCTTTTGTAATAGAAGATATAGCCTGTTTATCATAGTTTCTAAATAAAAATAAATCCATACTATTTTCATCAATATTATCTCTAAATAAATTTTTAAAATCTTCCATTAAAAAATCAATAGAAACAACATTTTCAGTATCAGCTAACTTTTTAGAATAAGTTATTCCAAAAGTATCTATATTCGAAAATTTATATGGTGATGTTTTTACAGGACTTCCACTATTTTCTAATGCTAACTTATACCAAGGTCTTTTTGTAGCATCATAATTATTATTTAATTCAATTTTTTTTGAAGTTTGATTTAAATATTCATCATATAAATAAAGCTCTCTTTGTTTTATATTTTCACCATCAATTTTTATAAGTAGCCATTTGTCTGTATTTTTTGCATTATAAGTATCTCTTAAATTTTTATCTATGTCAAGACTTATAACTTCATAAAAACTTCCATCACTATATCCTGTATATGCTGCATAATATTTTTTTTGTAATTTTAATATATCTACATAAGCTTTAAAATTTTCATCTTGTTCAATCTTATTCTTTTTATTTATAAAACTTAGCATTTCTATTGTATTAAAATTTGATTGTTCTGCACTTTTTATCGAAGATTCAACGTTATAAGCTAGACTTTCTAATTTAGTATTAATACTTTTTTTGGCTAATTCATTATCTATATAAAGTAATTGTATCCCAAAAATAAAGATTAATAAAAATATTATAAATCCAAATAGAGATAAAACTGTTGTTTTTAATGATTTTTCTTTATTGAAAAAATTCATACTTATCCTTAAATATTTATTTGTAAATATATTTTAATTATTATATAAATAATTTTGTAAATGATATCCTATCGTGAACATCTAGTTTGTTGTAAATATTTTTAATATGTTTTTTAACAGTATTTACTGATATATCCAACTCATAGCTTATTTCTTGATTTTTATACCCTATTTTTAAAAATTCTGCTACTTTTTTTTCAGAAGAAGTTAGTTTTTCTAATATTTTATCATTAGCATTTTCAAATTTTGATATTTCTTTAATTAAACCTTGTGTTATATGTGGGAGGATCCATACATAATCATTCTTTACAGCTTCAATAGACGATTTAAAGAATGATAAACTCATAAAAGAGTTTCCATATCCATCTACTCCTAAATAAAGATATCTTTTAGCATTTAATATATTAGGTTCTCTTTCTAATAAAATAATTTTATTATTTTTATCTTTTATTTTTTTAAATTTTTGTATTTTGTTTTTTATATTCGTACAACTACTTAAAATCAAAATAGAATTTTTAATACTAAAAAGTTCATCTTCATTATATAATATAGATGATTCATTATCTTGTATAAATTTTTCCCATCTTGAAATAAGAGCAATGTCACTACTAAAAAGTATAATTTTCATTTAATTTTCTATCCCTACACTAATAATACATAATATTATCTAATAATAATTAAGAAATAAATAAAAAGAAGATTTTACTCTCTTTTTATTTATAATGGTTGTTCAATTTCTTGCTGAACTTTTACTTTAACAGTCGGATCTAATGTATTCGTATATTCATAATATCCATTAGTAATTTCAGATGATTTCAGCCATTGATTATCATCTGCAAATGTCACCTTATCCTTATTAGTTCCATTTCCACCACCTAAAATTGTAATATTTATCTCTCCATTTTCTTTTTTACCCATATCTAAAACATCTTTTAGCGTTAAGTTTAGCAGTTCATTTTTAGCACCATTATTAGAACCCAAATTGATAGTTGTTATATCTTTTAATCCAATATTATAATTTTCTCCAGTTTTTATATCTCCAATATTATCAAAGTTCATATTAAGCTCTTTATCAAAAGTAAATGTTCCAGAAATAGATTTTATTTCTACAAGATCTCCAGATATATCAACTTTATTTGACTCATAGTTAGTACCAGTTAGAGGATTCCCACTTTCATCTAGTTCTTGTGTCCAAGCTTTTGCAGTTACACTAGTAGTAGCTTTTGTATCCATAAATTGGATTTTATTTATATCATCTACTTTTATACCTGAAATTGTCCATTTAGAGCCATCCCAAACTGCTTGATTTGTTAAGCTTCCATCTTTTAATTTAAACTGTGCATTTGAACTCAGTCCATTAAGTTCAAGATTCATAACCTCACTACCATCAACATCTTTCATATTTGCATTTAGTTGTAGATCTGCCCACTGGAATACATTTTTAGTAGCTTTTGTACCACTAATACTTTCAAAACCATCTGCAACAGATTCTATTTTTCCAGTAGAATTTATAGTTTTTTCAATAGGAGTTGATAAATTTTGCTCATATATAGATAGACTAACATCAAAATTAAAAGTTCCTGCCCAGTTTTCTGGAGCGTTTACATATATTTCAGGGATTGTATTACTTCCATTTGTTGGGATTAACCATTTATTTACCCCTACATTTACTTTATCCCCATTTGGATTTAAAGTATAGTTTCCAGTTGAAGTTCCAATATTTGTAGCCATTTTTAAAGTTGTGCCATCCATATACCAAACTGTCATACCATTTGGTATTTTATCTAATACTATATTTCCTAGAGTTTCAGATTTATCTGTTATTACTAGTGGAACAGTTCCATCTGTAATTGTTATTTTTATTGGATTTGCAAGTCCTGCAATAGCTAAATCTTCTGTTCCTGTTGCTACAACTGTACTAGCATCTAAATTTGTATCAATAACGGGAGTTACAGTAATAGTTTTATCTCCTTTTGAGTCTAAAGTTACAGTGCTTCCTATTTCGTTATTTTGTACACTTACTTCAAACTTCACTTCACCATCTCTATTATTTGCTGATTTATATGTTAATCCATCTATATCTCCAACTGAAAAAACAGACTTATCGCTCTTTTGAATACTATACACAGTATTCCCATTTGAATCAGTAGATGTAGATGAAATTATATACCCAGCTGGTACAGTAAATGTTCCATTAGTCCCACCACCATCTACTATATCTTTCCAAGTTTCAATAATAGTTATATTAATAGTATTTCCTAGCACTGTTTTAGTACCATCACTTGGATTTGATAGATTTATATTTATAATACTTGTTCCATCTTCATTTATATTATTTGCTGTAATAGTTACAGTCATAGGGTCTGTTACAGGTGTAATATCATTTTGATGATTATTTATTGGTGTACCCTCTTTAAATGTACCACCATCCCAAGTAGAAATCATTGCACTAAATGTCATCTTTCCATTTATATCTCCACCTGTATTCATATCTTTTGGTGGAGTTACTATAACATTTGATAGTTTAGTCATAATATCTGCTGCATTTCCATTTCCTACAACTACATAGAAAGTTTTTCCACCTTCAACATAAGAGTAATCATATCCAGTTACAACTGTTCCAGTAGGAAAATCTGTTATTGTTATAGCATAATTTCCATTGTCTGGATGTCCATTTTCAGCAGTTACAACTATTGATTTTCCTAGATTATATTCATCTTGTTTTCCATCAGTTTTTGGATCACTATCATTGTCTTCATAGATAGTTGTTGGTTGTGTACTTAAATTAAATAGTGGTGGAGTTCCATGTCCAGTTCCTGGAGTATAATCGTGTCCTTTTTCAATTTTTATAGTTTGTGAATCACTCTTTACTTCTGCATCTCCACTATCCTTTGTATAAGTTGTGATTTTTATATCTCTATCTTCAAAGTTTGAACCAGGATGTACTTTAAAAGTAATTTCTGATGAAGCACCATCTATATTAAGTGCTTTATCAGTTGGATTATTTATAACCCAAATACCATTGTGTGGGCTTCCATTGTATCCATAATATGTAGCACCAATAACTTCTACTCCTTGAGGTACACCACTTATAACTATTTCTTGTACAGTTTCACTACCATCTTTGTCATCACTTGTAGTTTTAAAAGATACTTTAAATTCTGCACTAGGTTCTTTTATAGTTACAGTTTTATCTGTAATAGTTACTTTTGAATTGTCTACAGTAGTTATAGTATCTAGAGTCAATTTAGGTATATCTGTAACAGCTTTAATATTTAACTCATAATCAAAGTTTGATGTTTTTGTATCAGATACTCCATTCGCTGTATCTTTTACGATATATTTTACATCAAATTTGTAGTTTCCATGAGTATGTTCTGTTGTATTTAGTGCATATATATTTTCCCATTGAGCTTTTGTTAATTCATAATATCCATCTACATTTTGTATTAAAGTTGTTACTGCTACTTTATCTTCACCATTTCCAATATATAAAGTGAAATCTTTAGATAAAATATCAGAAGCTTTTATCATAATACTCTCTAAAGTTTCATCATTATCTCCATTTTTATGAGCAATATCAAAATCAACTTTAAATATGCTATCTTCATTTCCTGTTGTAGATTTAGAAATTTCAGCCTCTGCGACAGGTGATACAAACAATTTAACAGTTTGCTCAAAGTGTGTTTTACTACTATTTTCTCCAGACTGTTCTGTTGTAATATATTTTAATTTTATATCTCCTAATGTTCCACTAAAGTTTTTATCAAATTGTAATTTAATTTTGTCTAAATCTGTAGATTTTATTACATACTCATTTCCATATACCCTATATGTTGCACCATCTACCATAGTAACACCAGAAGGAAGAGTGATTTTAATAGATAGAACTTCTGAACCATCATTGTCATATGAACTTGGAGTATTTTTATAAATATCTTTTAGATAAAACACCTCATCTTCTATAGCCTTGATATATTTTGTTCCACCAATAGTTACAACTTTATCATCACTATCTACAAGTTCAGTATTTATAGGCTCATCTGCAATATTCTTTACTATTACACTCATATCAAGAGGATTTCCACTATTGTATTGTTCTTTACTAATTATAGTTTGTCCATCTATTATAGCACTTGATACTTTTTCTCCACTTATTTTGAAAGTATAATCTTTATCATCATTGTGTGGTGGTATAAATGTTGGTAGTTTTGAGTTTTGATAATCTAATATCTCTACTTTATAAGTACCATCACCATTTAAAGATACAGAAATATTCCCAGTTTTTCCATCTGTTAAAACTGTTTTTGTTGTCCATTCACTACCATTTTTTGTATATTCAATAACTTGTCCATTTTCAACACCAATTAATTTATAATTTTTTGTACTATTATCAAATATATACAAACTTCCACCAACTGGTACTTTATCTATGAAAATAGTTGCAGTTTCACCTTTTGCCACTAAATTTGAACCTTTTGGTTCAATATTTAATTTTAAACCTTTTGTTGGGTCTGTAATATTTCCACTACTTGAAACAGCTCCTCCTGTTGTATTTAATTTATTGTTATTTTCTCTTCCTGCATCTTCATTTCCAATAGCTTGTGCTATTTGAATAGTTTGATTTGATGGATCACTTATAACAACTGGATTTACATTTATCTTAAAGTTTACAGAGTCTGTTTTTATATCCCCCCATTTACTGCTATCAGAAATCTCTTCTACTCCTTTGTCTTGTACTTTTAAAGTGATAGTTCCATTTACAGTTCCTGCATAGTATTCTGGGAATTTTATACTAAAATCAGGATCAGCATTTTTATTGTTTGCATCATTAAATACTATTGTAGCTTTTCCATTATCACTTGCTGTTACTGTGTAACTTTGTCCACCAATAGTTACAACTGTGCCTTGTGGTAAACCTGTGATTTCATAAGTTCTTTTTTCACTTCCATCTAAATCACCTTTTGTTCCACCATCTCCATTTAAAGCTCCACTTGTAGGAGATAAAATATTTTTGATATTTAATACAGTATCTTTTTGTTTATTTACATCTGTAAACGTATATGTTTTATCTGCATTACTTATAGTTCCATTTGAGTTATTGTCCCATTTTATAGATATATTATCTGTAACTGGTAGAATATTTACTGTCATATCTGCTGATGTTTCTGATTTATACTCATCTTCTCCAATCAATGGTTTATTGTCATCATCTAACTCATAAGATGTTACTTTTATAGTAATTTTTATATCTGTATCATTATCTTCTGCATGTTGGATTTTTAAGTTTTCATACTCTGTTCTTGTAAGATATAAAACATTTCCACCTTTTGCTGGTAGTGTTCCACTATGATGATAAGATGTATCTATATCTGTTCCACCTGAAGTTTTTACTATTACAATTTTTATTTCTTGATTATTTGATGAAATAGTTAAAACTTCATCATTTTCACTATATAGTTTTGCACCATTTATAGCTGAACCATTTGTAAATGTAAGAGTTATTTCCCCATTTCTTTCAGGATGATCTCCATTAGCTCCATTTTTATCTACTTGATCTTTTGATAAACTTGGTACTTTAAGTTCTAAAGCTACTTTATTTGTACCTTCTTGAGTATTTTTATTATCCTCATAAGTTTCTACATTCTTTACAAAAATAGTTGGTGCATCAGCTACTGGTTTTACATTTACTGTAACTGTTGCTGTTGCTTCATCTCCATCAAAATCTGTTACTGTATATGAGAACTGTGGGCTTTTTGTAAAATCATAATTACTATAATCAGGTGATGGAGTGAATTTTACTGTACCATCTCCATGATTTAAAAGTTTTCCAATAGGATATTCTTTATTCGTATCCGATGGTTCATAAATATCAATTTCTGCACCTTTTGCAAGATCAATACCATTAATTTTAATAGTTCCATCTTTAAATGCTTCATTTGAAAGTCTAATAGTTGTATCTGTATCTTCATTTGTACTTACTGTTATAGGTTGTGCTACAGGTACAGAATCTACTACTGTTACATTAAAAGTTTTATTCACCGATGTTGTTCCATTTGATGTTACATTAAATTGGAATGGTAAAACAAAACTTTCATCATTAGTTGGTTTAATATGATCCATTGTTTCTAAAAGTTTAAAATCATATACATCATTTCCACTGCCATCTTTTTTAAGTTCTACTGTAAATACTGTTTTTCCATCTGTTCTTTTTGCTGTTAATATTGTTCCACTTTCGTTATAGCTATAAGTAATGTCTTGTCCATTACTTTTCTCAGTAGAAGTTATAATAGATTTATCAAAAGATACTGTATATGTACCATTATTTGGATTTTTAATACCCAAAGAATTATCTTTAGAGTCCTCTCTATCATCTGAAGAATTATTTAATCCATCTTCATAAACTATTGTATCTACAGGATTTCCTAACGTAATACCATCTTTTATAGTTCCAGTTACTGATCTTTCAGCACCGTTTGGATTACCAATAGCAATATTCTCAAATTTGCCATCTTTTTGAGCTACATTTGTGATAGTTAATGTATAAACTTCATCTCCTTCAGAAGTAAAATCATCAATTGTTTTATTTGTAATTGGTAATTTATAAATACCATTTTCATCTTTTGGTGTAGATGATGTTATTTTTACAGTTTCTAGTCTTATATTTGAGAAATCAGCATTTTCTACAGTTCCTGTTGTTGAAGTATATTGTAATGTTACAGTTATTTCTTCTCCATCAGGAATTATTACTGGATCTCCATTTTTATCTACAAGTTGTATATGATGAACTAAATCCCAACCTTCTACAGTTTCAGCATTATTTATAATTTTTACATATACCGTATCTTCTTTTCCATATCCTTGTCCATCTACTGTTGGATTTTCACTAATAGGTGCATTTGTTGTTGGATCATTATCTGTAATAGTTGAAGTTACTGTATCTCTTGTTGTATCTATAGATGGGTTTTCATATTTACTTCCATCTATGATAGAATCTATTTTTACAGTAAATATTTCATTATTATCTCTTACATAATCATCATTTGTTTGTACGTCAAATACTTCTCCAAGAGATACTTCTTTGTCTTTTAAATATTGATAATCTTCACTTCCATCAAGTTGAGGTTTAACAGAATTTCCACCTTTTGCACCATCAGCTACATCATATGTTGAAACTTTTACTTTACCATCTTGTATAAGTACATTATTGTCTTTATCAACAGCAACTGCTACATAGTACAATTTACCACTTTCAGGAGTTATATTGTTATCATTGTATACTAATTTTCCATTGCTATCAGTAATATCTGCAATTGTAATTGCAGAAGAAGTTACAGCAACAAGTAGAATTTTTACTTCTGTACCATTATCATTTATTTCTGTAGTTGTAGTATTTGATGGATTTGGTACTTTTATAGTGTCTAATCCTGTATATTCATTGAATTTAATATTTTCAAATTCATTAGTATCTATATCTTCTATTTTTAATGTATAACTTTCTTTCCCTTCTGTATAAACATCATCTTTTGTTTCAATTGTGAAATCTATAGATGATTTATCTTTGGGAATTTCAATAGTAAAAGTATCTTTTGTAGTGTCAGTAACTTCTATACCATTAATTTTCAATAAATCTTTTAAATCAGCTGGATTTGTTGTTGAACCAGAAAATTTAATAGTTACATCTGTAGGATTTGAAACTTTTACTTCATTTCCTTTATAATCAACAAGTTTAACTGTGTATGTAACTACTTCACCTTCAACTACTGAAGATTTATTTGCTGTAATTACTGCATATACTGTATCTTCTGCTCCATAAGTAATACTATTTGTATCCGAACCACCCGAAACAATATCTGCATTTTTTGTTGTTGTATTATCTAATATTGTTGTTGTTACATATTTTTGATTTCCATTTTTATCTCCAATTTTTATATTTTCGAATTCACCAGTTGATTCTACCCCTGCTATCTCAATACTAAAATTTTCTCCATTATCTGCTACATAATCATCTAATGTCTTTACTTCAAAAATTTGTGATTTTGAAGTTCCCTCTTTAATGATAATATCTTCTTTTATATATTCACCATCTTTATACTCTGTATCATCATTTGAAGTTGTTATATTTTTGTATACTACTGTTACTTTTGTATCTTTTGTTACAATTACTTCTTTTCCATCTTTATCTACAATTTGAACTATATATTTTGCTATATCACCTTCATTTACAATTTTATCACCACTAACAAGTACAAATACAGTATCTTCTTCTCCATAAGTTCCATATGCACTATCAGGTTTATTTGGATCAAGAGGGTTATTATTTGCTAAAGGATTATCTAAGATAGTCCCTATTCCCTCTGATTTTACTATATTTACATTTCCAATTGGATTTGTTAAAGTTACTTTAAATTGTTCACTTTTTTCATAATAGTAATCATCTTTTATAGGAATTTTTATTTCTCCTACAGAACTACCACTTAAAATTGTAACAACTCCTGTAGAATGGACATAATCTTTACCATCCTCAGCTGTAATATTACTTGTAGCAAAGTCTACAGAAATATTCCCAGATGCTGGTCCATCTAAAGCTACAGTAAATACCATATATCCATCTTGTTCATACATAGTTACATCATCAATACTCAAATTTGCAGGGTGAATAGATGTTGGTGGAGTTACTGTTGGTGGAGTTACTGTTGGTGGAGTTACATTTTCACCTGGTGTAGTAATTGGTCTATCACCTGGATTATTATTTCCTAAAGGTTTTGAATTTAAAGAATCATATTCATCTCCTTTTTCTACCTCTTTATAAGTTTGAGTTTTTACCCAAAATTTTTTTCTTAGATCACTTATAACATCTACAATATCTCCATCTCTATTTGCAAAAGTACCGATACTTCCTTCTTCAATTTCTTCATCTTCTTCACCGGCTGTTGTTTCTTCTTCAGTTATATCTAGAAAACCATCAAAATTGGCATCTGTTAAATCACTCCAAACATCAGTACTATTTTTATATGTATCTAAAATTTGTTCTATTCCTTCTCTTGTAAAAAACAACTCTTCATTTCCAAATGCTGTTTCTATTAAAGAGCTATCTATTAATTGTTTTTGACCTTCAGATAAAACAATTACATCATTTCCATCTAAAACTATTTCTATCTTAGCAGAACTTGAATTTGAATCAACTCCATAAACTGTGTCATCTTCAAATATAATATCCCCTACTTTTAACTCATTTATATTATCATTTTTATCTTTTACTAAGAACTTTCCATTCTCTATAAATTGTACTTTTCCAGCTTGAGTTGACATGAGTATCCTTCTAATTTTTATATTTGGAAAAATATTATCTTTTAATATTAATAAAAGATAGTACCCCTTTGGGTACTTATTACCATTTTAAAATCATTAGTTATCTATCTTTCAAGATTAAACTTCTATTGGATACCATTCCATTAACATATAATTAGAAAAGCAAATGATTAAAACATATTAAACAAACTAACAAAAGCCTTTAATAGCACTCTTACAGACATTCTTATTTTATTTAAAATTTTAAATATATGGTTTAATATTCTATTCTTTTGTACAAATTTAACACACTTTGTACAGTGTGTACATACAATTATTTATATTACATATTGACAATACTAATAAATTTAATTATAATTATTAAATTAGTCGTATAAGAAATATTTATATAAATCGATTAAGTCTTAATATATGTCGCAACAAATTTTTGTGTAGGTCGATAATTCATACAAACAAATCAAAAGTTATTTTTAAAGGCTCAATTTTTTATTTATAAAAAATGAGCAAACAAACGGTTTTTTAGTTATTTACACAATAATATTTTAATCCGTTTGTTACAGAGTACAGAAGTAAAAAGGCTTTTTTGACTTAATCGTGTAGGTTACGGAGCGATTGTCAAAAGCCCTTGATTACTTTTAAAAAAGTTACTACATAAATTAAAAGGAATAAAAATGTATGGATTATCACAAGATGATTTTACTAGTATAGATAGTAAACTCATAAAACAAGAAAAATATATAAAAAATATGTTTTTTAATTTTGGAATTGAAAATGAACAAAAGTCTATTTTAGATTTTACATATTCAGCAAATTTAAATCCTAATAAATATTTTGCAGAAATGAATAATAGAATAAATAGTATTTTCAAATATGCAAATGAAAAAAAGTTAAAACCAGTTTTTTGTACTATTACTGCACCTAGTAAATATCATCAAACTGATAAAAATAGAAAACTCATATTATCTCCAAATCAAACTGCAAAAGACTTAACTCAAACTTTTAATAAATTTACTAATATACAAGTTTTTCAAAAACTAAGAAAAGAGTTAGGAGAAAGTCTAACTTATTTTAGAGTAAATGAGCCACATAAGAGTGGAGTTCCACATACTCATATAATGCTATTTTTACCTAATCACTATATTTTAGAAGTAAAACAAAAATTTTATGAATATTTTACAAATAAAGTAAGATGGGGTAATAATGTAAAAAGCTTAGATTTTAGATATACATTTTACAATGTTAAAGGGGCTATATCCTATTTAATGAAATATATAACTAAAACTTTTAAGAATGAGAATAACTCAAAGAATAAAGCTTGGTATTGGTATATAAAAAATAATGTAAGGCGATTTTCTTGTTCAAGAACTTTAGCCCCTTTAATGGTTTATAGAAAAATTAGATATTTTTTTAAAGATAAATATCAAGATGACTATTTAGAAATTTCAAAACTATTAAAAGAAAAGAATATTCTTAGGTTATTTGATGATACAACTTATAATTATATGTTTTATAATAAATCAACTGGTGAAATAGAAGAAATAAATATATGGCAGAAAAATACAGATTTAATATTAAGGAGTAGAATAAAAAAAGATAAAATAATATCTTTAAAATATTCTAAAAAAGAATTTAAAACAAATTTAATAGCATTTGTATCAGATTTTGAAAAATATATTTATTCAAAAAAAATGAATAAATTCATTTTAATGCCAGTTATTCCATCTTTACTTTAAGATTATCAACTAAATAATTATTTCAATATATTAAACAAAAATATAGATAATATAAATTTAATTCATTTTGGAATTACAAAAAATGAAATGATAAAAAGAGGTTTTTTACAAGAAGATTATATTAATCCTGCTTTATATACTCCAATTTTAGGAGAATATAATGAGTTTAGTTGATATTAGTACAATAAATTTAATTCCAAAAGTTCTTGAAGAAATGCAAAATCTTAAAAAAGATATACACGAATTAAAACAACATTTAAAACCTAAATATGATTTGAGTAGAAGAAATGGAGTTATGAAATATTTAAATATTTCAGATAGTACAATATCTAAATATATAAAAGAAGGTACTTTTAAAGAAGGTTATCACTATTATAGAGAAATAAAGGGAAGAAAATCTATAATAAAATATGTAAGCGGTGCTATTGAAGAGTTCAAAAAGGACAAAACAAAATGAAACTTTACAATAGAAACGGGATTTTATACATCTATGTTAATGGTGTTCGTAAAAGTAGCGGTTTGAAAGATACAAAAGAAAATCGTAAACTACTAGAAAACCATTATAAAAATGATGAGTTCTATGAAAAATTTAATGTTAAAAATAAAGGTAAGACTATAATTGAATTTTGTGAAGAAGTCTTGATTGAGAAAGAAAAAAGACTTCAACCAACGACAATAAATACCTACTATGGTTTATTTTCAAGTAGGATTATACCTTTTTTTGATAAAAAATATCCACATGAGATAAGCCCTTTTATGTTAAAAGAATGGTATAAAACTTTTAAAGATAGAAGTACATTAAATACTTGTGTAGCTGGAATTTTAAAACCAGCTTTTGAAAATGCCATTATAGATGGATATATAAAAACAAGCCCTTTTATAGTTAGCTTCCCTACTTTAAAAAGTGATTATGAAATAAAACCTTTTAATTTACAAGAAATAAAACTAATTTTAGATAATGCTGATGGTTGGTTTAAAAACTTTTTAGGTATTGCATTTTTTACTGGTGCAAGAACTGGTGAAATTCTAGCTTTAGAGTGGAAAGATATAAATTTTGAAGAGAATACTATATCTATAACGAAAACTAGAACTATGGGATTAACGAAAACTCCTAAAACTAGGAGTAGTTACAGAACAATAGATATGCTTATACAATGCGAAACTTTTTTAAAAGAACAAAGAAAGATAACTGGACTAAGTGAAAGTTTGTTTGTTTTAAAAGGTTATAAAAACAAAAAGTTATATAATAGTTCCTCACTTATATTATATTGGAAAAAAATATTAGAAAAATGTAAGTTAGAATATAGAAGCATTTATCAAACCAGGCATAGTTTTGCTAGTAATATGCTATCTAACAAAGAAGATATATTTTGGGTTTCTCAGATGCTAGGTCATAAAAGTATAAATATAACAAGTGAAAAATATTCTAAATATATAAAAAGTAATAGAGATAAAAAAACTACTTTTTTAGACAATGAATATTTATATTTTGTACAAAATTGACACACCAATATCTTTAAACACCAACATATAATGATAGTCTATTAACATATAATTAATCTATTAGTTATAAAATCTCGTAAAAATCTAACAAAGGATACTTTTTGAATTTAAAAAATATTTTGTTCTCTTTTAAAACCACCCTGCTATTACTGGCTATTTTGGGTATGGGAGCTGGAGTTGCTACATTCATAGAAAATGATTATGGTACATCATCAGCTAGAGTTTTAGTATATAATAATCTTTGGTATGAAATTATTATGGTTTTAACTACTATAAATCTAATAGGAATAATCTATAGATTTAAAATGTGGAAGAATCTTCCTAGGTTTCTATTTCACTTCTCATTTGTAGTTATCTTAGTAGGTGCAATAATTACTAGGTATGTTGGATATGAAGGTGTTATGCAAATACCAGAAGGTGATACAACAAATCAAATGATTTCACTAGATCCTTATTTACAAGTAACAGTAAAAGATGGTGAGAGAGTAATTGCTTATGAAGAATATCAAAAAGAATTCACTTCATTACTTCCTGAAATAAATAACTTCTCTCACACAATATCTTTTGATAATAACAAATTAATTTTAGATTATAAAAACTTCCAATTTGAAAAAAAAGAACAAGCTAGTATGGGATTACTTAGCCTTGAAGTTAGTTTAAATGATAAAAAAGAGTTTATTCGTGTTCCAGGGCAAAGAGGACAAATAGGGATACCAAGAGAACTACAATTTGATAAATATACAGTTATCTTAGAATATGGTTCAAAATTTATTGAATTACCATTTTCAATAAGATTAAATGAATTTCAATTAGATAGATATCCTGGAAGTATGGCTCCATCATCTTATGCTAGTGAAGTTACAGTTATAAAAGATGAAAAAACTTATGACTATAGAATCTTTATGAATAGAACTTTAAGTGAAGGGAATTTTTTATTTTTCCAAAGTTCATATTTTCCAGATGAGTCAGGAACAGTACTATCTGTAAATAATGACCCAGGTAAATGGCCAACATATTTTGGATATTTTTTACTTACTTTAGGATTAGTTTTAAACTTCTTTGATAAAAAATCAAGATTTAGGAAACTTATAAAATATGTAGGTGATAAAAACATAGCTATATTTGTTTTAGCACTCTGTATTAGCTTAGGTTCACCTCTACAAGCAGTTGAACCAACAGAACAAGGAGATGTAGATAGAATCAATATAACAGTTGATTATCTAAATAAATTAAAAGATGAATCTAATTTAACAGCAGATAAATTCGGACATTTAATTGTACAAAGTAGTGGTGGAAGAATGAAACCATTAGCAACTTTAAATCGAGAGATTGTTCAAAAGCTAAGTGGAAGTGCATCATTTTTAGGTATGAATTCAGATCAAATAATATTAGGAATGCTTTCTCGTCCTGATGTTTGGAAAGATGTAAAAATTATAAAAATCCAAACTCCAAAATTAAAAAAATTCTTAGGAATTGATGAAAAAGAGCAATATATGTCTTTTTCAGAAGCTTTTGATGAAAAAGGTGAATATATTTTAACTAGTGAATCTGAAAAAGCATTCCAAACAAAACCAATTGAACGTGGAACTTATGAAAAGGATATCATAAAAGTTGAAGAAAAATTAAATATTATTTATTCTGTTTTTAATGGTGCTTTATTAAATATTTTTCCAAGAGTTTATGATGAACATAGCCCTGATGATAACTTTAAATGGTATTCTCCAATAGAAGCTATGCAAGAATTTACTGGACAAAATCAAGCAGCTATAAACTCTGTAATTAGAGGATTAATGAACTCTTTAGTTGAAAGTGATTGGGAAAGTGCGAATAACTATATAGATATGATAGCTTTATATCAAGATAAAGTTGGAGATAATATAAAACCTTCAAAATCAAAAGTTAATGCAGAAATCATATTCAATAAATTAGATATATTCTTTAAATTAACTGGTGCATATATGCTTTTAGGTCTTGTGATGGTTGTCTTAGCATTTATAATTATATTCAAACCAGAATTCAAAGCTCAGAAAACAACAAAAATTATATTTATTATATTATCAATTTTATTTGCTATACAAACTTTTGGTATGGGATATAGATGGTACTTATCAGGACATGCTCCATGGAGTGATATATATGAAACTTTAGTTTATATCTCTTGGTCAGCTATTTTTGCTGGAGTAATATTTTTTAGAAAATCTTTATTGGCTTTAGGTGCAGCAGTTATAATTGCAGGAATTTTTATGTTTACTGCTCACTTAACAGATGTTGATCCACAAATTACAAATTTAGTTCCAGTTTTAAAATCATATTGGTTAACTATCCACGTATCTATTTTAACTGCTTCTTATGGTTTCTTTGGACTTAGTGCAATATTAGGGTTTTTAACTTTAATTATGTTTATGTTCAGAAAAAACAAACCTCATTTAGATGATATTATCAAACATATTAGTGCAATAAATGAAATATCTTTAATTATTGGTTTAGCTTGTATTACAATAGGAAACTTTCTTGGTGGAGTTTGGGCAAATGAATCATGGGGAAGATATTGGGGATGGGATCCAAAAGAGACTTGGGCTTATGTTTCAATAGTTGTTTATGCAATAGTTATTCACTTAAGATTTGTAAAATCTTTAAATACTCCTTATGTTTTAGCAACTGCTTCTCTTTTAGCATTTAGTTCAATTATGATGACTTATTTAGGAGTAAATTTCTATTTATCTGGAATGCACTCTTATGCAACAGGTGATCCTGTTCCTATTCCTACATGGGCGTATGTAACAGTTACAACAGCCTTTATTGCTATATTATTAGCTTATAGAAATAGAGATTTAAGAAATATTGAATAAAAGGGCTTTCAAGCCCTTTTTTATTTATAAAGGAAAATAATTATGTCAAAAGTAATAGATATATTTAAAGAAATCACAGCTATTCCTAGATGTTCAGGAACACATGAACCATTTATAAATTATATGAATAAAATAGCTACAAAACTTGGATATTTATGTCTAATTGATGAAAATAAAAATATTCTATGTAAAAAAGAGAATTCAAAAGCAAAAATAGTTTTTCAATCTCACTATGATATCGTTTGTTTAAAAGATAATTGTGTACCACAAATAGTTGAAGAAGATGAAATATTAAAAGCACTAGATTCTACTTTAGGTGCAGATAATGGTATTGGTTGTTCATATATGATAGCTTTAATGTATGAAGATTTTGATGGAGAATTTTTATTTACAAGTGATGAAGAAATAGGACTTATTGGAGCAAATGGTTTAAATTTACCTATAAAGGCACAATATATGCTAAATCTTGATAGTGAAGATGAAGGTGAAATTTTTATTGGTTGTGCTGGTGGAGTTGATATTATTGCCAAAAATTCAAATAAAAAAATAGTTCCAAATATTGAAAATCTAGAACTTTATGAAATAAGCCTTTTTAATCTTCAAGGTGGACACAGTGGAGTTGATATTAATAAAAATATACCAAATGCTATCAAACTTCTTGTTCAAAGTATCAAAGAATGTGATGGAAAACTTCTTGATATAAATGGTGGAGAGCGTATAAATTCTATCCCTGCAAATGTAAAAGCAATAATTGCTTCAAAAAATATACCACAAAAAACTCATGAAAATATGAATATTATTAAAATAGATACAAAAAGTGAACATTTAAATATTTATGATGATAGTATTGTAGATTTTATTTATAATTTTTCAAATGGAGTAAGAGAATTAAATAGTGAATTAAATGTAGTTCAAGACTCTATAAATTTAGCAATTATAAATACTTCAATAGATGATATTACAATCGAATTGAGTGCTAGATCAATGAATAATGAAAATTTAGAAAAACTAAAAAATGATACTAAAAAAGAGCTTGAAAAAATTGGATTTAGTGTAGAAACTTTTGGAAAATATCCAGCTTGGAAACCAGATATAAACGAATTTACAGAAAAAGTTTTAGATATTTACAAAACATTTACTCCAAATGCATCATTAAAAGCTATTCATGCTGGTTTAGAATGTGCTATTTTCAAGGATAAACTACCAAATCTTAAAATTGCATCTATTGGTCCAACTATAAAATTTCCTCATTCAAAAAAAGAGTTTGTATATAAACAATCTATTGAAAATGTATATGAAATAGTTAAGAAAATAGCTTTTAATTTATAACTTCTCTTAAAAAAAGGAGAGATAATAATCTCCTTTTTTAATATAAAATCTTTTTTACCAAAATATAATAATTAAATATTTTAATTGGTTTCTAAAATACTCATAAACAAATATCATCAAAATAATTTGGGCTCATAATGGAAAGATAAGATAAGATACTACTATTAATATAATAGGATAGATAGAATAGTGAAAAAGAATTGTAATAAAGATTTAAAAAAATTAGAAAATATACTAATAAATTTTCAGTCAATACAATTATCTGACTGTATACAAAGTAAAGATATCAAATATAACTATAACTTCAAAAAACATAAAAAGAAATTAGAAAACAAAAGGGGAAATGATGAAATTAAAAAGTAAGATATTTGTACCAGTTGCAATACTAATTGCAGTTTCGTACACGTACATTATATTAGGATATTTTAATCTATCAAATAATTATGAAACAAGATATACAAATATTAAAGAAAAAGAGATAGGAATAGCTTCAAGAGAAGCACATATTATAGATGAGTTTTTAAAATTTAGGAAAAATCTAATTTTTTCTATGTCAAGTAAAGTTATGATTTTTGATAAAAATGAAGAACTTGAAAAAATTAGAACTATCTCAAATTTATCAAAAGATACAGGAGGCTTTAGTTCTGTTTATATTGGTTATGAAGAAGATGGTTTAATGACAAGATGGAGTGGTAAAGATAGTTCTCCAAAAATAGATAACTATGACTCAAGAACAAGACCTTGGTATAAAGATGCAAAGGAAACTTTACAAACAGGTTTTACAAAACCTTACTTAGATAGTTCTACAAAAAAATTAGCTATTTCAATATATTCTCCTATTATAAATAATATAGATAAAAGTTTCATTGGTGTTGTAAGTTCAGATTTACTTCTAGAAGATATTGTAAATACTGTTTTAAATATAGATTTAGGAGCTGAAGGCTTTGCTTATTTAGTTGATAAAGATGGAAATTATTTAGTTCATAAAAATGAAGAATTAATAGGTAAAGAAAGTACTATCTTTAAAGAATTAAAATCATCTAATCAAAATTTTGCTGAAGTATATTCAAATGATAGAAAAGTCTTAGCTTCAATAGCTTCAATACCTACAAGTTCTTGGTCTTTAGTTCTACAAATTGATAAAACAAAAGCTTTCTATCCAATTTATGAAGATTTAATTAAATTCTTTTTAATTTCTTTAGTATTTTTAATTATAACAATTATTGGATTTATATATTTTATTATCATACATTATCACCTCTTCCAAAACTTCAAGAAGGAGTTATAAATTTCTTTGAATATTTAAAAGGCAATACAAATAATCTTGAAAAGATTATAATAGATACAAAAGATGAATTTAATTCTATGGCAAGTAGGATAAATGAAGGTATTTCATCAGTACAACAAACGTTACTAAGTGATAGAGAGTTTTTAGATAATGTTCAAGATGTAATGTCAAAAATTGAACTTGGCTATTTTAATCAAGAAATAAAAGTAAACCCTACAACAAAAACTCTAATTCATTTAAAAGATACTATAAATGCTGGGCTAAAAAATTTAAAACTGAATTTTGAAGAAATAAATGATACTTTAGATGGTTATATATCAATGAACTATATAAAAAAACTAGATATATGTAGTGTAGATAAAAATAGTACAGTAGAACAACTTATTTGTAAAATTGATATTTTAAGAGAAACGATTATAGATATGTTGAAAGAAAATAAGAAAAATGGAATTACTTTAAATAATAGTGCTAGCTCTTTATTAAAGAATGTAGATGTATTAAATATTGCTTCAAATACTGCTGCTACTTCGCTTGAAGAAACTGCAGCTGCATTAGAAGAAATTATGAGTACTGTTAGTTCAAATACTCAAAATGTTATGATAATGTCACAAAATGCACAAAATTTAAGAGACTCAGTAAAAAAAGGTGAATCTTTAGCTACTAAAACTAATCAATCAATGGACGAAATAAATTCTCAAGTTAGTTCTATTACAGAAGCAATAGAAGTAATTGATCAAATTGCATTTCAAACAAATATTTTAAGCTTAAATGCTGCTGTTGAAGCAGCAACAGCTGGAGAAGTTGGTAAAGGATTTGCAGTAGTTGCGCAAGAAGTAAGAAATCTAGCTAGTAGAAGTGCAGAAGCTGCAAAACAAATAAAAGAATTAGTTGAAACAGCAACAAATAAAGCAAATAGTGGTAAAGATATAGCTAATAATATGATTGAAGATTATAAAATTTTAAATGATAATATAACAAAAACTTTAGATTTATTAGAGGATGTTGCAACATCTTCTAAAGAACAACAATTGGGAATTGAACAAATAACTAATGCTATAAATAATTTAGATATTCAAACACAAAAAAATGCTCAAACTGCTGCAGATACACATAATATTGCAAGAGAAACTCTAAATATTTCAAGTACAGTTTTAACAAATATAGAAAATAAGTTTTTTGAAGAGCAATCTAATAAGATAAATTAAATAAGATAGAATAAAAATTTAAGAGTTAAACTCTTAAATTTTTATACGTGATAGTTTGGAGCCTCATTTGTAATTGTTACATCATGAACATGAGATTCTCTTAATCCAGCACTAGTTATTTCTACAAATTCAGCATTTTCTTGGAAAGTTTTAATATCTTTACTTCCTAAATAGCCCATAGAGCTTCTTAATCCACCAACAAATTGATGAATAATATCAGAAATACTTCCTCTATAAGCAACTCTTCCTTCTATTCCTTCAGGTACAAGTTTATCAGCAGCTGTTCCTTCTTGGAAATATCTATCAGTACTTCCTTTTGTCATAGCTCCAATACTTCCCATTCCTCTATAAGTTTTAAATTTTCTTCCTTGAAAAAGTACAACTTCACCTGGACTCTCATCTGTTCCAGCTAATGCACTTCCCATCATAACACAACTAGCTCCAACAGCTAAAGCTTTTGCTACATCTCCAGAATATTTTATACCACCATCAGCAATAATTGGCGTACCAGTTTTAGCACCTTCAATAGCACATTCATCAATAGCACTCATTTGAGGAACTCCAACACCAGCAACAATTCTTGTTGTACAAATACTTCCAGGACCTATTCCAACTTTAACAGCATCAGCTCCAGCAGCAATCAAATCTCTTGTTGCTTCAGCTGTTGCTACATTTCCAGCTATAAGTTGTACATTCATTTCTGCTTTTATAGCTTTAACAGTATCTAATATACCTTTTGAATGTCCATGTGCAGAATCAAGAACTAATACATCAACCCCAACTGCAACTAATGCTCTTGCTCTATCAAGCTGATTTACACCAATAGCAGCACCAACTCTTAATCTTCCAAATTCATCTTTACAAGCATTTGGATATTCTCTTTTTTTATTTATATCTTTTATTGTGATTAATCCAATTAGTTTGTTATTATCATTAACTATTGGAAGTTTTTCTATCTTATTTTGATGCATAATCTCAGCAGCTTCATCTAAAGTTGTACCTTCTTTAGCTGTAACTAAAGGCATTTTAGTCATTTTTTCATTTGCTTTAAATCTATAATCTTTTGTAAATCTCATATCTCTATTTGTTAAAATTCCAACTAAGATTCCATTTTCATCAACAACAGGAACACCAGAGATTTTATATGTTGCCATAATATCTTCTGCATCTTGTAGTGTTTGAGCTGGTCTTATCGTAATTGGGTCTATTATCATACCTGATTCAGATTTTTTTACTTTTTGGCATTGTAAAACTTGTGATTCAATATCCATATTTTTATGAATTATTCCTATTCCACCAAGTCTTGCCATGGCAATAGCAGCTTGATACTCTGTTACTGTATCCATAGCAGCACTTACAAAAGGAACATTTAACTCTATTTCTTTTGTAAGCTTTGTTTTTGTACAAACCTCTTTTGGTAAAATCTCAGATTTAGCAGGAACTAACAACACATCCTCAAAAGTTAAAGCTCTTTTTCTTATTCTCATTTTAAAATCCTATTTTATTTATTTAGTATAATTTACAGCTTTTTCCATAGATAAAGCACCATCAAATAAAGTTTGTTCTTCAAAACTATTAGCTATTAATTGTAATCCAATTGGTAAATTTTCTTTATCTTTTGCAACAGGTAAGCTAATAGCTGGTAATCCAGCTAGATTTACAGCTATTGTATATAAATCTGTTAAATACATATCTAAAGCTGAACTATAAGCTCCAAATTTAGGAGCAGTTGTTGGAGCAACTGGTGAAAGAATTAAATCTGCATTTTCAAATATTTTATCAAATTCAGCTTTTATAAGACTTCTAACTTTTTGTGCTTTTATATAATAAGCATCATAATATCCTGAACTTAATACAAATGATCCAACCATAATTCTTTTTTGTACTTCATATCCAAAACCTTGAGATTTTGTTTCTACGTACATATCTTTTAATCCACCATCACCTTTTCTAGTACCAAATCTAACTCCATCAAATCTAGCCAAATTTGCACTAGCTTCTGCACTTGCAATAATATAATATGTTGAAATAATTTTATTTGTATCTATCATATTTGTGTGAATAATTTTATGCCCTTGTTCTTCTAAAATTTTAACTGTTTTAGTAAAAGCGTCTTTTATATCATCACTTGCTTGATCAACAAAATTATCAATAACAGCTATTGTAAATTTTCTATTTGCATCTAATTTTGGAGTAACTTTTTCATATTCTATATTTGCACTTGTAGAATCTTTTTCATCATATCCAGCAATAATATCGTATAAAATTGCTGCATCTTCAACATTTTGTGTTATTGGACCACACTGATCAAGAGAAGAAGAATATGCAACTATTCCATATCTTGAAACTCTTCCATAAGTTGGTTTCATTCCAACACAACCACAATATGCAGCTGGTTGTCTAATACTTCCACCAGTATCAGTACCTAAAGCAGCTATTGCTAATCCACCAGCAACAGCTGCAGCACTTCCACCACTACTTCCACCAGGAATTCTTGAACTATCAACTGGATTTAAAGTCTTCCCATGACAAGAAGATTCAGTTGAACTTCCCATTGCAAATTCATCCATATTTGTAAATCCAAAAGGGCTTAATCCAGCATTTTGTAATTTTTCAATAACTGTAGCATTATATGGGGCAATATAACTTCTTAAAATATTACTTGAACACGTAAGTTCCCAATCTTTAACATTTATATTATTTTTAATTGCTATTGGAATACCTGAACCACTTTTATTAATATCTTTATTTTCTAATTGCTCAACATAAGCACCTATATTACTATTTTTGATTTTTGAAGCTAAATCGTCTCTTATTTTTTCTATTTCATCACTTTGTAAACTAAGTGCTTCTTTCAACGTCATATATTGGTTCTCCTATGATTTTTAGGTGTAGTAAACGACTGATTATATCAAATAATGTATAAAAAAAAGGTAAATTAAAGATTTTATAAAAATTGGGAAATTTAGGTATAAAAAAAGGGATAGAAAAACTATCCCTTAGAAGAAGTATCTAACTATATATATTAGATAAAAGAGATGAATGCCATTGGTGTAGCATCACCTTTTCTAATTCTTGTTTTAATTATTGAAGTATATCCACCATTTCTACCTTCGTATTTTGGTGCAATTTCATTAATTAATTTTTTAGTAGCTTCTTTAGATTGTAATTCAGCAAATACATATCTATGTGTATTTAAATCCGCATTTCTAGCAGTAGTTACTAATTTTTCAATATATCTTTTTAATTCTTTTGCTTTTGGAACAGTTGTTTCGATTTTCTCTCTTTCAATAATAGCAATTGCTAAATTCTTTAACAATGCTTTTCTATGAGCAGAAGTTCTATTTAACTTTCTATATCCGTGCTTATGTCTCATATTAAACCCTTATTTTATGCTTTTAATTGCTCTAATTTTCTTCTTAAAGAAGATGCAACATTTTCTGGAAGTGTATTTTCTACTGGATACCCTAATGACTCAAGCTTTTCAGCTATTTCATTATAAGATTTTGTACCAAGATTTTTAATATTTCTTACTTCAACTTCACTCATAAGTACTAACTCACCTAAGTATTTAAGTCCATTTCTATCTAAAGCATTGAAGCTTCTAGCAGTTAAGTTTAATTCATCAATTCTTATAACTAAATCTTTTAATTCAACTGTTTCTTCACTTGAATCACTCATTGTTACTTCAGATAAATCAAATACTTTATTAAATACTGACATTTGTGAATACATAACAGAAACAGCTTCTCTAAATGCAACAATTGGAGAAATTTGTCCATTTGTTATAACATTAAATACAGCTTTTTCAAAGTTAGGATTATCTTCAACTAACATCTTCTCAATATTGTAAACAACTTTCTTAACTGGTGTAAAGAACGCATCGATTGGAATATAATCAGGTCCAACGATTTCTCTAATATCTTCAGATGGCATATACCCAATACCTTTTTGGATAATAACTGTAAACGTTAAGTTACAATCACTATTTATAGTCGCTAAATGTTCGTCTGTTGAAACAACATCTACTTCAGAGTTGATTAAATCTTCACCTTTAATATCTCTTGGTCCATTAAATGTGTATTCAACAACAACTTGATTTTTATCGCTATTTATTTTAAATCTCATATTTTTAAGATTTATAACAAACATAGCAACATCTTCAAGCATTCCTCTTAAAGAGTCGAACTCATGAGTAACACCTTCAATTTTTACAGCAATTGGTGCATAACCAACTGAAGAGCTTAAAAGTAGTCTTCTCAACGGATGAGCTAAAGTAATAGCAAATCCATCTTCAAATGGATAAGCTGTTATTTTAGCTTCATTAGCACTAATAGCCTCAATTTCAACTTCAGTTGGTAAAAACGGAGTTTCTGCAAACTTTTTCATTGGCTACCTTTTTTTTATTTTTTATTTAGAATATAACTCTACAATTAATCTCTCTTCAACAGGAATAACAATCTCTTCTCTTGAAGGTATTCTTGTGAAAATCCCAAATACTTTATCTTTATCTACATTAACCCAATCAACCATTCCTGTTTGATTTGTTAACTCTAATGCTCTAACTATTTGAGGATTAGATTTTGATTTTTCTTTAATTTCAATTTTTTGTCCAGCTTTAACTAGGTAAGAAGGAATATCAACTTTTTTACCATCAACTAAAACATGTCCATGAGTTGTAATTTGTCTAGCAAATGCTCTAGTTGTAGCAAATCCCATTCTATATACAACGTTGTCTAATCTTTGTTCAATTAATGAAATAAGAATAGCTCCTGTATTTCCTTCTCTTCTAACTGCTTCTTTAAAGTAGTTACTGAATTGTTTTTCAGAAACACCATACATAAACTTAACTTTTTGTTTTTCTCTTAATTGTAATCCATATTCAGAAATTTTAGATCTTCTTTGTCCGTGTTGTCCTGGAGCAAATGGTCTTTTTTCTAAAGCACTTTTACCTGAAAGTCTTCTCTCACCTTTTAAACCAAGATCTGCTTCAAGTCTTCTTTCGATTTTTTCTACTGGTCCTCTATATCTTGCCATTATTTACTCCTTACACTCTTCTTCTTTTAGGAGGTCTACAACCATTATGTGGTAATGGTGTAACATCTTTTAACCAAGTAACTCTGATTCCATTAATAGCTCCAACTGATTTAACAGCAGTATCTCTTCCAGAACCTGGCCCTTGGATTTTAATTCCTACATTTTTAATTCCATGTTCCATTGCTTTATTTAAAGCATCTTCAACTGCAGCTTGAGCAGCAAATGGAGTTGATTTTTTAGAACCTTTAAATCCTAAATTTCCAGCACTCGACCATGCAATTGCATTTCCAGCATTATCTGTAACTGTAACCATTGTGTTATTAAAACTAGCAGCTATATGAACTATTCCATCAGCAATGTTTTTTCTTACAATTTTTTTTCTAGTAACTTTTCTTTTTGCCATTTATAATTCCTTATTTAGTTGCTGCACCAACAGTTTTCTTTTTACCTTTTCTTGTTCTAGCATTAGTTTTAGTCTTTTGCCCTCTACAAGGTAAACCTTTTCTATGTCTTAACCCTCTATATGAACCTAAGTCCATTAAAGATTTTATATCCATAGCAACTTTTTTTCTTAAATCCCCTTCTACAAGGTAGTTTTCTTGGATTTCTTTTCTAATTAAAGCAGCTTCATCTTCTGTTAATTCAAATGCTCTTTTATTGAAATCAATTCCAGTTGCATTTAAAATTAGTCTTGAATTGTGTAATCCAATTCCAAAGATGTATGTTAAAGCATACTCCATTCTTTTTTTATTTGGTAAATCAACACCCGCGATTCTTGCCATGTGTCTTATCCTTGTCTTTGTTTATGTTTTTTGTTTTCGCAGATTACTCTTACGATACCTCTTCTTTTGATAACTTTACATTTATCACACATTTTTTTTACTGAAGCTCTTACTTTCATAAGTCTTATCCTTCTTTATTTGTGTTTAATTTTCCACTTTCAACAGGAAAAGCATTTAAAAAACTTTTCCAACTCTCTATAAAATAATTGGTATATTTTATAAAAACTTCTTCAATGGTTGAAAAAACGGAACTGGATTATATTTAATATTTGCTTAAAGCTTGTTGAATATTAATGTATATTTTAACTAATTTTATAGTAACATTTCTATTATTCAAAGAAGGGTTATACATGTCTATAATATTTAAAAATAAATTTATAAATATACAAATTGAAAAAAGTGAAATACCTTGGTTAAAAATATTTACAAATGAACCAATAAAAGAGTTTTCTCATTGTAATATTGAAACTAAACAAGAAATATGGAAGTATTTAGATATGATAGAAAAGGCAATGATAGAATATTTTCAACCAGATAAAATAAATATTGCTTCATTTGGTAATTATGTACCACATGTTCATTTTCATATTATGGCAAGATTTAAGGACGATTCTTTTTTTCCAGAGCCAATGTGGGGAAAGAAACAAAGAGAATCAAATTTAAATTTACCATCATTTGAGAAGTTTTATGAAGAGTTAAAAAATACCTTTTAATCTCTTCTTAACCATCTTGATTTATTTTTTCAGTTAATTCTTCTAAAATTTCTTCTGCTTTTTCTTTATAAATTTGACAAGCACCAGCTTTTATGTGTCCACCACCACCATATTTAAGCATTAACTCACCAATATTAGTATTTGATGTTTTATTTATTATTGATTTTCCTGTACTAAATACAACTTTATCTTTATCTTTTGCCCAAAAAACATGAATAGAAATATTTTGCTCTGGAAAAAGAGTATATGCCATAAATCTATTTCCAGGATATATAATATCTTCATATCTATAATCTATTATAATAAGATTCCCAATAACTTTTGTACACTTTCTAAGTTGTTCTTTAAATTGTTCTTCATACTGAAAATATAAATCAACTCTCTCTTTTACATCTGGTAATTCTAAAATTTCATCAATATTATGTCTTGCACAATAATCAATCAAATCCATCATAAGTTGATAATTTGATATTCGAAAATTTTTAAATCTTCCAAGCCCAGTTCTTGAATCCATTAAAAAACTTAGTAATGCCCAAGCTCTAGGCTCAACTATATCTTCATAAGTAAAATCTGCACTATCTGCTTTATTTGCTCCTAACATCATAGATGTAAAATATCCTGGAAATACTTCATCTCCATTATAATAGTCATAAACAACTTGAGCAGCACTTGCAGCATCTGGATTTATAATATGATTATCTCGTTTTTCATTTCTTAATGTTTCTGAAAAATGGTGATCAAAAGCCAAATATACACCTTCAACATATGGAAGATTTGTAGTTATATCATTTTGTGTAATTTCTATTAAACCATCTTGCATATCTTTTGGATGAACAAAAGTTATTTCATCTATAATATCAAGATATTTTAGTAGTGTTCCACAAACAAGACCATCCATATCACTTCTAGTAACTAATCTATACTTTTTATCACTCATATATTTTCCTAAAAATTATCTATTTATATACTCTACTATCTTATCACCCATTGATGAGCAATTTAATACTTCTTTTGCATCAAAAGCAGCTAAATCTTTAGTTCTATATCCATCTTTTAATACAGTTTTTATTGTATCTTCTATTAAATCTGCTGCTTTATCTTCATTTAGTGAATATCTTAACATCATTGAAGCACTTAAAATTGTAGCTAATGGATTTGCAATACCTAATCCAGCAATATCAGGTGCTGAACCATGAATTGGTTCATATATAGCTGTTTTATCTCCAGTTGAAGCAGATGGTAAAAGACCAATAGAACCAACAACCATAGAAGCTGTATCACTTAAAATATCTCCAAAAATATTTCCAGTTACTATAACATCAAATTGTTTTGGATTTCTTACTAACTGCATAGCAGCATTATCTACATACATATGAGAAATCTCAACTTCAGGATAATTTTTAGCAACTTCATTTACAGTATCTCTCCAAAGTTGAGAAACTTCTAATACATTTGCTTTATCAACAGAACAAACTCTCTTATCTCTTTTCATAGCTAATTCGAATGCTGTTTTTGCAATTCTTTCAATTTCTGGTTTTGTATAAACCATTGTATTAAATGCTTTAAATCCATCATTTTCTCTAGGTTTTCCAAAATAAATTCCACCAATAAGCTCACGAACAACCATAATATCACAACCTTTGATAACTTCTGGTTTTAAAGTTGAAGCATTTACAAGTTCATCATAAACTATCGCTGGTCTTAAATTTGCGTAAACTCCCATTTTTTCTCTAAAATTTAAAAGTCCAGTTTCTGGTCTAAGTTCTCTTGGAAGAGTATCCCATTTTTCTCCTCCAATAGCACCAAAAAGACAAGCATCAGAATTTAAAACTCCATTAACTGTTTCATCAGGAAGAGGAACACCTGTCGTATCAATAGCTATTCCACCCATTAAATACTCTTTATAACTTAAAGAAAATCCACATTTTTTTGAAGCAGCATCTAAAACTTTAATAGCTTCATCAACTATTTCTGGACCTATTCCATCACCTTTTATTATAGAAATATTATAATTTTTCATTAGTTTGCCTTTTTAATTTCATCTATTGCATAATTTATCAATCCACCACTTGCTATTAATTCTTGCATAAATGGAGGAATTGGAATAAATTTATAAGTTTTATTTGTAGTATTATTTGTAATTTCACCATTATCTAAATCTATACTGATCTCTTCACCTTCTTTAATTTCTAAAGATTCAGGTAATTCAAAAATAGGTAATCCCATATTAAATGCATTTCTATAAAAAATTCTTGCAAAAGATGGAGCAACAACAGCAGCTATCCCAGCAGCTTTTAAAGCTATTGGAGCATGTTCTCTACTAGAACCACAGCCAAAATTTTCTCCTGCTACAATAATATCACCTTTTTTTAATTTTTTTGGAAAATCTGGATCTGCATCTTCCATAACATATTTTGCTAAATGTTCTGGATCTGAACTATTCAAATATCGTGCAGCGATTATAACGTCTGTATCAATATTTGCTCCAAAATTCCAAACTTTACCTGTAATTTTACTCATATTCTGTCCTTATATTATTAAACACTATTTTCATTGAATTAAAAATTTTATCCAATATTTTAGTAAACTTTGTTTAAATAAGCCATTCTTAATGCGATATTCAAATTATTTGGGTATAATGTTTGATTATTTCATAAAGAAAGAAGGATTTTCTAAAACTATGAGTACAAAAGATATAAATAAAACTATTGAGCAACTGATAAAAGAGTATAAAGACTCTGTATTGACATATGAAAAAATTATTAAGATTTTTCCAAAGGCTCCGACAGGTGCTACAATAAAGAAAATTTTAGCTTTAGTGCAATTATATAATGTAACAGTTATTAGTTCACAAGAACAAGCTAAACTTTTAAATGATGAAGAAGCAAAGAAACGAAGAGAACAAAGAGAAAAGCTAATTGAAAATGACGATGATGAATTTGATTTATTAAAAAATAAAGAACTTTTAGAATGGTCAAGATCAGATTCTCCTGTAAGAATGTATTTAAGAGAAATGGGACAAATCCCACTTTTAACTAAAGATGAAGAGATAGAAATATCTAAAAAAATTGAAATGGGTGAGGATATTATCCTTGATGCTATTTGTTACGTTCCATATCTTATAGATTTTATCTTAGAATATAAAGAACCTTTGGTAAATAGAGAGAGAAAAGTAAAAGAGTTATTTAAAAACTTTGATGATGAAAATGAAGAGGAAGAAGAAGAGGAAGAATTAGACGAAGATTATGAAGATGATGAATATTCTGAGGATGGTGATGATAAAAAAAGCTCTGGTACAAAACAAAAAAAATTAGATAAAAGAGCACAAACTATTATCGAAGCTTTTAAAAATCTTGAAAAAGCAAAAAAAGAATGGTTAAAATTTCAAGCAAAAGAAACAGCAAAATCTGATGATGAAGTTGATATGATGACTTTTAATCTTGCAACTTCTTTTAAAAAGAAATTATTAAAAGAAGCCTTACTAGATTTAGGACCAACTTCAAAATTAATAACTGAAATTGTAAAAGCTATGGAAACATCATTAAAATCAGAATCAGGTTTTGATAGCGAACTAAAAAGATTAGAGTATAGATTACCTTTATTTAATGAAAATTTACAAAAAAATCACCAAAAAATATTAGAAAATATTGTAAATCTTTCAAAAGCACAAATTACAGCAATGGTACCTGAAGCTACAATGGTTTCAACATATATGGAGATAAAAAAATTATTCCAAACTGCTGAAGCTTCTAAAGATGGATTTGATTTAACTCCTGAAGAATTAAAAGCTGTTTTAGAACAAATAAAAAGAGGTAAAAGGATAACAGATACATCTAAAACTAGAATGGCTCAGTCAAACTTAAGACTAGTTGTATCTATTGCCAAAAGATATACAAATAGAGGTTTAGCCTTCTTAGATTTAATTCAAGAAGGAAATATTGGACTTATGAAAGCAGTTGATAAATTTGAGTATAAAAAAGGTTATAAATTCTCAACTTATGCAACTTGGTGGATAAGACAAGCAATTAGCCGAGCAATAGCAGATCAAGCACGAACTATTAGAATACCAATTCATATGATTGAAACTATTAATAGAATAAATAAAATCATTAGAAAAGGTGTGCAAGAAAATGGTAAAGAGCCAGATGTTGAAGAGATTGCAAAAGAAGTTGGATTACCTGTTGATAAAGTAAAACAAGTAATAAAAATCACAAAAGAGCCAGTTTCACTTGAAGCACCTATAGGAAGTGATGATGATGGTAAATTTGGAGATTTTGTACCAGATGAAAAAGCTCCAACACCTATTGATAATATCATGAAAGAAGATTTACAAGGTCAAATTGACCAAATTCTTGGACAATTAAATGAAAGAGAACAAGCAGTTATAAGAATGAGATTTGGTCTGATGGAAGATGCTAGTGATAGAACTCTTGAAGAAATAGGAAAAGAACTTTCAGTAACAAGAGAAAGAGTTAGACAAATTGAATCAAGTGCTATTAAAAAACTAAAACACCCAAAAGTTGGTAAAAATCTTAAAAATTATGTAGAGAGTTAATCTCTACATAATCGTTCTAAAAAACCAATCCCGTTTGAAACAATATCTTACTATTTTGATGAGAAGTTTTTTCACTTGAAATTGGGTCAGAGTTCAAGGTCCATGCCACTTGTACTTTTGCGAAAAAATCTTTATAGTTTGCATAGTATCCAAACCCTACATCTTGAAGTGTTCTTCTTTGAAATGTAACATCTTGATTTTTCTCTTGATATACATTTCCAATATCATAAAATGTTCCTATTTTATGATTATAAAAAGATATACTAGGAAGTTTTGAAAATAGCTCTACATTTATCATATATCCATTTTCAGCACTTTGTTCATTAGAAGGATAGACTTTTACTCCATAAGCTCCACCCAAACTTAAATCTTCACTTCCATCTAGTTTTTTGTTTCCTAGTACTCTTTGAGCTATTAGATTTGTATTTAGTGAAAATATTTCAGAAAAAGCTATCTCATTTGAGATATAAGTATCTACTTTATTATAGTTTCCACTATTTAGATTATTATATTTTGAGCTCAAATTTCCTGTTGTAAAATTTAGATTTGCAAATACTCTTGATGGAAACTCTCCAATAGTATAATATTTCTCAAAATCCAAAGAAGCTACAAAAGAGTTTATAGTTTTATCTTCATATTTTGTATCAAGAATATAATCTTTAAACTCTTTATGATAATACTTTCCTTTTAACCAAAATGATTGATTTGTACTTCTTTGTAATGGATAGCTTAATCCTGCCTCATATATATTTGCATTACCTTTTGCATCTAAATCTTTATACTCTTTAACTAAATTATAGTTTGTTCTAGTATATGCAACATCTGCTTTTAAACCATAAGAATTTAAAGGTAGTTCATAAGCAAATCTTCCATTTTTCAAATCAGCACCATTTGAAACAAGTCCTGAAACTGACAGTTTATCTCCCAAAGTTGCAATACTATTTATATTTACTAAAGATTGAGTTCTATACAAACCTGTATATCTACTTCCATAGTTATCAGCTACTACATAACCATCTACTCTTGGAGTTGCAGTAGTTTCAATATTAAAGTTACTTGTTCCTACATCAGCTCCTGGGCTAATTTCTGCTTTAGATACTTTAACTCCTGCTCTATCATTTATTAAAAGTAATGCTCTTTCTATTACTTTTGTATCAATAACAGAGCTAAACTTTGTATTATCAAATATATCCTGAACCACACTATTTCTAACTAAAGAGTTATTAATTACTTTAAACTCACCGTAATTTCCCTCTAAAATAGATATATTTAAAATATTTTTATTTTGTTCAATATTTTGAGCAGGTAGATATGCTCTTGCAACAAAGTAACCTTTATCTTGATATAGTTTAGAGATAATAGAAGACAAAGTTTGAATTTGAGTAAAAGTCAAATCTCTGTTTTCAAACTCTTTAATAGAGTTTAAAATCTCATTTGTAGAGATTATTGTATTACCCTCTATTTTAAAACCTTTAATTAAAATAGTTTTACTATCTGCAATATCTTTTAAGCTATCTTGTTGTACACCCTCTATTTTTACAATATCTTTTTGCTTTATTGGAATATCTTTTGGGGCTTGTATCTCTCTTTCTATACTTGAGCTATTTGGTATTGGACTTGCTCCTAAAAGTAAGCTAGAGCTTAACACTGAAAGAGTTATTATTTGATTTAGTTTTATCATCTTTTTTCCTACTTATTTATCATATTTTGGAAGTTTCTAGCTTCTTCTTCTTTTGTTGGAGCATTTATCCCACCATTTATAATCTCTACACCATATCTTTTATTAAAGCTTACAGTTTGAGTATTCTGATTTATATTTAATATTTGATTATCTATTTGAGACTCTACTTGTAATGTTTGTGCAATCTGATGAGAAATACTATCTACTACTTCTTGAACTCCTCTTGGAGTTTCAGGTTTTGGAAGTTCAGTTTTAGCCTCAACTATTAATTTACCCTTTTTAAAATCTATCTCATAATTTGGGTTATCCAAACTACCTTTTTCTATATCATAGCTCCCTACTTCACTATTTTGTGTAGCATTTGTACTTAAAGTTCCATTTAAAGTATCATTTTCTATTAATCCATTTGCTACATAAGTTAAGTTTGGATTATTTTCACCTTGTTTTTTATTTTTATTATCAGCAGTTACAGAAATACCTTTTTTTATAATATTCAATGTTCCTTGTGCTACATTAATATTATAATTATCAGATATTCCACTAATATTTGTTTTAGTAGTTCCAACATTTTTACTAGAGCTTATTGTAGTTATTCCACTTAGATTTAAATCTGCTACTGTATCACTTCCTAAAAGCTTATTTTCTCCAAATATATATCCATTTACACTTTGAGTTTTACCGTTATAAACCAAACTATTTGAGTTTGCAACAATATCAAGGTTGGCTTTTGCAATAGTTAATTTACCTTGATTAAAAGTAAGATTATAGTTTATATCATCTCCAGCAAGATTTGTATTATACTCTCCTGCATTCTTTCCACTTGTTATTAAATCTGTTAATCCTGTTAAAACATCTTTTGTTTCATTATTTACAAGTCCACTTACAGTAAATCCATTTACATTTTGTGTTAATCCATTATAAACTACACTATTTGAGTTTGCATTTACTATTGCATTTGCTTTTGTAATAGTTAATTTACCTTGATTAAAAGTTAGGTTATAGTTTATATCATCTCCAGCAAGATTTGTATTATACTCTCCTGCATTCTTTCCACTTGTTGTTAAACCTGTTAATCCTGTTAAAACATCTTTTGTTTCTCCACCAACAAGTCCACTTACAGTAAATCCATTTACATTTTGTGTTAATCCATTATAAACTACACTATTTGAGTTTGCATTTACTATTGCATTTGCTTTTGTAATAGTTAATTTACCTTGATTAAAAGTTAGGTTATAGTTTATATCATCTCCAGCAAGATTTGTATTATACTCTCCTGCATTCTTTCCACTTGTTGTTAAACCTGTTAATCCTGTTAAAACATCTTTTGTTTCTCCACCAACAAGTCCACTTACAGTAAATCCATTTACATTTTGTGTTAATCCATTATAAACTACACTATTTGAGTTTGCATTTACTATTGCATTTGCTTTTGTAATAGTTAATTTACCTTGATTAAAAGTTAGGTTATAGTTTATATCATCTCCAGCAAGATTTGTATTATACTCTCCTGCATTCTTTCCACTTGTTGTTAAACCTGTTAATCCTGTTAAAACATCTTTTGTTTCTCCACCAACAAGTCCACTTACAGTAAATCCATTTACATTTTGTGTTAATCCATTATAAACTACACTATTTGAGTTTGCATTTACTATTGCATTTGCTTTTGTGATACTTAAGTTTCCTTGAGTAAAGTTTATATTATAGTTATTAGATGTTCCACCAATATTTGTAGCATAATTTCCTACATTTTTACTAGAGCTTGTTGTAGTTATTCCAGTTAATCCAACTAAATCAGCTTTTGTATCACTTCCTAAAAGTCCATTTGTTCCAAATGTATATCCATTTACACTTTGTGTTTGTCCGTTATAAACCAAACTATTTGAGTTTGCGATAATATCTAGGTTGGCTTTATTTATAGTCAAAGTTCCTTTTGTACCAACTCCTGCAACTATGAACTCATCAAGTGATACAACACCTATATTAGAATATGTTCCTGCATTTTTATATGCTGTTATATCATTATTATCAACATCTACAAATTTGAAATTTACTCCAGCTGTACCAAAGATAGATTGTGAAGTGTAGATAGAACTTAAATTTTGAAGTAAACCATTGTAAGTAGTTGATTGATTTGATAAATTTGCAGTAAAAGTTTTTGGAGCAATAGCCCAAACATATTTATTATTTGCACTATCAAATTTTATAACTGGAGTTCCTTCTACCAAAGTGCTATCTGCAACTATATCCCAACCAGCAGTTTTATATACAGTTCCGTGTTTCATCTCTTCTGTTGTAAGTCCTTTAACTCCAGTGAAGTACAAATCATCTCCTACACCATTTCCATTAAACTTTGTTTTATCATAAAAAGAGTTTGTGATTGTTTGATAATTAAATCCAACCAATCCACCTAAAGAAGAAGTACCACCTACACTTACACTAGCATACGAGTTTGAAATTGTTCCATAATTTTCTCCAACCAATCCACCTACATGACTAAAAACTCCATTAACAGCTCCACTTGCATAAGAGTTTGTTATTGTTCCATCATTAGTTCCAACCAAAGCTCCTACAAACATTTGTCCTCTAATATTTACATCTTTTAATCCAATATTTCTTATAGTTGAAACACTACCTGACTCTCCAAACAATCCTATACTATTAAGTCTATTTATATATAGATTTGAAATAGTATTTCCCTGTCCATCAAATGTTCCTCTAAATTGAGAGTTAACATCTCCTATAGGAATCCAACCTTCTCCACTATTTCCCATATATCCAGCTGTTGAACTATCAATATTATTTAAAAGATTAAAATAGTAGCCACTAGTTAAAATCTTTGAGTTATTAATATTTTGCAACTGTGTCCAGTTTGTAATTGTATATGGATTTGTGATTGTTCCATGACCATCTTCAAACAAAGTGTTTGAAAGTTTTGTAACATTTTTTAAAAATGGTAAATCTGTAGTTCCACTTGTACCATATCCTCTACCTTTTGATAAATCAGTTTCCCATTCACTACTTACATTTTTTAAAGCAGTTGCAATTTCTATTTTTGTTTTTCCGTAAGAACTATCATTCATAGAGGCTGTATTTGTTGCATTATCATAATATGAGTTTTCAATTGTTCCATAGGTATTATATCCAAGCAATCCACCTACTTTAGAACCAACACTTACAGTTCCACTTGCATATGAGTTTAAAATTGTTCCACGAAAAGTAACTCCAAGCAATCCACCTACTTTAGAACCACCACTTACAGTTCCACTTGCATATGAGTTTAAAATTGTTCCAAAGGTATTATATCCAAGCAATCCACCTACTTTAGAACCACCACTTACAGTTCCACTTGCATATGAATTTTCAATTGTTCCATTAGAATTTTCTCCAAGCAATCCACCTACTTTAGAACCACCACTTACAGTTCCACTTGCATATGAGTTTGAAATTGTTCCATAAAGATGATTTCCAACCAATCCACCTACAGAATCTTTTCCAACAATACTTAGATTTTCTAATCCAATATTTTTTATAGTTGGATTATTTGTAATTCCAAATAGTCCAACATAATCTTGAGTTGGTCTATTTATATATAAATTAGAGATAGTAAAACCTTTGCCATCAAATGTTCCTGTAAAAATATTTGTATCATTCCCTATTGGATTAAATCCAGTTGTTCCCCATTTTGCTGTATCTGTTTTTGTAGCACCTGCATCTATATTACTTCCTAGTTCATATTTTCCATTTAGTGCTGTTTCTATCCATTGCATTTGATTTATATTATTTACAATTACTTTTCCATTTGTACCAAATACTACTTTATATGTTGTATTAGATGCATTAAAATATACTCCACCGTTTGTAGAGTTTGTATTATTTATTGTTGCATTTACATCTATACTATTGGCTGTTAATTTTAGTTGTTTATCTGTACTCCAAGTGATATTTTGATTTACAGTTATATTATTATCTGCTTGTAGTTCTAAATTTGTTCCAGCTAAAGCATTTTGTATAGCAGTTGCACTTACACTTCCACTATTAAAATCACTTCCACCATTTGCTTCAATTGTCATATCAACTGGGTCAAGTAGCCATTTATTTGCAGTGATTTTAAAACTATCTTTTACAGATATGTTTTCTCCACTTGTTTCCACAAATGAGTTTTTAGCTTTTATTTCCCCATCTATATTTGCTGTTCCACCGTGAGCAAAAAGTATTACTTCACTTTGTAGGTCATCTAAAGAAGCAGCTTCTATAATTCCTGTATTATTTACTACACCTTTTAGAAGTTCATTTTTTGCATTTGTTGTAAGATATACATTTCCACCATTTGCAACTATTAGGTTATTGTTTTCAACAAGAGAGTTTAAAGCACCTTTTGTTACTTTTAGTGAGATATTTTGGTTTTCATTTAAAGTTAAAGAGAACTCATCTGCTCCTGTTAGATGAACAGTTCCTTTATGCACTTTTATCTCACCATTGTTTATTACACTATTTGCAACAAACACTGTATAGGCTTTATCATTTAGGTTTATATCACCTTGATTTTCAATACTCTCTTTTGAGTTACCTTTAAAAGAGTAGTTACCTTTTTGAAAGTCATCATCTGATAGCTCTTTAGTTGTTACAAGAAGTCCAGAAGTATTTACTTTTGCATTTTTACCAAAGAGTGTACCATTTGAGTTTAAAATCCAAACTTGTCCATTTGCGTTTAATGCTCCATCTATAATAGATTTTTCATTTCCTATTACTCTGTTTAGAGTTATTGAGTTTGTATTTGGTTGATTAAAGTTTACTGTTTCATTTTTAGAGATACTAAAATCTTGCCAATTTATAGAGGCTTTTTGGCTACTTTGGTTTATATTTGTAGTATTTCCATTTTGGTTTATTGTTGCATTTCCGCTTACTACTGTTCCACCACTTGGAGCTGAGTATAGATTTGAAGCAACAACAAGGGAAATCAATCCACCTTTTAGTATTCTAAATCGGTTTTTATATTCATGATTTTGATACATCTTTATCTCCTTTATTTTTAAATTTACATTTCTTAATTATAGATAAAGAGTGTGATGAAGTGTGATGTTTTTTGCTTTTTTAAAATAAATTTTGAAATTTATAGTTAGATTTGATTAAAGTAGCTATAAAATGGAGATAGTAGAAATAAAGAAATTTTGAGAATTTTAAATAGAGTTAAAAAATAACATAAAATACTTCACTTTTTTACTATTTTATAAAATTTAGCATTTGTAATATTTTGGAGAAACTTTGGCTCAATCTCATGTAAGGCAATAATATTTACAAAATTACTATCCATATACCAACCTTTACCAGTATCTTTAATTTTTTCTATTTCAAATAGTTCTATTAGCTCATCTTTTGAAACAATAATTTCTTCCAAAACAACTCCTAAATATATAATTAGATCTTAATCCAACTATCTTCATCATCTATTTCAAACTCTTCTTCTATTTCAAACTCTTCTTCTATTTCAAACTCTTCTTCTATTTCAAACTCTTCTTCTATTTCAAACTCTTCTTCTATTTCAAACTCTTCTTCTATTTCAAACTCTTCTTCTATTTCACATATAATAAAATTGCAAATCCCCTTATTTGCAATTTCAATGTTTTGATAGTTATGATTTATATAATTATTTAACATGTAATATCCTATAAATTGTTTCCTAGAATTGAATTATAAGAAAAGAGTGTGATGAAGTGTGAAGTTTTTAATAAAGAATAGTTAAATTAAAGACTTTAACTATTTTTTAAAATGTAACCAACACCATAAACATTTACAAGAGTATTTTTAGGAAGTTTTTTTCGTAGATTACTAACCAGAGATTTGACACTATCAAGTGATATTTCAATAAAAATATCACTCCAGCAATGAGACATAATATCTTCAATAGTTATATCTTTATTTCTATTTATTATAAAAAGTTCTAGCAAAGAGAGCTCTTTTTTACTAAGTTTTATTTCAATATCTTTATTAAATAGTTTTTTACTAGATAGATTAAAATATATATATTCATCAAATCTTATGATTTTTTCTGAACTTCTTAATAAATCAATAGAAATTTTATTCAACATATCTTTAACTTTTTTTAAAGTTGCAGGTTTTATTAAATAGTAATTTACATCTATATTGATTGATTCTAAAAGTAAACTATCATTTGAATGCGCAGTTATTAACACTATCTTTGTCTTATAGTCATTTTCTCTCAAAATCTTTGTTAGTTCAATTCCTGTTAAATGTGGCATATAAATATCAAGTATGAGAACATCTGGTTTATGTTGTTTATAAAGTTCTAAAGCCTCATTCCCATCATCTGCAGTAAAAACCTCTTTAAAATAGCTAGAAAAGTATTCCAACATCTCTTTTTGAATAGCTTTATCATCCTCTGCATAAAGTAGAGTAAAATGCTTTAAACTATCTTTATTGCCCATTTTTATCTCCTATTTTTTGTGAAATATTTAAAATAAATTTTGCCCCAATAGAACTATTTTCAACTTTTATATCACCAAAACTATTTAACATAATAATTTTTGCAATATAAAGTCCCATTCCAGTTCCACCAGTTTTATGTTTTGTTGTGAAATAAGGATCAAAAATTTTATCTAAATTCTCACTTTTTATCCCACCTGCATTATCTTGTATTTCTATATAAATATTTATTTCATCTTCATAAATATTTATATTTATCTCTTTTTCTTTTATATCTCTTTGTTCAAATATATCTATGGAATTTGATAAAATAGAAAAAATAACTTGCATAAATTCACTCTCATAAGCACATATAACACTATCTTGTTTATTTAGATTTACTTTTATATTTTTTAATGAAGGACTTAAAACTTTTATACTTTTTTCTATTGCTTGATCAATTTTAAAATTTTGTTTATCTTTATTTGGATTTAAAAAATCTCTAAATGTGTCTATTGTACTTGACATAAAATATATAGTATTTGATATATCTTCTAATCTTTGTTGTAGATACTCCTCATCATAATTTTTAAGTTCTATATTTCTATCTGTATTTAATAATATTGCATTTATTTTCATCAAAGGTTGTCTCCATTGATGAGCAATATTATCAATCATCTCTCCCATAGAAGCAAAACGATTTTTTTGCATGATATTTTTTTCATAAATAATTCTTTTTTCAACCTCTTCCTCTATCTTTTTTATCATTTTATATGCACTATTATTTATAACAGAAATTTCATTTTTAAAACACTCTTCTTCAAAGCTTATTTTATCATTTAAACTATAATTGAGCATTTTATCTTTTAGTTGCATTAGAGATTTTAGATTATATTTAATAAGAAATGATGAGATAAATAAAGATACTATAAAAAATATAGCTATAAATACTATAAATTTATTAAATTCATTTAAAAGTTTTGAGTAAATAGATGAAAATGTATAATAAACCTTTAACTCTCCAATTTTCTCTTTTAAAATAGTATCTTCCAAAAGCACATGGTATATTCTTGATTTTTTAATATTTTTTTTTATATTTTCGTAAATTACTTTATTATCAAGGTCTAAAATATCAATCCCAATTATTTCACTATGTGCTTGCATACTTTCACTAATTAGCTCTTTTATATTTTCTTCCAAACCTAAAGTAAGATTTATAGAGATTATTGGTGATATAGTTTTTACTATTGAATCTATTTTTTCATTCTCAAGTAAAATTAACTGATTAGAAACTATTGTATAATTTTTATAAATAAACACAGCTATAAAAAAGCTCATAACCACAGTATTTATAATAATGATTTGTGTGATAATATTTAAATTTTTCATTTTAATATCACTACATTAAAAATAGAATTTTGTAGTTCAATTCCGCTATCTTTTAAATTCTGAAGCTTTAAAAATATATTTACTTTTGAACTAATCTTTAAGCCAAAAATGACTCCAAAGTCTAAATAACTATCATCATAAGCAAAACTCAATCTACCATTTTTAGATAAAAGTTCTGTTATCTGAACAATTTTATCTTTTTTACCAAGCAAAAAAAAGTAAGCTGTTGAAATATTACTACTTATAAAATCATTATATCTTATAAGATTTACTTCAAAAGTAAAATCTTTTAAAGTTATATAATTTTTTTCTAACATTTCTTTTAAAATTTGTGCAGAGTTTAAATCTATATCATCATATAAAATAGTTAAAAGTATTTTATTATTTATAAGTTTATTCTCTAAATTATTATCAGCAATTATTATTTTTGGAAATACTTTTGCTTGAAAATCTAAAAGATTTATATTGTAAACTCCATTTGCAAAAGTAAATATTGACAGATATAAAATAAGTAAAAGTTTATTAAAAATCATAGCTAAAACTTACAAACCAAGTTGTACCCTCTCTTAGCATTTTCTCATCTTTTGTATTGTATCCATAGTAAAAATACTCTTTATCTAAGATATTTTTTGCTCCAAAATATAGTTTTGCATCTTTTGAAATATTATGAGTAAGAGTTAAATCAAGTAAAGCAACATCACCTATTTTATTACCATTTAAAAGATTTTTAGAACCATAATATCTAATCAATGGGCTAATAGTAAATTTAGAATTTATTGGATAAATATATCCTAAAATTGTAGTTATTTTTGAAACTATTGGTGTATCTATTTTTAAGTTCTCATAACTATTTTTATAAGCAAAACTATTAAAACTAGCATTTAAAATTACTTTTGAACGATTCTCAAAATTTTTACTATACTCTAACTCTGCTCCATAGTTATATTCATCTTGCTTTTTATTGTAGTATTGTAAAGAATCTTTATACCTATAACCATCAATAGAATTTATATACTTTTGATAGTATAAATTTAACTTTAATTTCTCATCATTTTGTTGATAAATATACATCAATTCAACACTTTGTAGTTTTTCCGCTTCTAAAGCTTGGTCTTGAGAGTTTATTATATGCCCTACAAAATAGTCTTCTATTAAAGATGGATTTCTATTCGCTTGAGAGATAGAGAATTTATATATATTTATATCATCAATAGAGTAAACAGAACCTAATCTAAAATTTAAAAGCTTTTTATAATCTTGATAGTCATCAATTCCAAGATTTGCTAAAAGAGTTAAATTCTCATTTACACTATAAGTATCTGCTAAAAAATATGACATATTAGTTTTTGAACTCTCATCACTTATAAATCCTTGCTTTCCTGAAAACTCTTTTAACTCCTTTTGTATCGGGAAATAGGCATCATATTTTGGAATGTATTGTCCTAAACCTGTTAGATAATCTACATTTGTATAGTATTTATTTTTTGGAATTTGGATTAAAGAACCATAAACTCCATATTCGATTTTATTATTTGTAAAGCTAGTATTTTTTACTAAAAGTGATATATAACTCTCTCTTTGAGTATAATCAACTTTAAAATGTGGGTCATAGATTCCAACATTATTTGGTTCAAATTTATACATGTAAGTATTCATTTTATAATTACTTTGTACACTTCCTATCTTCATTTCCAAAATATTGTTTGTATTTAAGAAAGTATCATAAGTTATTTCATTTGAAAACATCTCATATTTTGAGTAACCATCATCACTCCAATCTAATAATCCCGTAGTACCATAATTGTTTTGTCTATTATTTTTTATATAATTTGAAGATATTTTAAAGTTTTTATTTTCTAAAGAAGCACCAATTAAAATATCTTCAATTCCTTCTAAAGATTCTTGTTTTCTATCAAAATTTGTTCCAAAATCTATAGAATTAGTCAAAATAGCACTAGGGGCATCTACCTTTTTATTGTGTTTCAAGTAACTTGTAGATAATTTTAGTTTCCAATTATCATTTAATTTTTCATTTAAAAGTAAAGAGAAATTCTTATTATCAAAGCTTCCTGTTCCAAAAGCAATATTACTTTTATTTTTTGTGATAATATCAATAACAGCTACAAAACCACCTTGATCATAAATAGTTGAAGCATTTCCTTTTGATATTTCTATTCTATCAATTAGACTAATTGGAAAATTTTCAAAATAGTTTGAAGATACACTAACTCCATTTATTCTATATTTTATTTTCTCTTGAAAACTATTTAAAGGTTGAGTATATCCTCTTACAGATACAATAGAGTTAACAGAAGTTGTTTTAAAAGCTTGAATTCCAGCAACAAAATTTAAAGCTTCAGACAAAGTATTTATTCCTAATGTTTGTAGATCATTAGCATATAAAACTGTCATTGCTGTTGGTTTATAATCAATATTTAAGTTAGATTTATCACTATATTTATTTAAATCATCTAATATATTTTCTAGTTCTTGAGAAAATAAAATTATAGGAAGTAATAAAAATATAAATACTATTTTAAAAAACATTTTCTTCTCATTTTTATAAAATTCTAACATTATAGTTAAAAAGTGTGATGAAGTGTGATATTTTTTCTAAAATAATTAAATTTATATTTTTTACTTATATTTCAACTTTGTTAATAAATTTGGTAAATAATACTCCTATAGGTACAATCCCTAAACCAATGATAAAAGCTAATGGAATAAAAATATGATTATTATTTAAAGCAAAAAATCCAAAAATCAAAAAAATATAACCTAAAATTCTATAAATAGATAAAAATCCACCTGCACTAAAAAATGTATTTTTAAAAGAGTTTTGTTTTACCCTGCTCTTCTCTTCATCTATTATCTCTTTTATTTTTTGTGATGTTAATTCATCTTCTGGTACTTCTTTATATTCACTATACAAATCATAAGGATCATCTATCTCATCTATTTTATCTCTATCTTCACTTAAGATAGTTGAACTATCTATATTTGATAATCTATTTTGAATATTTCTTTTATATGAAGAAAATGAAGCAATAGTTATAAATAATGATGAAAAGAATGCAACTTGAATATTTAAAAGCCATAATGTATTTTGAAAAAATATTGCATATAGACTAAGACAAAGGTTTAAGAATATAAAAACCTTTGTAAAATTTAAAATTTGACTATTTATCTTCATCATCAAAAGATTTATCACCATATTTTGCTCTATGAGCATATCTTGGGTCATTTTCTAAACCTTCATAAACCTTTTGAGCTCTTTTATATGCTCTATACACATTTAAAATTGCTGCTGCTATTCCCCAAATAATTCCTAACCAAAGTGTCCAAGTATATCCTGTCAAATGTTTTAATCCTAAACCAAGCAAAACACCAATAACAATAGCTGCAACCATAGAAATTCCAACAGATAAACTATCTAAAGCTTCTATCTTATCTCTATGTTTTGGTTTATTTTCTATATTTTTATTTTCTTCTTTTTCCATTTTTTACCTTATAAGTTTTTCATAACTTCTTTTGCATTTTTTATACAATTATCTATCTCTTTATTTGTAATTTTTGTACAAATAAAGCCAGCTTCATATTGAGAACAAGCAAAGTAAAAACCTCTTTTTAACATCTCTCTATGAAATTTTGCAAATCTTTCAAAATCACAACTTCCTACATCTTTAAAGTTTTTTGGTTCATTATCACAAAAGAAAAATCCAAACATACTTCCTCTTGTATTTACTTGAAGTGGAATATTACATTCACTTGCAACTTTTTTTAGTCCATTTACAAGTCTTAACGCTTTTTTAGATAAATCATTATAAATTTTTGGATTTGCTTTTAATTTTAATAAACTTACTAAACCAGCTGCCATTGCTACAGGGTTTCCACTTAAAGTTCCAGCTTGATATATTTTTCCTTCAGGAGATAAATAACTCATAATCTCTTTTGAAGAAGCAAATCCACCAACAGGCATTCCAGCACCTATTACTTTTCCAAAAGTTAAAATATCAGCTTTTACTTTTAAAATACCACTTGCACCTTTTAAACTTGCTCTAAATCCACTCATAACTTCATCAAAAATAAGTAAAGCTCCATGTTTATCACAAAGTTCTCTACAAGTAGTTAAAAACTCTTCATCTGCAGGAATCAATCCCATATTTCCAGCTATTGGCTCTATTATGATACAAGCGATATCAGAACTTTCTTCAAAACATTTTTTCAATTGTTCAATATTATTGTATTCACATAAAAGTGTATGCTTTGTCAAATCTTCTGGAACACCTGGACTACTTGGACTTCCAAATGTTGCCATTCCTGAACCTGCTTGTACAAGTAATGAATCTGAATGTCCATGATAACAACCTTCAAATTTTACAATATCATTTTTATTTGTAACACCTCTTGCCAATCTAATTGCACTCATAGTAGCTTCTGTTCCTGAACTTACGAACCTAACTTTATCTATATTATCATACATATCAACAATCTCTTTTGCAAGTTTTGTTTCAAGTAAAGTTGGTGCACCAAAAGACAAACCATTTTTAACAGTATCAATTACAACTTTTTCAATATCTTTATCACAATGTCCAAAAATAAGAGGTCCCCAACTTTGTACAAAATCTAAATATTTATTCCCATCAATATCATAAATATAAGCACCTTTCCCTTTTTTAATAAATGGTGGTGTACCTCCTACACTTTTAAATGCTCTAACAGGAGAATCAACACCCCCAGGTATTACTTCACAAGCTTTTTCATAAGCTTTGATAGATTTTTTAAACATATTAATTCCTATAAATTATTTTATTTCATTTTACTATAAATTATATAAGCCAAAGGTTATTCATATTTAAATTAATTTTGGAATAACAATTTGTACTAAAAACATATAAAAAATAGTTGATACACTTATACTTAATAAAACATTCTTAAATTTTAAATGAAGCAAAATAGTCAGAGATATTCCTATTATTTCAGCAATTCCAAAAGGAGCTTTTAAAAAATCTATATTTTTTATAGTATAAAAAACTAGAATAACCATTATTGCTAGTGGCATAGCTTTTTCAAAAAGTAGTAAGATTTGTGATGGTTTTTCTTGTTTTCTAAAAATTATGAATGGTAAAAATCTTGTTAGCATAGTAGCAATCATTGCTGTCAAAATAACTAAAACTATATTCAAATCACTCAAATTTTTATCCTTTTTCTGAATGTTATAATAAAAATAGTACAAAGAGTTAGACAAATAATAAGCATATATTTATTTGGTAAAAATAATCCAAAAATACCTATAATACAAGATATAGAAAGTACTAAATTTGATTTTATCTTTTTATAAAGTTCAATACTTAATACAACAAATAAAGCTGTTAACATAAAACTAAGCCCAGTTTGATCAAAATTTAGAAATTGTCCAAAGTATGAACCTAAAAATACACCAAAAACCCAATAAAATTGACTAAGAAGAGTTATGAAGAAGTATACTTTTTGCTTATCATTATTCTTTATATCGATTAATTTAAAAAGTGCAAAAGTTTCATCAGTCAAACCAAAAATAGAGTATTTTTTAATAAATCCTTTTAAATTTTTAAAATCATTTAACATAGAAACACCATAGAAAAAGTGTCTAAAATTTACCAAAAAAATCATTACAAAAACTTCTAAAAAAGTAGCAAAAGATAATATAAATGCGATAAGTAAAAATTCAGCACTTCCTGCATAAACTAAAGCACTCATAAGAGTAGCAAAATACCAAGGGATACCAGAATTTACAGCAAATATACCAAATGCCATACCTAATGGAATATATCCAAAAATAATGGGAGATGTGATTTTTATAATTTGTATAAGTTTCAAGTCGACCTTTTCAAGAAAAACAAAATTATATCTTTATAAAGTTTATATATCTTTTAATAATATACCTTAAATTTCAACAAAATTTAATATAATTCGCCTATGAGAATTATTGGAATATCTTTTATCATATCTATTTTACTTCATCTACTTCTATTTATAGAGTATAAAAAAAATGATGAGCCAAAAAAAGATGTTCAAAAAGAACATATTGAAAAAACAGAAGTAAAGATAGTAAAACTTCAAGAAAAAAAAGCTGAACCAAAAATAGAAACAAAAAAAGTTGAGCCAACACCTCCACCAAAAGTAGAAACACCAGTAATTACAAAAAAAACAGAAATAGAAAAACAAACTTTACCTAAAACAAAAGATATAAAAAAAGCAAAAGAGTTTCAAAATAAAGTTTTAAAAGAGCAAGTGATATCAAATAAACCAACAATTCAAGAAAAAACTTTAGAAAAATTTTTAAGTCAAAAAGAGCCAATAAACAAAGATATTTTAAATGAACTTCAAGAACTATATGGGAAAGAGTATGATAACTTTACAAAAGTTCAAAAAGCATATTTAGAAAAAAATATTAATAATTTCCAAATTATAACTCAAAGAGTTTTAAATCGTATGGGATATCCAAAATTAGCTGCAAAACTTAAAATTGGTGGGATAAATGTTGTTGAGTTTATGTTCCATCCAAATGGTAATATAAGTGATTTAAAAATAATTGGTGCTTCAGGATACACTATTTTGGATGAATATACTTTAGAACTAATAGAGATTGCATACAAAGATTATCCAAAACCTAGTGAACCTACAAAACTTAGATTTAGAGTATTTTATAGAATGTATTAATTACTACATTTTTCTTTCATAATTATACATATCCATATATCTAAATGCTATTAAATTTTCTAGAATAGCAAAAGTAACAATAAAATTAATAAATGAGCTTCCACCATAAGAAAATAGAGGTAAAGGTATTCCTACAACAGGTGCAAATCCTATAACCATTAAAATATTTATACTCATATTTAAAAATATTAGTAGAGCAAGTCCAGAAGCAAAGGCCTTGACCACAAAATCTTTTTTAAAGAAATAGTTTATTGTAAATAAATGAAATATTATTAATATATATAAAAATATTAAACCTAAAGCTCCTAGAAAACCATGTCTTTCTACTAAATATGCAAAAATAAAATCACTCGTTGCTATAGGTAAGAATTTTAATTGTGTTTGTGTAGCTTCATCACTATTTTTTCCAGTAAGTCCACCTGAACCAATAGCAATAATACTTTGTTGTACGTGATAACTTGGTTTTTCAGCAACTATAAAATCATGAACTCTTTTTTTCTGATAATCTTTCATTAAATAGTTATAAGATAATGGTAAAAAAACTGCTAATACTACAATTATAGTTGCCCAGATTTTCCAATTTACTCCAATAATAAAAAGTATTCCATAACCAACAAAGAGCATAACTAAAGCTGAACCTAAATCAGGCTCTTTTGCTATAAGTACAAATGGTATTATTATATAAATAGAAAAATATCCAAAATCTTTTAAACCATATCCATTTATTGGAGGTGGACGATTATGTATTAAGTATCCAAGCATTAAAATATATATTGGTTTTATAATTTCTGATGGTTGTATAGTAGTATCAACTATTGGTATATGTATCCATCTTTTTGCACCTAATTTTGTAACACCTATGAACTCAACAGCTAATAAAAGTATTATGCCTATCCAATACAAAATAGGCACTAATCTTAGGTTTCTTCTTATAGGTAACATAAAAACTAAAAAAAATATAAACAAAGATACGCTAAAATAAAAAATCTGTTTATTAGCCAATGCTTCATTTACATCTTCTATTAATACATAAGATAGTATTATTAAAGGTGAAATAAATAGTAATATTAAATAATCAAAATGTGAAATAATTCTTTTATCAAGTAATCGCATAACAAAAGAGTATCATAAAATGTATAAAAATTTTATTGTAGAAGAAGAGATAAGATTAGATAAATTCTTAAGCTCTAAAATAGAAGCTTCAAGAAATCAAATTGAACAACTAATTAAAAAAGAATTTGTAAAAGTTGATGGAAAAACTACTATTAAAAATGGATTAAAACTAAAACTAAATCAAAATATTGAAGTTTTTTTTCCTCAAAATGAATTGTCAAATATAAAAGATAAAGAATTTATAGAAAATTCTTTAAAAAATAAAGAGATAAATATCATATATGAAGACAATGATATTTTAATAGTAAATAAACCAATAAATTTAACAATACATGATGCACCAAGTGTAAAAGATGCAACTTTGGTCGATTGGCTAAAACTCAAAAATATATCTCTTTCTACAATAAGTGGTGACGAAAGACATGGTATAGTACATAGACTTGACAAAGGAACAAGTGGAATAATAATCATTGCAAAAACAAATGAAGCACATTTAGATTTATCAAAACAATTAGAAACTAGAGAAGCTGGAAGATATTATCTAGCTTTGATTGATTTACCTTTAAAAGATCATACTATTGTAGAAGAACCAATAGCTAGAAATCCAAACAATCGCCTTAAAATGGCGATTATCCCAAGTGGAAGATATGCTAAAACTACATTTTGTAAACTTGAAACTAGTAAAAATGAAAAGTTTGAATTAATTGCTTGTAAACTTTCAACAGGTAGAACTCATCAAATAAGAGTTCATTTAAATTCATTAAATAGGCATATAATAGGCGATTCTTTATATGGATTTAAGGGCGAATTAAATAAAATAGAAGGATTTTTTTTACATGCTTATTGTTTAGTATTTACTCATCCTACATCAAAAAAGAAGATGAGTTTCACAGCAAATTTACCAAAACATATGGTAGATTTTTTAAGTAACAATTTTAATATGGAGAATATATATGATAAAGTTGAAACACCTAATATCTTTAATTGCTTTAATTTTTCTAATTAGCGGTTGTGCAAACATTTTTAATACAACAACTACACCAAAGGTTAATAATTCATTTCAAACAGTAAACTATAATTCAATTAAATCTATACCAGATATGGTATCAATTGGTTTTGAATGGCAAAGAATTGATGATCCAAGAGTTGAAGGATATAATTTTTATAGAACAGAGTTAAACAAGGGTGAAAATACATTAAAGCTTATTAAAGCTACAAATAGTAGATATGTAACACATTATGTTGATAAAGGGTTAGAGCCAAAAACAAAATATGCTTATCAGATTTCGGCAAGATTAAATGATGGAAGTGAATCACCTACAACACAAGCTTATATAGTTGAAACTTTACCAAGAATAACTCCTGTGGCATATGCGCAAGCGATATCTAATCTTCCAAGAAAAGTAAAACTTATATGGCAACCACATCCTGATACAAGAGTAAGTTACTATAGAGTTGAAAAGTATAATACTTTTATTAATGAGTGGATTTATAAAACAAAAATTGATCAAAGGTTGTCAGCTGAATATATAGAAACTGGATTAAAAGACAATACAACTCATAAATATAGAATTAAAGCTTTCTCTTTTGATGATGTAGAATCAGCTCCATCTCCAATTTTACAAGCAACAACAAAACCAGCACCTTTACCACCAAAAAATATAAGAGCATCAAATAATATTCCTAAAAGTGTATTTATAACTTGGGAAAGATCACCAACACAAGATGTTGTTCAATACCAAATTCATAGAAGTAGTTATAGAAGTTTAGGTTATAGTAAAATAGCAACAGTTAATGCAGATACATTAGAATATACAGACAAAATAAATAATGATGCAAAAGAGTATTTTTATAAAGTAATTGCTGTTGATAAAGATGGATTAGAGAGTACTGACGACATAGATGCTATAAAAGGTATAACTTTAGCACCACCAGCAAAACCAACTATTACTTTAGCTCAAATTCAAGGGAATAAAGTTATTTTAAACTGGCAAGCTGGAGATAGTAGAGCAGTTTCATATAATGTAAATAAAAGAGTAAAAAAATATTTAGTATTCTCTGATACAACAAAATTTGAAAATATCAATGGGCTTAGATTTGAAGATAATGATATTGTAAGTGGAATTGAATACCACTATTCAGTACAAGCAGTTGATGAATTTGGTACATTATCATCAAATAGTGATGAAGCTAAAGTAACACTTTCAAACTCAAGAATATAATAATGCCTCATATAGTTTTTAAAAGAGATAAATTACTTAAAACTCCTATTAAACAGGAGAAGATAGAATTTCTGTTTACAGCAATTTCATATCATGGTGAAGAACAAAATAGAAAATTAGAATATAAAGTTGCTGTAAAAAATGAGGATAAAGAATTTTTACTTACAATAAAAGATAAAGATAAAGACTTATTAATAAAGTCTGATAAAACTACTAGAATTTCACCTGTTACACTCATAAAAGATGCTTTAAATAGTTATGTAAGTATTAATAATGCAGAAACTATATTTTCAAATACAAATAACCTAAAACAAAAAAAAGAGCAAGAACATAAATATTTAAAAGATATAAACTACTTCGTAGATGAATTCAAAACTTCTAATGAAATTCAAATTGAAATAGGATTTGGAAGTGGAAGACATCTTTTATATCAAGCAAAAAACAATCCAAATATTCAATTTATTGGACTTGAAATACATTATCCATCTATTGAACAGCTTTTAAGACAACTGGAATTACAAAATATAACAAATGTTTTAGTTGTAAATTATGATGCAAGACTTTTTATGGAGTTTATTGAATCAAATCAAGTTGGAAAAATATTTGTTCATTTTCCAGTTCCATGGGATAAAAAACCACATAGAAGAATATATTCAAATGAGTTTATTTATGAAGCATTAAGAGTATTAAAAGTGGGTGGAACTTTAGAGCTTAGAACTGATAGCAGAAAATACTTTGATTTTTCTTTAGAACTACTTACAAATTTAAATAAAGCAAATATCAGTATAGATATAAATAAAGATTTAGAAGTTTCAAGTAAATATGAAGATAGATGGAAAAAACAAGGTAAAAATATATATGATGTAATTTTAACTTCACAAAAAGAAGATAAAAAGATAGACTTAAATTATGATTTTAGCTTTGAATTTGATATATCATTTGATAGATTTTTAAATAATATTCCATTTAAAGCAATTATACTAAAAAGTTTTTTTGTTCATATCGAAGAATTTTATACAATAATTGATGAATTAAACTCTGGTTTAATAAAAGTTACAATGGGGAATTTTGATAGACCTGTAACAAAATATCTTTTAATAAAAGATGGAAAAATATCATATTATCAAGGTGATCCTTTACCAACAAGTTCAAATATACAAGCTCATAAAAAATTAAAAGAGATTTTGTCTAGATGATTACTGCAAAAGATTTGTATTTGACTTATGATAATAATAAATATATTATTAAAAGAGGTAGTTTTAGTATAAAACCAAAAGAATTTGTATTTATTGGAGGAACTTCTGGAAGTGGAAAATCAACTTTACTAAAATCTTTTTATGGTGATATTGCAATAAAACATGGAAGTTTAAAAATAGCTGGACAAGAAGTTTTTGGAATAAAAGGTAAAAATTTAAGGCTACTAAGAAAAGATATTGGAGTAATATTTCAAGATTATAAACTTATAAATGAGTTTACAATTGAAGAAAATATTATGATTCCTCTTAGAATAAATAACTATTCAGAAGAAGTTTCAAAACTTCAAGCAGATAATTTATTAAAACATGTAAAACTATCTCATAGAAAAGGATATTATCCAAATCAACTAAGTGGAGGAGAGCAACAAAGAGTTGCAGTAGCACGTGCTTTAGCTCATAATCCAAAAATAATAATTGCAGATGAACCAACTGGAAACTTAGATGACTTTAGTGCTGATGTAGTATGGAACTTATTAAAAGGTGCTAATGAACAACTTGGAATTACAGTTGTTGTAGTAACACATAGAGTTCCAAAAAATTTAGGAATAAACTTTAGACAATTATCAATAGAAGATGGGATAATATATGAAGTCTCTTAAAGCCATTTTTGCATTTTTAATCCCTCTATTATCAATGTTAATAACATTTTGTATATTTTTAATAATAGATAATATAGTAGATAATTATAAAACTAAAATATCAAGAGATTATTCTATTGTTGTAGTTTCTACAAATCCTTTAAATAAAGATTCTTTAAATGAATTAGCTGGAATAAAAGTTGAAAATATTCAACTATTACCAAATGATAAAATAATTGAAAATATAAAATCAAATTTGTCATCAAATTCAATAGAATTGTTAAAACAAAAGCTACCATATTTTTATCAAGTTTATTTAGAGATTTTTCCGACAAGTACAGATTTGGAAGTTATCAAAAAAACACTACTTTCAAATAAAGATATAAAAAATGTAGAAGTTTTTTATAAAAACCATAATCAAGTATATTTACTACTACTAATTTTAAATAGTGTCTCTTTTATACTATTTTTTATTATAACAATTTTTGCAATAATCATAATTGCAAAACAGATAAAACTTTGGTTTCATGAGCACCATATAAAAATTTCAATACTTAAGCTTCATGGAGCTTCTATCCTTTATAGTGCTTCATCAGTTTTAAAATATGCACTTATTAGTTCTTTGCTAGCTTTTTTACTAGCTAGTGGTTTTTTAGCATATATTTCTAATAATATAGATCTATTATTTCCTTTAGAGCTACAAGATATTGTTGATATCAAAATAAATATTTTTGAAGAGATAATTAAAATATTTATACTATCTTTTTGTATATCAATATTCACAATTCTTGGAGTTCTTTTAAAGTATAAGATAAACAATGATTAAAATAGTTTTTTTAATATTTTTATCATCTTTTTTATTGTTTTCATCTACTATTGATAAAAAAATACAACAAAATCAAAAGATTTTAGATACAAATAAAAAAACAAAAGAAAATACAACTTTAAAAGTAAAAGAGTTAGCTGATAAAATCGAGTCTCAAAATAATAATATATCAAAATTAGAAACAGATATTGTAAAAATAAATGAAGATATAGAACAACATCAAAAACTTCTTGAGTCTTCACAATCAAAACTAAATGAACTTCAATCAAAATCTAAAGATTTATTAAAAGAAAAGAATAGTAGTGAAGAAGAAATTATAAATACAATAGTTGAAGAATTTTCTATATCAATGGCTTTAAAACTAGCATCAATAAACTCTTTACAAGAACTTATTGACAATGAGATTTTTAATCTTTTATCAACAAATTCTAAACAAAAAGTTTTACAATTAAATGAGAATTATAATAAAATATCTGAAAATACAAAGGCAAATCAACAAGAAATAAGTAAATTAAATACTTATATAAAAGATAGGTTAAAAACAAAAGAACAATTTACAGCTTTAAAAACAAAACATGCAAGCTCTTTACAAAATCTAGAAAAAGAGCATAAGTTATATCAAGAAGAGTTAAAAAAAGTAGCTCAACAACAAGAATCAATAAATAATATTTTATCTGATTTGAAAATATTAAAACAACAAGAGATAAAAAAAGCTCAAGAAGATAAAAAAGTTAGCCAAGAAGATGAAATACAAACTACAAATGTAAGAAATCAAAAATTTGCAAAAGATTTAGATTTAGATGTGAAGAAAATAGGCTCTTCAACAGATGGAATAAAAATAACAAAATATAAAGGACCTAAAACAATAGCTCCACTAAAATCTTTTAAAGTTGTAAAAAACTTTGGAACATACTATGATCCAGTATATAAAATAAAATTATTTAATGAATCAATAGTTTTACAATCAAATGAAAAAGATTCTAAAGTTGTTTCAGTACTAAATGGAAAAATTGTATATGCGAAAAAAAATGCTGGAATGCTTGATAATGTTGTAATTATCCAGCATGAAGGAGGATTACATACTATTTATTCTCATTTAGATGATATTGCTCCAAATTTAGTTGTAGGTAAATGGGTACAAAAAGGTTCTGTTGTAGGTAGAGTAACATCAAATTTAACTTTTCAAGTTACAAAAGATTCAGCGCATATAGATCCAAGAGATCTATTTAATATTTAGGAAATCAATATGGTAAGAAATAGTTTAGATAATCCTTTCTTCCTATTCTTTTTACTAGTTTTTGCAGTTAGCATAAACTTTTTAGCATCAATTCACTTTTTAGTTATTTTATTTGCAGGAGTTTTATCAACAGCTTTTTATAGAACTCTAAAACAAAAATATTATTACTCTTTTGGATTTGTTATTATTGCTTTTTTAATAATTGAATTAAATATGGGATTAAAACCATTTTCTCTGTCTTTATTATCATTTTTTATGTATTTATTTATTATTCCAAGATATGAACAAAGTCATACAAATGGATTTTTATATATAATATTTTTTTATATAGGATTAGCTATATTATGGTATTTGTTTTTTCATTTTGAAAACATATCTATATATATTCTTATAATAAACTTAATAATAGATCTTCTTATATTTTGGATATTTTTATGAATTGGCGATTAAATATTATCTATATTTTTGTTTCACTTATTTGTGTGATGATACTTTCAAGAGTATATTTTTTAAGTATTAAATCAAATACTTATTATGAAGAATTATCAAAAAACAATTATATTAAAAAGACTTATAAAGCTCCTACCAGAGGAGTAATTGAAGATAGAAACGGAGAACCATTAGCACTAAATCAAATGGGTTTTTCTATACTTATAAAACCTCATTTGAGAGGTAAAAAGAATCAAGAAAAATTAGAAAACATTATTGATATTATAGTTGAACAATTTCCACAGTATGAAAAAGCAAAATTAATCAAAGATTATATTAGAAATGATTCACCATATAATCATGAGTTTATAAAGATAATAGATTACGTACCTTATGAAGATATATTTTCTAAATATACATTCTTAGCAACTCAAGAAGATATAAAAATTGAATCTTCATCGAAAAGGTATTATCCACATAAAGAGTTAGCTGCACATATAATTGGGTATGTTGGAAGAGCTTCAAAACTTGATATTATAAACAATGATATAGCAAAATATAGTGGTATTGTAGGTAAAAGTGGTATTGAAAAATACTATAATGAAAAATTACAAGGAACACTTGGATATAAAGATACAAAAGTTAATGCTTTAAATAAAGAAATAGAAGTAATAGATGAAAAAGAACCATCAAATGATAATAATGTAAGAATTACAATTGATGTAAATTTACAAAAATATCTTCAAGAACTTTTTATTGATAAAAGTGGTTCAATTGTTGTAATGGATGCAAATAATGGAGAAATAATTGCTGCTGGCTCTTTCCCTGAATATGATAGTAATATTTTTGCAAGAGGTATTTCTCAAGCTGAATGGAATGAGATGAGAAATGATTTTAATCACCCATTTACAAATAAGATTATAAATGGGCTTTATCCTCCTGGTTCAGTTATAAAAATGGGAGTTGCATTATCATTTTTAGAAAATGGAATTAGTGAAAAATTTAGTGTAGATTGTACTGGTTCACTTCCTATTGGAAATAGAAATTTTAGATGTTGGAAAACAATAGGACATGGTCATATAGATTTTAGAAGTGCAATAGCACAAAGTTGTGATGATTTTTTTTATAAAGGTAGTTTAAAAATAGGTATCAACAAAATATCTAAAACTCTAGATAAACTTGGGATTGGACAAAAATCTGGAATAGATTTAGACAATGAATTTATAGGTATAAATCCAAATAAAGAATGGAAAGAAAATAGATTAAAAAAACCTTGGTATATAGGTGAAACAGTAATTACTTCTATTGGACAAGGAAATATGCTTACTACACCTTTACAAATAGCTAGATACACTGCTTTTTTTGCATCTGGAAAACTCCCTAAACCACATTTAACAAAAGAAGCTTATGAAGAACCACAAGAATTAGATTTTAAAAAAGAGTATGTTGAGTTAATGCAAAAAGCTATGTTTGATGTTTCAAATGCTCCAACAGGGACAGCTAGAAGGTACTCTACTTCAAAAGTAACTATTGCATCAAAAACAGGAACAGCACAAGTTGTATCTATTCCTCAATCTGAAAAAGTAAGAATGAAAGAGAGTGAACTTGAGTATTATCAAAGATCACATGCTTGGATTACAGCATATGGACCATACAAAAATCCAAAATATGTTGTTACAATAGTTCAAGAACATGGAGGTGGTGGAGGTAGTGCTACTGGTGGCGTTGCTAGTAAAATCTTTGATAAACTTTATGAATTAGGATATATAACAGAACTTGAATAACTTTACTTTAAAAATTTTTAGTTAGAATTACATCTATTTTAATTAGGATACATATTTGAAAATAATTTTTTTCATACTTTCTTTATCAGTTTTTTCTTTAGCACAAGATCCTTTACCAATGGTAAATTTATCTATTGCAGCAATAGAAGAACCTGTACAATTTGTAAAAACAATCAATATAGCTATAATATTAGCTCTAATGGTACTTGCTCCATCATTATTGCTTATGGTTACATCATTTACAAGAATTGTAGTTGTTTTAGCTCTTTTACGTCAAGCATTAGGTTTACAACAATCTCCTCCTACACAAATAATTATTTCATTAGCACTAATTTTAACTATTTTTATAATGGAACCTTATGGTAAAAAAGCATGGGATGAATCAATTGTTCCATATATGGATGAAAAAATATCTTATCAAGAAGCTTTTACAAAAGGTGTTGCACCTTTTAAAGATTTTATGATAAAAAATACAAGAGAATCTGATTTAGCACTATTTTATAGAATAAAGAAAGAACCTAATCCTAAAAATATTGATGATGTAGCTTTAACTTTATTAGTTCCAGCATTTATTGTAAGTGAGTTAAGAACAGCTTTTGAGATAGGATTTTTAATATTCTTACCATTTTTAATTATTGATATAATAGTTGCATCAATATTAATGAGTTTGGGTATGATGATGTTACCTCCTGTTATGATCTCACTACCCATAAAAATAATATTTTTTATAGTTGTTGATGGTTGGCTGTTAATTATCGGAAACTTAGCACAATCCTTTAAATGATGTTTATAGTCTAGGTTTTATATATGAAAAAATTTTTATACTTTAGTATTATCTTTATTGGTTTACTCTGTTCCTCTTACTTTTTTTATTACTTACCAAATACATATGATATAACAAATGATATTTACTTAGAAAAAAGTAGAATGATGAGAGAACTATTTTTAGATGAAGTAAAAAAGAAACAAGAAAAAACAAAAATATTTGCATATTTAATAAGCCAAGATTCAAAAATAATAAATGCTCTAAAAAATAATGACAAAATAAACTATGATAATGTTATGAATTTTCTACATAAAAATGGAGATTATAAAAATCTTTGGCTACATTTAATTTCAAAAGATGGTTATAGTAGATATAGAAGTTGGAGTGATAAGAAAGATGATTCTTTACTAGAATTCAGAGATGATTTAAGAGAATTATTTAAAGATCCAAAGCCAAGTCAAGCAGTTAGTTCTGGACTATTTGACTTAACATTTAGAAGTATACAACCTATTTATGATGGAGATGAGTTTTTAGGTTTTATTGAACTTATTTCAAAATTCAATTCTGTAGCAAGTGCTTTAAAAGAGAAAAAAATTGAACCTCTATTTTTATTAACAGAAGAAAGAAGTAAAATATTAAAAGAACCTTTTACACAAATGTTTTTAGGTAAAAATTATATTGCAAATCTAAATGCTTCAAAAGATATTATAAATTTACTTGAAAACACTGATATTTCTAATTTTGTAAATATTGGTAACTATACAACTTTTGATAAATATTTAGTTAGTAATCTTGAAATAAAAAGTGTTGATGGAAATAACCTAGCACTATTTTTAATGTTCTTTGATAAAAAGAATTTAGATTTATTAGAATTATCAAAATTTAGGAATCAATACTTAAATACAATTGTTGTATTTATGATAATATATACTCTTACTTTTTTATATTTTGTTAAAACATCATATGCAAAAAAATTAAGAGAGGAAGTAATTGCTAAAACCGATAAAATAAATTCTCAACAAAAGAAATTAAAATCTCTTCTAACAATATATGATAAAAATGTAATTTTTTCTAAAACAGATTTAAAAGGAGTTATTACTCATGCAAGTAGTGCTTTTTGTAAAATTAGTGGATATTCAAAAAGTGAATTAATAGGAAAACCTCATAATATTGTAAGACATCCTGATATGCCAAAAGAGTTATTTCAAAATATGTGGGAAAATTTAAAAAATAAAAATAATGTAACTGCTGAAATAAAAAATCTTAGAAAAGATGGTTCATATTACTGGGTTATTGCTGATTTAGAACCAGAATATGATGAAAATGGAAAACATATAGGGTATTTTGCTGTAAGAGAAGATATAACAGCAAATAAAGAGATAGAAGAGATTCAAAGAGAGATTATATTCACTTTAGGAAGTATTGCAGAATTTAGATCAAAAGAAACTGGTGAACATGTAAAAAGAGTTGCTAAATATTCAAGTGTTTTAGCCAAAGCTTACGGATTAAGTAAAGAAGATACTATGATGCTTGAAATGGCAAGCCCTATGCATGATATTGGTAAAATTGCAATTCCTGATAGTATTTTAAATAAACCAGGAAAATTAACTTTTGATGAGTTTGAAATTATGAAAACACATACTTTAAAAGGGTATGAAATGTTGCATGTATCAGAAAGACCTTTATTTAAAACTGCTGCTCAAATTGCTTTAACTCATCATGAAAAATATGATGGAACTGGTTATCCAAATAATTTAAAAGGTGAAGATATTCCAATCTTTGGTAGAATTACTGCATTAGCAGATGTTTTTGATGCTATAGGAAGTGATAGATGTTACAAAAAAGCTTGGGAACTAGATAAAGTACTTGAACATTTAAAAGAACAAAAAGGAAAACATTTTGATCCTAAGCTAGTTGATATATTCTTTCAAAATCTTGATAGAATATTAGAAATAAAAAATAAATATCAAGATACTTAATAAAACAAACTTATAATATAAAAAATATTTATTTATAATATATAATATTTATTTATAATTCTATTTGAAAAATATTTTTTTTTAGATATAATCCTTCAACTAAATAGAGGTAGGATTTTATATGAAGAAATTATATCTAACTTTATGTTTTCAAACTATATTACTTTCACAAACTATAAGTTTTGATGAAACTTTGAATCAAGCTTTAGAAAATAGTAAAGATTTAAAAAAACAAGAGCTAAATATACAAATAGCAAAAGAAGATAGTAAAAATATAGATGCCTTAAACTATGGAAAACTATCTTTAAATTCAGATATTAGCCGTACAAACCATGCTGGATATGTTTTTATGGGAAAATTATCAAGTAGAGAAGCAACTTTTAGAGATTTTGGATTTATTCAAATGAATGATGGAATAGATACAGTTCCAAAAGATCTAAATAAACCAGAACCCATTACTAGTATAAATACTTATATAAGTTATGATTTACCACTTTTTACTGGTTTTAAATTAGAAAGCTACAAAGATATATCAAAACTTCAAGAAAAAGCAAATGAAGTTTTATATAATCTTGATAAAAAGAATTTAGAATTTGAAGTTTTAAAAGCTTACAATAGTGCAGTTTTAGCAAAAGATTTTATAAAAACTATGCAAAGTGCAAAAAAAAGTATAGAGTTTATTCACAATGGTGCAATAGAGTTTCATAAAAATGGATTTGTTACAAAAATAGATGTAAATGAAGCAAAGGTATATATGTTAAATGTAAACTCTAAACTAATTCAAGCACAAAATAATTTTAATTTAGCCTTAGCATATTTAAGATTTTTAACTTCAAATGATAATATAAGTGATGTAGCAGAGATTGAAAATATATATTTTACTTTAGAAAGTCAAGAAGATTTATATAAAAAGGCCTTAGAAAAAAGAGATGAAGTAAGTTTACAAAATATCTCTATAAAAGCAAACGAGAAAAATATATCTGCACAAAAAAGTGCATACTATCCACAAGTTTTCACACATTTAGAGTATGGAGTAAATGACGATAGATTTACTACTTCAAAAGACAAAGACTACTATATGGCACTTTTAGGAATTAGTTTAACTATTTTTGATGGTTCAAGAATTACTTTAATCGAAAAAGCAAGACTTGAAGCATTAAAAGCAAAACTTGATTTTGAAAAATTAAAAGATGGTATAAAACTAGAACTTGAAAAAGCTATTTTAGAATATAAAACAAAACAAGCAGTTTTAAAAGAAAAACTAGAAGCAAAAGAGTTAGCAAATGAAGTTTTAAATCAAGCAAAACTTCAATATAAAAATAGACTAATATCTATGACAACTTTGATAAATCAACAAACAAACTTTGAACAAAGTCAAACTATGCTTTTAGAAGCAATCTATGAAAACTCATTAGCTTTAGCAAAAATAAACCTAGTTTTAGGAGAAAATTTGAAAAAGGATAACCAATGAAAAAATTATTAACTCTTTTTATATTAGCTACAAATCTATTTGCTAACTCTTTAGAACTTGATGGAATTGTACAATCACAAAATGAAAAAGTTATATCAAGTAAAATGATGGGGTACATTACAAAAATATATGTAAATGAAGGTGATAGCGTAAATAAAGGACAATTACTATATGAAATTGACCCAACAGATATTATTCATAATAGTGATATTTTAAAAAATCAAGTACAAAATCTTGAGTTAAATCTAAAAAGATATAAAGATTTACTCAATCAAGATTTAGTTTCAAAGTTCGAGTATGAACAGCTAGAACTCAATTTAATAACAGCAAAAGCAAAATTAAGTGAATTAAATGCAAACTTTAATTATTTAAAAGTAAAAGCTACAAACAATGCTTTAGTTATCAAAAAATCAATCAAAGAAGGTGAAATGGCAATGCCAGGAATGCCTCATTTAATTTTAACAGATTTAGATGATTTGATAATAAAATCAAATATTGCTGAATCAAACCTAAAAAATATAAAAATAAATCAAGAAGTGAATATTGAGATACCTTCGCAAGAGTTTAAAGCAAAAGGTAAAATAGTTGCTATTTTTCCAAATATTGCTTCAAATACTCACTCTTTTTCTATAAAAATCTCTTTTGACAAAAAAGATTTTCAAATATACCCAAATATGTATGCAAAAATATCTATAAATTTGGATAAATAATATGGAAAAAAAACTAAATATCGCAGGAAAAATAGCAAAAGTTTTTATAAATCACCCTTTAACTTTTATTTTAGGAACTTTTATTTTAATCTTAGGATATTTTTCACTTTTAATTATGCCAAAAGAGGAAAACCCACAAATAAAAGTTAGTGGTGGTGTTGTAATCGTAGCTCTTCCAGATGCAAAAGCTAGTGAAATTCAAAAAGTAATTATAGAACCACTAGAAAAAAAGATAAAAGAGATAAAAGGTGTTGAACATATCTACTCTTTTGCAAAAGATAGTGTAGGGATTGTACAAGTACAGTTTTTTATTGGAGAAGATAAAGAAAAATCAAACTTAAAACTTTATGACCAAGTTATGAGAAATATGGATTTAATGCCAAAAAATGCAATGCAACCAATAATAAAAACAATGGATATAGATACAGGTATTCCAATAGCTGCGATAGCTTTTTATAGTGCAAAAAAAGACAATAAAGAGTTAGTCTCAAAAAGTGAACTTTTTAATGAAGTAAGCCGTATTTCAAAAGAGATAAATAAAATAAAAAATGTAGCAATGGTTGATTTAAAAGGAGATAAAAAAGAACAGTTTAATATTTTAGTTGATATAAATAAGCTAAGTTCTTATAATTTAGCTTTAGCACAAGTTATGAAACAAATTCAAGCTTTAAGTTTTAATACTCCAAATATAAATACAGATACATTAAATAATCAAGCTGTGGTATTTTCTATACAACAAGCAATTCAAAGTGTAAAAGATTTGGAAAATTTAATCATTTCCTATAACTTCCAAACTCCAGTTTATCTAAAAGATATAGCAAAAATAGAAAAATCTTATGAAATACAAAATAAAAAAGATGCCTATATCTATTCAAAAGATGAAAACTTTGAAGAGAATAATCAAATAACAATAACTGCTTCAAAATTAAAAGGAGCAAACTCTGTAACTATAAATGAAGAAATTTTTGCATATATGCAAACTTTAAAAGATGATTTACTAGAAAAAAATATAAAATATTCAATTACAAGAGATGATGGATACACTGCAAACAATGCTGTAAATGCTTTGGTTAAAGATTTATTGGTTTCTATTGTAATAATATCAATTTTATTAATCTTTACTTTAGGATTTAAAGAAGCAATGATAGTATCTCTTACTGTTCCTATGATTTTATCTTTAACTTTATTTATTGGTTTTTTACTAGGAGAAACAGTAAATCGTATCACTTTATTTGCTTTGATTGTATCACTTGGAATGCTAGTTGATGCTGCAATAATAGTAATAGAAAATATTCATAGACATAAAAAAGAACACCCAAACTTAGACTTAGAAACTTTAGCAATCAATGCTACAAACGAGATAGGAAACCCTACAAACATAGCAACTATTGCTATAATTATGGTGTTTATACCTATGTTCTTTGTTGGTGGAATGATGGGTGAATTTATGCACCCTCTTCCAGTTTTTGTGCCTATTTCACTAGCCGTTTCACTATTTATTGCTTATGCTTTTACTCCATATTTAGTAAAGAAGTTTTTAGGAGATAATAAATGAAATTAGAAAAAATCATTTTAGATATTTTAAACTCTAATACAAAAGTAAAATTAGTATATTCAATAACTCTTATACTATTTATTTTATCTATTCTTACATTTCCAACAAAAATAGTAAAAGCAAAAATGCTTCCAAGCAAAGATTCAGATAGCTTTTCTATATATATTGATTTAAAAGATGGTTCAAGTATAAATCAAACAAAAGAAGTTGTAGATTGTGTAGTAAAGAATTTAAAAGATGATGAAAACATTTTAAATATCTCAGCATTTTTATCACAAGGTCAACCTATTGATTTTGCAGGACTTGTAAAACAAAGTGCCTTAAAAGACAAACAAAGCCAAGCTGAACTTATGATAAATATAAAAAAAGCTAAAGATAGAGATATTTCAAGCTACAATTTAATAAGCCATTTAAGAGAAGATGTACAAAATAACTGCTCACAATATGAAGCAGTTATAAAATTTATAGAGCTTCCAGCAGGTCCTCCTGTACTAGCTTCACTTGTAGCTGAAATATACGGTGGAGATAGTTTTAATTCAAGAAGAGATTTTGCTATAAAAATTGCTGAAATTTTCAAAAAACAAACTACATTAGTTGATATTGATATTTTTGCAGATAAGGATTTTGTATCTTATAATTTAGAAATTTTAAGTAACAAAGCTATTATGAGTCAAGTTGATTTAGAACATCTAAAAGCAACTTTATACTTAGCTTTTGAAGGTATGCAAATAGGAGTTATAAATGATAAAAATGCACAAAGTCAAATCCCTATTTTTTTAAGACTTGACAATTCAAAAAACCTAGAAAATAATTCAAAAGAAGCATTAAAAGTAAAATTAAATAGCCTAAAAATCATGAATAATATTGGACAAATGATAAGTATTTCTGAACTTGTAAATATCAAAGAGAGTTTAAAAGAACCAACTTTAACATCAAAAAATATGAACTTAATAATAAATGTAATAGCTGAAACAAATAAAGATAGCCAAATTTATCCACTTTTGAACTCAAGAAATGATATGTTAAACTCTTTATCAAATGATTATGAAGTAAGAAAAACAAATATGTTAAACCTATCTTTTATAGATAAAAATACAAATGAGAAGTTTGATTTAGTATTTGATGGAGAATTAAAAGTTACTATTGACACTTTTATAGATTTAGGAGCTGCATTTATTATAGCTTTAGTTTTAATTTTCTTACTTATGGTAATTTATTATAAAAATTTTGCTATAAGTGGTGCTATAGTTTTATCAAGTTTTATTTCTATTATTGGAGTTATTATTGCTCATATTATTATGGATTTATTTTCAAGTGATACTTTCTATCTAACTGCAACTAGCCTTATAGGTTTTATTGGGCTTATTGGGATAAATTCAAGAAACTCAACTTTAATTATAGATTTTGCAAAGCAACTTGTAGTTGAAAATAATTTAGGACCAAATAAAGCAATAGCAAAAGCAGCAGCAACTAGATCAAAACCTATTATTTTAACAGTTTTAGTTCTAGTTTTTGCAAGTAGCTTAATAGCAAACGACGCTGTATTTGGTGGGCTTGGAGTTGCACTTATTGGTGGAACTTTAATATCTTATATAGTTTCTATGTTTTTTGTACCAGTAGTAATAAGAAATAGTTTAAAAAAAATTGTTTAATTAAAAAAGGGATCAATAGTGCAAATTCTAAAATATGAAAAAATCGAAGCTACTTTTAAACCCTGGAATAAAAGATATTTAGAAGTTGCAAAACATTTAATTGATTTTATATCTACAAAAGATTTTGAAGTTATTCATATTGGCTCAACTTCATTTATGGTTGGAGGAAAAGGAATTATTGATTTATCAATTTTATATCAAAATAAAAATCTAGATAGAGCTGTAAATTATATAAAATCTTTGGGATTCCAAGACCAAATTAGTGAAAATCCTTTTCCAAAAGAGAGACCAAGAAAAGATGGAATAGTTTTTTTTAAAAATAATAAATATATTATTCATCTACATGTTATAGAAAAAAATTCAGAAGAACATAAAAAACAAGTAAAATATAAAGAATATATGCTTTCAAATTCTAAAGCTAGAGAAGAATATGAAAAAACAAAATTAGATATTTTAAACCAAGGAATAACTAATCAAGAAGTATATGGAAAAGGAAAATCTCCTTTTGTAAAATCAATTCTCTCTAAAATAGATATATAATCTCAAAAGGTAAAAAATGAAAGAAAAGTTTAAAAAAGTCATTAAATATTTAATTTTATTTGTTATAGTTTTAAATGTTGTAAGCTATTATAAAAGTTTAGATTTAAATAAAGAAAAATTAGAGATACAAAATTTTAAATTAATTGATGAATCTATTTATGTAGTAAAAAATGATAAACCACTTTTAATCCATTTTTGGGCAACTTGGTGTCCTATTTGTTCACTTGAAGAACAAAATATTGAGAAAATATCAAAAGATTATGAAGTTATAACTATTGCAACACAATCAGGTAGTTCAGAAGAAATAAAAGAATATTTAGAAAAAAACTTACTTAGTTTTAAAGTTGTAAATGATGAAGAAGGTATTTTATCTAAGAAATTTAATATAAAAGCATTTCCAACAACATTTATATATGATGAAAACCAAAATCAGAAATTTAGTGAAGTTGGCTACACTTCTACGCTTGGTCTATATCTTAGAATGTGGTGGAGTAAATAAAAAGTTCAAAACAAGTGATATTTTGATAAAATATATATAAATAATATTCATATTTGGGGTAAAAAATGAAATTTAAAGTATTTGTTGATGGACAACATGGAACAACTGGTCTAAAAATCCATCAAATGTTAGAAAATAGAGATGAAATTGAACTTTTAACAATTGAAGAAAAAGATAAAAAAAATATACAAAGAAGAAAAGAACTTTTAAATAGTGCTGATTTAGTATTTTTGTGTCTTCCTGATGATGCTGCAAAAGAATCTGTATCTTTAATAGAAAATGATAGTGTAAAAGTAATTGATGCTAGTACAGCACACAGAACAAATCCAGATTGGGTTTATGGAATACCAGAACTTACAAGTAAACAAAGAGATAAAATAAAATATTCAAAAAGAGTTTGTGTTCCAGGATGTCATGCAAGTGGATTAATAGTATCTATGAAACCATTATTCAAAAACAAAATATTAAGTAAAAACCATAAACTTATCTGCCATTCAATTACTGGATTTAGTGGCGGAGGAAGTTCAATGATAAATGAATATGAAAATGGAAGTTTTGAAGTTTTTGGAGGACAAAGACCTTATGCTTTAGGATTAAATCATAAACATTTACCAGAGATGAAATATGTTTTAAAAATAAATAAAGCTCCTATATTTACTCCTAGTGTTGGTAATTTTAAACAAGGAATGTTAGTAATTTCATATATTGAGAAAAAGAAATTAAGAAAACAGTTAAGTAAAGAAGCATTAATAAGAGTTTATCAAGAATACTATAACAATGAAAGTTTTATAAAAGTTATTGAAAATACCGATGAATACTTAGAAAATGGTTTTTTAAATCCTATGAGATGTAATAATACAAACTCTTTAGAAATTTCAGTTTATGACAATAAAACTGATTTAGTAGTTATATCAAGACTTGATAATTTAGGTAAAGGTGCCAGTGGAGCAGCTATTCAATGTATGAATATTATGCTTGGGCTTGAAGAAAAAAAAGGTTTGGAGATAAAACTCTAAACCTTTTTAGGTAATTTACTTAAGAATTATTTGCTTTTTTAAACTCTAAGATTGCTCTACTCCTAGAATATGAAATCCCTACAAGTTGCTTAGGATAATTTAAAAAAATATTTTCTTGTACACCATTTTCAGTATGTATAACCTTAGGACAAATATCTTCTAGTTCTTTTAAAACGCTTTTTATAAAAACTGCTTCTTTATCAAATTTTAATGATTGTAAATAAGGATTAAAAATTCTAAAATATGGAACTGAATCAATTCCTGTACTAGCAGCCCATTGCCAAGAACCAATATTTGAACTACACTCATAGTCTAAAAGTTTGAAAGAAAAATACTTTTCACCTTTTCTCCAATCTATCAATAAATTTTTTGTTAGATATGAAGAAACTATCATTCTTAAACGATTATGCATAAGCCCAGTCTTATTTAGATATTTCATTGATGCATCTACAATAGGAACCCCTGTTTTTCCTTCACACCACTTTATAAAATCATCTTCATTTTCATTCCACTTTACTTTTATTATATTTAGATTCTCAAATTCACTCTTTGGAAAATGGTATAAAATATAATTATAAAATTCCCTCCAAAATAGCTCTCTTATATAAAAATCTATCTCTTTTTGTGGAGCATTTAATTTTTTAATTTTATTAAATAATGTTCTAGGAGATATAAGACCAAATCTTAAATGAACTGATATATTTGAACCTGCATTTAAGTAAAAGTAATCCCTATTTTCTTGATAATTACAAAGCCTTATTGAAAATTCATCTATTAATTCATCTGCATCTTTATATAAAAAATCTGGTAGTTTTTGTTCTGTAAATCCTAAATATTCCAAAGTTGGTATAAAACTATAATCATATTTAACTTTTTTTATATTATTAGATAAATTACTTTCTTCTATTTGTTTAGATTGATGTAAAAATTTTAAAGAGTTATAAAATGCAGTAAATACTTTATATGGAGTTTTATCAATTTTTAGTACATCATTAGGATCAATTAAAAAAGAATCTGTATATCGTCTAAGTGTTAATATATTTGAAATTTTATCATCTCTTTTTTTTGCATAACTATCAAAATCTACTGAAGTTAAAATCTCATCAAAACCATCTTTTTTTAATCTTTTAAAAATATCTTCAGGGATTCCATAAAATATTGCTAAATCAAGCCCTATTTTTTGTAATTCATATTTTAATTTTAAAACACTTTTATATATAAAAGTAACTCTTTTATCATTCTTTGGAAGTTTTTCTAATATATTTTTATCAAAAATAAATATTGGTAAAACTTCATCTTGAGAATTAAATAATATTGCATTATCAATAATTCTTAAATCTCTTCTAAACCACAATATTTGTTTCATTACACTAAGCTTTTTAAAGTTTCTTCTATATTGTTATACTTAAATTCAAAACCTAAATCTAATAAATCTTTTGGAATTGTACTTTGTCCATCAGTTAGAACTTTAGCCCCTTCACTAAATATTAATTTTAGTATAAATTCTGGTATTGGAAAAATTGTAGGTCTATTTAAAACTTTTCCTAAAGTTATAGTATATTCAAAGTTGGTTGTAGGGATTGGAGCTGTACAGTTAAATACTCCATCAATATTTTTTTCTATTATAAATTTATAAACTCTGAGTAAATCTTCTATATGAATAAAAGAAAAAGATTGTTTACCACTTCCAATAACTCCACCCACTCCTAGTCTAAAAGGTAATATCATCTTTTTAAAAGCTCCACCATTTTTACCTAAAACTATACCAAATCTAAGAATAGCTACTTTAGTAAAATCATCTTTTACTTTTTGTGCCTCTTTTTCCCAATTTTGACAAAGTTTTGATAAAAAATCATTTGAAAAAGAACCATTTTCATCATACAGTGATTTATTATCATAAATCCCAACTGCTGATGTAGAAATAAAAGTTCTTTGTTTTTTATCTACTCTCTTTAAACTATTAACTAATCTTTTTGTAGTATCAATTCTACTAGAAACAAGCAGTTCTTTGTAGCTATCACTCCATCTATTTATAATATTTGCACCATTTAAGTTTATAAGAATATCACAACTATTTACTATAAAATCAAGTTTTTGATTATCTTTTAAATCATCTCTTTTTATATTTAAAATTTTATAATTTTGCTTAGACAAAAAATCAACTAAACTTTGCCCTACAAATCCACTACTACCTGATATTGCAATAGTTTTCATAAATATTCCTTTATGATTTTATTAAATTAATTATTCACAAATAGATATTTTACTTCCAAAATCAGCCATCCCACAAGAATACATAGCACTTGTTACAATAGCATCTATTCCTAAACATGCATATTCTTTAGCATTATTTATATTTATTCCTCCGCTACAAATAACTCTTACATCTTTATAACTTTGGTCTCTTAATTCAACTACTTTTTTTATATCTTCAATATTCATTTTATCCAATTGTAAAACATCAACACCAAATTTTAACAAATTTTTACTATCTTCAAAACTAGAACTTTCAATTACTATCTTTTTTTCTGGCATTTTTATTTTAAAGTTTTTTATTTCATTATAAAATTCAAAATTATCATTATATACTATTCTATGATTTGGAAAAAACAATATTGTTTCACTAAGATTTAATCTATGTACATTTGCTCCACCATTTAGAATAGATTTTATACAAATCTTTTTAGCAAAAGGATAAGTTTTTCTAGTAGTTAATAACTGACAATTAGGATTTACCTCATCAATATTTCTTTTCATATTAGCCGTATACGTAGATATTTTCGAACTATATTCTAAAATAAGTTGAGTAGTCCTCCAAATTTTATGGATATTTTCATAAGTTCCAATAAAACTTAAAACTAGTTCTCCTTTAGAAGCTAAAGTTTTTGAAGGCAAATAGTATATAACTTCACAATTCATAAGTTTTGCTATTTGGCAAGAATCTTCACTACAAGAAACTACAATATCTTCTCTAGTGAAAATATCAAGTTTTGCTTTTATATTATTTTTTTCTTGTAAAGAAGTAGTTAAATCAAGATATGGTAAATCATCTTTTAGAAGATTTAAAAGTTCATTATCTGTAAAAGATATCATAGTTTATGCAATACTAGGAATTAAAAAATCTGTCTTTTTTAATAATCTTGAGCCTTTTTTACTAAACTCACTCTCTAGTTTTAATCTATTTTTACAAATATACTCTAAAACAAGAGGTTCTTGTTTTTGAATAAGATTTAAAATAGCTAATTTCATAGAAGTATAAAATTCTTCTTCACTATAAATATCTTCTGCAATTTTTTCTATTATTACTTTATTTGAATTTTTTTCAAAACTCTCTTCTAATAAAACTAAAAGCTTTTTAGCAACTTTATAATTTGTAATATGACGAAGAAGTTTATAAAATTTTAATGATAAGTCTAAAAGATAATCTTGGCTTCCCATATCATCAATACGCCCTATTTTTCCAGTATTTAAAAATTCTATTAACTCTTCATCAGTAAAAGCATACTCTATAAGATCAATTATCTTTCTTTTATCTTGTTTCTTCCACTTATAGTAAGTTGGAGCAGAAAATTCAAAAAGTTTTGTCATAATCATCTCTTTAGTCATATATATCCTTTAAAAAAATTACATCATTATATACTTAAATAAATAATGCCTTGATTAAGCTATTTCAAATCTTGCCAAGAATTTCCAACTGCGACTGAAACTTTAAGAGGAATATTTAAAATAAAAATATTCTCCATAATATTTTTTATATCTTTAGTTATTTCATCTACAAATTCATCTTTTATTTCAAATATAAGTTCATCATGGATTTGTAAAAGCATTTTTACATTTTTATTATCTTTATATTTTAAATGTATTTTTATCATGGCTAATTTTATTAAATCTGCTGCACTACCTTGAAAAAGTGTATTTACAGCTTCTCGTAAATATGCCGCTTGTAGCATAGGACTAGCTCCTTGAAAATCAAAAAGTCTTTTTCTATTTAATAAGGTCTTTACATAACCTTTTTCTTTTACACCATCTTCAATAGATTTAAAATAATCTTTTACACTTTTAAATGCTTCAAAATATGAATCTATATATATTTTTGCCTCTTTTGTTGTAATATTTAATGTATCTGCTAATTTTTTACTACCCATTCCATAGAGTAAACCAAAATTAATTGTTTTTGCAATTGATCTTTTATTTTTTGCCTTACTCTCTCCAAAAATTTTAACTGCTGTTTGGTAGTGAATATCTAAATCTTGTTTAAATGCATCAACTAAAGCATCATCTTGTGAAAAGTGTGCAAGTAATCTAAGTTCAATTTGAGAGTAATCAACTCCTACAAGTTTATATCCATCTTCAGCAATAAAAGCTTTTCTTATTTGTATATTACTTTGTATTCCTACAGGTATATTTTGTAAATTGGGATTTTTTGAACTAAGTCTTCCTGTTGTTGTACCCGTATGTAAAAATGAAGTAAATATCCTATTATGTTTATCTTTTAAAGCTAATTCTAATAAAGGCTCAATATAAGTTGAGTGAAGTTTAAAAGCTTCTCTATATTTAAGTAACATTGGAATAACTAGGTGCTTATCTTTTAAACTCTCCAAAACTGATTCATCTGTACTATATCCAGTTTTTGTCTTTTTAGAACTATCAAGTCCTAACTTTTCAAATAAGATAACACCTAATTGTTTAGGAGAGTTTATATTAAAAATTTCTTCAACAGCTTCATGTATTTTTGAAGTTAATTCACTTAAATATTGTGAACTTATATCTTTATATTTCTGTAATAGTTCAATATCTATTTTTATACCTTGTTGTTCCATTGAAGCCAAAACATAAATAAAATTAAACTCTAACTCAAAGCCTATATTTAAAAGTTCTTCCTCTTTTCTTTCTTTAAAAAGTTCAAGTTGTTTATTAAAAAGTTTTAAAGTCCATAAAGCATCTTCAGCTGCATACTCACAAGCTTTATTTAACTCAATACTTGAAAAATCTTCACCTTTTTTTACTACTTCACTAAAGGCTATCATTTTATGCTTAAAATATTTTTCAACTTGAAAGTCTATCCCCACTTTTTCATTAGTGTTTAATAACCAAGATAAAATCATAGTATCAGCATATAATTTTAAATCTAAATTAAAATTATTTTTTATTATTTGCCAATCATATTTAAAGTTTTGGAAAATCAACTTATATCTACTTAGAATCTCAATAGTTTTTTTAGCAACTTCTAGAGATATTTGATTTCCAACTCCTAAATAATTATGCCCTATTGGTACATAATATGCTTTATTCTCTTCATAGCAAAACGAAAACCCTACAATTTTTGCTTTAGTTGTATCAAGGTTAGTTGTTTCTGTATCAAATGCAATATAACTATCTCTTGGTATTTTATTTATAGCTAAACTTAAATCATTTTCATTGTCAAGTAGTATATATTCAACTTTTTCAGATTCTATTTTTTTTGGTACTGGCATTTGAGTTTTATAACTAAGACCATTTTTATTTACTCTTTCTAAAACTTTTGTCATATCATATTTTATTAATTCATCAGAAATTTTAAGGATTGGGTTTTCTAGAGGTAAAATAAACTCATCTAAATTTGATATAAATTGACAATCATCTCTTAAAGTTACAAGTTTTTTTGATAAAAAAGCATTATCTTTACTTTCAAGTAAAAGTTCTTTTGTTCTTTTTCTATCAATATTCTCTATATTATTATATATACTTTCAAGACTACCAAATTGTTCTATTAAACTTTGTGCTGTTTTTGCTCCAACACCTTTAACTCCAGGTATATTATCTGCTGTATCACCTACTAAAGATTGATAATCTGTAAACTGCTTTGGTGTAACTCCATATTTTTCTATACATTTTGATTCATTTATTATCTGTTTTTTTGTTGGATCAAAAAGATATACACTATTTTGGTCATCTATTAATTGATATAAATCTTTATCATGAGATACTATTCTTACTTCTAAACCTTTTTCTTTTGCATCCTTTGCAATACTAGCAACCATATCATCAGCTTCATAGCCAGTTCTTATAGCTATTTTAAATCCCATTTTTTCTACCCAAGATACTGCAATAGGAAGTTGAGTTAATAAATCTTCAGGAACATCAGGACGTTGTGCTTTATAGTTTTCAAATAATTCATTTCTAAAAGTATCTCCTTTTGCATCTAATGCAAAAACTATATAATCTGTTTTAAAATCTTTACCTATACTAGCAATAAAATTTATAAATCCAGTCAAAAGTCCAGTAGGAGCACCATCATTTGAGCGTAATGGAGGTAAAGCAAAATAACTTCTAAATAAAAACCCAAATGTATCTATAACCGTAATACTTCTTTTCATAACTCTTCTTTCAATATTAGTTTGATTGATTTATAATATAATAAATCTTTTTAAAAGTGGATTTATATAAAAAATCTTAAATATTTATTCATAATATTTTTTATAATTTTAAATATATTCTTATAAATATTACAAAATGTAATCTTTTTTGCTGTTTTGATTCTTTTTTGATAATATTCATAAAATAACAAAAAATAAAACATCATTTGTTAAAAATATATAGGAGATTTTGAATGAGTGAAACATTTATAATAGCAAGTAGTTTATTTGCATTCATTAGTTTTTTTACTTGTGTATAATATTTTAATATCTTTTTATAAATTTATAGAGTTTGTAATATAATAGATATTTTAAACATAAGGATAAAATATGATAATAATACCCGCAAGGTTAAATTCAAGCCGATTTGAAAATAAAATTTTAGTAGATATTTTAGGTCTTCCAATGGTTATAAAAACTGCTAAACAAGTAAGTTCTCTAGATAAAGTAGTAATAGCAACAGATAGTCACAAAGTGATTGATTTAGCTTATAAATATGGCTTTGATGCAGTTATGACGTCAATTGAACATAATAGTGGGACAGATAGAATAAATGAAGCTGTAAATAGATTAAATTTAAGTGATGATGAAATAATCATAAATGTTCAAGCAGATGAGCCATTTATTGAAGAAAGTGTTGTAAAAAGTGTGATGCAAAAAGTAAAAGATATAAAAGACCAAGATGACATTTTAATAACTTCTTGCTATAAAGAGATTAATAGTGAAGCAGCTGACGATCCAAATTTAGTAAAAGTTATACTAAATGAACTAGGAAATGCTATATATTTTTCAAGAGCAAAAATTCCATATCATAGGGATCACAAAGAAAATTCTAATTATTTTGGACATTTAGGAATATATGGGTTTACAAAAAAATCTTTAAATAAGTTTTGTAGTTTAAACTCTTCAAAATTAGAAGATATAGAGAAATTAGAACAATTAAGAGCAATCGACAATGGTTTTAAAATTTCTATGGTAAAAGTTGAATCAAAATCATTTGGGATAGATACAAAAGAAGATTTAGATAGAGCTTTAAAATTATTTAAATAAGAAGAAAGATTTTAATCTTTCTTTTTTAAAAACTAAAATCCTCTCCTAAGTAATGTTCTTTTACTTTTGGATCATTTTTTATCTCTTCTGAAGTCCCACTACTTAATAAGCTCCCAGATTTCATAACATAAGCTCTATCACATATTTGTAGTGTTTCTCTAACATTATGGTCTGTTATTAAAACCCCAATATTTATTTTTGTTAATTGATGAATGATTTCTTGAATATCTTTTACAGCTATTGGATCAACTCCTGCAAATGGTTCATCTAAAAGTAAAAATTTTGGTTTAGAAACCAATGCTCTTGCGATTTCTGTTCTTCTTCTTTCTCCACCAGAAAGTGAAATACCTTTTCTTTGTCTTATTGGCTCAATATTAAATAGTTCAAGAAGTTCTTCAACTCTTCTTTTTTGTTCATCTTCATCATCAAATATAATCTCAGCAGCTAATAATAAATTATCTTCAACACTTAAATCTTTAAAAATAGAAGACTCTTGTGGTAAATAACCTATTCCTTTTAGTGCTCTTTTATGAAGTGGTAATTTTGTAATATCTTCTTTATCAAAAAATACTGTTCCACTACTAGGTTTTACAAGACCACAAACTGTATAAAATGTAGTTGTTTTACCTGCTCCATTTGGTCCTAAAAGTCCAACTATCTCACCACTATTTACTTCAAGTGAAATACCATGTAAAATCTCTGTTTTTTTAATACTTTTTTTAATATCAACAATTTCTAATTTATGCATCTATTTTATACAACCTTTTATTATTTTCTTTAAAAATATTTATAACCATAACTTCATAGCCATAGTCTTTTAAAAGTTTTTCAAGCTTTTCATCACCCCACTCTACAAAGTGAATTCCATTTTTCTCAAATTCTTCTAGCATTCCTAAGCTTATAAATTCATCTAAACTTTTATTATATAGATCATAATGAAATATTTTATCTGAATATATAGCTTGTAAAGAAAAAGTTGGAGATGTTACTAAATCATCTAACTCCAATGATTTAACAAAACTTTTAACTAAAGTTGTTTTTCCACTTGCTAAATCTCCTCTTAAAATCACTACACAATTTCTAGTTAAAATATCTTTTAAAATACTAACTAATGTACTAACTTCGTTTAAGCTTAATAAAAACTCTTTTTTCAAGATTTTAACCTCTTTAACAACTCATCTTTTGTGAAATTTTAATAATTTGCTCTAATTTTTCTTTTGCTTTTTTACTATCTATAATCTCTTTAGATATTTGTATTCCATCTTGAAAATCTCTAGCTTTTTCATCTACAATTAAAGCTGCTGCAGAGTTAAGTAAAACAATATCTCTTTTTGGTCCACTTAAAGTACCATTTAAAATATCTCTTGTAATTTGAGCATTAACTTCTGGTCCAGCCCCAACAATATCATCTTTATGACTTAACTTTATTCCATAATTTTCTGGATTTATCTCTAATTCTTCTATTTTACCATTTAATAACAATGTTGCATAAGTAATATCTGAAACAGATATTTCATCCATTCCATCATTTGATGCTACAACTATAGCTCTTCTACATTCTAATAAATCTAAAGCAGTTGCAATTCTATTGATATAATCTTTATGAAATACACCTATTACTTGTTTTTCAACACCAGCAGGATTACATAAAGGACCAATAATATTCATAATTGTTCTATGAGGTATTGACTTTCTAACAGGAGTTATAAATCTCATAGCAGGGTGATGGTTAGCTGCAAACATAAATGCAAATCCAGTATCTTCAAGCATTTTAGCAGTATCTTCTAAACTTAGATTTAAGTTTACTCCCAAAGATTCCAACATATCAGCACTTCCACTTTTACTTGTAACACTTCTATTACCATGTTTTGCCACATAACAACCTGCTGCTGCTAGAAGGATAGAAACTGTACTAGAAATATTGAAACTATAACTTTTATCTCCACCTGTTCCAACAACATCTATTGATTTTTTTTGTAAATCATGTGAAATAGGAAGAGGAATTACATAATCTCTCATTGCACTTGCAGCTCCTGCAAGTTCTGAAGCAGTTTCTCCTCTTTCACAAAGAGCTAAAAAATAATCTCTTATTTCATCGAAAGATAATTTGTCTTCAAATATATCACTGAATTTACTTTTTGTTTCAATAAACATTTTAATCTATCCTTTATAACAATAATAACTTAATTAATAGGTCTAATTTAAACCAATTATAATATAAATACTTATATTAAATTATATAATATATGAACTTTTATATTACTTGTTAAATACTAATATCATATATTTAACTATAAATTAATATTATCAAATTTATTAAAATATCATATTTATTATTGTAGAATCAATTTTTAAATAAGGACATATTATGATTATATTAGATAAATCAATAAGAGAACAATTTAGCATTTTTTGTAATACAAATAATATAACCGATATGCCAATAGCAATAAAATATTTTACAATATTTGGTGGTCTTGATATAAAAATAGATATAACAAAACCTATAATAGAATTAATAGAAAAACATATTTTAAACAATTATCAATATTTTAGAAGTGAAATAAATCGTTTAACAGGTGGCTATCATGTTAATAGTGCAATTCTTACGGGAATAGCTTTAGGAGATAGAAAAACAACGAATGCTTTTAAAAGAGCTCATGTTAGTTTTGAAGAAGGTATAAAATGTATAGAATCACTTTATGAAAAAGAGATTATAGAAATTGACTCTTCACAAAATTTTCTTTTGGGTAAAAGAAATGATTCTAAAACACCTAAAAAACTAATCTTTACAAATCCATTTATTAGATTTTGGTTTGGATTTATTTCTCCTATTTATAAAGGGATAAAAGAGGGAAAGTATGAAGAATTCAAAATAAAACTTGAAGGAAGAGAGTCTGATTTTAGTGATTTTATATTTGAAGAATTAGCTTTATCTTTTGTAAATAATACATTTGTTGAAGATAAAATCAAACAACATGGACAATACTGGAATGAAAAAATTCAAATTCCTATAGTTGCAAAAACAACTTCAGATAAAACAATAATTGGATTTTCTAAATATACAGACAATAAAATGAAAAAAAGTGAATTAAACAAATTTTTAGAAGATTGTAAAAAAGAAGATATATTTGCTGATATTGTAGTTATTTTTGCAAAAAATGGATATTCAACAGAACTAAAGGCTCTAAAAAGTGATACTTTAAAACTATTTAATGCCAAAAGTTTGAAAGCTTTAGTTTAATATTCAAAAACTTAATTTAGTTTTTGTACATATTCATCTATTTTTGATTTTGGTGTTGATTTAGTATTTGGTATTTGTAAAATTTTAAATTTTTCACTTTTTTCAAGATATTTTATTTCAATAATATCCCCTACTTTTACATCTTTTGCTTTTTTTACAGCAATATTATTCAGAAAAACAACTTTATGTTCTAACATATCTTCAGCAACAGCTCTTCGTTTTGTAATATTTACAGCATTTAAAAATTTATCTATTCTCATAAAAATATTATAACTAAATTTAACTAAAACTGTTTAAATAGATTTATAATAAAATTTAGATAAAATCAGCAAAATTCAATAACCAAAATAGGAAAATTTATGAGTAAAAAAGATATAAAAAAAGTTGTACTTGCTTATAGTGGTGGTTTAGATACTTCTATTATTTTAAAATGGCTTCAAGATGAATATAACGCAGAAGTTATTACTTTTACAGCTGATTTAGGACAAGGCGAAGAAGTTGAACCAGCACGAGCAAAAGCTATTGCTTGTGGGATAAAACCAGAAAATGTTTTTATATTAGATATTAAAGAAGAGTTTGTAAAAGATTATGTTTTCCCTATGTTTAGAGCAAATGCTATTTATGAAGGTGAATACTTACTTGGAACAAGTATTGCAAGACCTCTTATTGCAAAAAAACTTGTAGAAATTGCAAATGAAAAAGGTGCAGAAGCTGTAAGTCATGGAGCAACAGGAAAAGGAAATGACCAAGTAAGATTTGAATTAGGAGCATTAGCTTTAAATCCTGATTTAAAAGTTATTGCACCTTGGAGAGAATGGGATTTAAACTCAAGAGAAAGTTTACTTGAATATGCTAAAAAAAATGGAATTGAAATATCACAAAAACATGTTGATGAAAATGGAAATCCTAAAATAAGCCCTTATTCTATGGATGCAAATTTACTTCATATATCTTATGAAGGTTTACATTTAGAAAATCCAGCTAATGAACCTGAAGAATCAATGTGGTTATGGACAAATTCTCCAGAAAAAGCGCCTGATCAAGCAGAATATATAACAATAGGATATAAAAATGGAGATCCAATTTCTATAAATGGAAAAGAGTTATCACCAGCAACACTACTTAAAACTTTAAATGAATATGGAAATAAACATGGTATTGGAAGAGTAGATATTGTTGAAAATAGATATGTTGGTATGAAAGCAAGAGGTTGTTATGAAACTCCAGGTGGAACAATAATGTTAAAAGCTCACAGAGCAATAGAGTCTTTAACACTTGATAGAGAAGAAGCTCATTTAAAAGATGAATTAATGCCAAGATATGCAAAATTAATTTATCAAGGATATTGGTTCTCACCAGAAAGAGAGATGCTTCAAGCTGCTATTGATGCAACTCAAAAAAATGTTGAGGGTACAGTAAAACTAAAACTTTATAAAGGAAATGTAACTATTGTAGGAAGAGAATCTTCAAAATCTTTATATGATGATGCTTACTCAACTTTTGAAAAAGATGAAGTTTATAATCAAAAAGATGCAGAAGGATTTATAAGACTTAATGCTTTAAGATTTATAATTGCAGGTAAAAAAAATAAAAAATAAATTTATTAACAAAGAGATAAAATCTCTTTGTTAACTACATATTCTTATAAATATTTATTAACTCATTTTTATCAATTTTATGATTTGGATTATATGGAAAGTAATCTAAAATAACAATATCTGATGGAACCATATAATATGGAAGATTTTTCAAAATACCTTTTTTTAATTTTTCAATATCTAGCTTATGATTACAAATAATAAAAGATATTAATTTAACTACTTCATTTCCTCTTTTAAGTGGTATTGTTATAGCTTCATCTATTAATTTATTATTTATAAGCTCTTTATCTATCTCTCCTAATTCTATTCTAAATCCATGAAGTTTTATAAGTTCATCTTTTCTATTTGCAAAAAACAATAAATTATCTTCAAAATATCCAAAATCTCCTGTTCTAAAACTTCTTTTTTCATATTTCTTTTCAAATTTTTGTCTATTTAACTCTTCATTTTTAAAATATCCAATAGATACATTATCACCAACTATCTCTATTTCACCTATATTTTCACTATCAATATCTAATAGATTTATAACTGTTCCAGACTTTACATAGCCAACTGGCAAATTTTTAGTATATTTTTCCAAAATTTCTAAAGTTATTTCAACTAATGTTGTAGCAACAGTAGCTTCAGTTGGTCCATAAGTATTTAAAACTTTTGAATTTGGGAAATTATTTTTTATTCTTTTTACAGTAGTTGATGGTAAAACTTCTCCACAAAAAAGAAAGGTTTTTAAACTTTTTATATTTTCTTCTACAAATTCACTTGAAAGTAAAAGTTTACTAATAAATGATGGTGTTGAAACCCAAACATTACAAGCATATTTTTTTAATCTTTTAAAATATTCAAGATGATTTTCTATTACATCTTTACTATTTAAAACTATAGTTCCACCAAGGCTTAAAAATCCAACTAATTCATAAACTGATAAATCAAAACTAAAAGGTGCTTGATTCATAAAAATACTATTTTGTGATAATCCAAAATCATTATTTAACCATTTTTGGAAATCTAAAATAGAGTTTTGCGTTATTTGTACACCTTTTGGTTCTCCTGTACTTCCTGATGTAAATATTATATAAATAATTTGGTCATTTAAAAAATATGTTGTAGAAAGATTTTTTTCATCAAAATATATGTTATTTTCAATTGTATTTATTGTTAGTGAAGATTTTACAATATCAACTATTTTATTAACTCTATCTTTGGGGTAGATTGTATCAATAGGAATATATGGAAAACCTAAACTCATACAAGCAACAATACTTATTACAAAATCAACTTCTTTATGTCCATATATTATTATTGGATGAGCTTTAGGAAGATGATATTTTAAAAGTTTTTCTTTTAAAATATCAACTTCATTTTTAAATTCACTCCAAGTTAAATCTTTATTACTTCCACAAACTGCTAATTTATGACTATATTTATCGCATTCAACAAAATCCATTAGTTTAAAATCAAATCTCATATAGGAACTCTCCCACTAAAAAAATATAAAGCAAAAACTGCACCATTTATCATCAAAAATCTTTTTAAATTTATACTTATTACTTGTGGAAAAAATGAAAAATAATCATATCCTCCTTTTTTTAAATATAAAACATAGGTATTATGTATACTTGAATACACTCCAAATAAAAAACCACTAAAAATAAAATACCAAGTTAGTCCATTCCACATTCCCATAAGCAAAAAAGTACAAGTTATTGCTATATTTTGAATGAGAAGTTTTCTTCCTTTTAAAAACTCAAAATTATGAAGATATTTATATAAAGGTTTAAAAAAATAATCAGTTAGCCAACTACCAAGTGTAATATGAAATCTTCTCCAAAAATCTTGTGGATTTGGTGCAAGATATGGGTGATTAAAGTTCATAGGAATAAAAATACCCATCATAATACTAAGTCCAACAGCCATTGCACTATATCCTGCAAAATCAAAGAATAGATAAATTGTATATGAATATGCACTATTTATCATATCAATTAAAAGAGTACTATGTGAATCAATTTTTCCTAACCAGAACATAGCAATAAACTCTGCAAAAACAAATTTAAATAAAATTCCAATGACTAAAATTTCCCAACCTTTTAAAATATTTGATAAAGTTAAATTTTCATAACCCTTTTTTAAATCATCTTGAAATCTATATGACCTATCTATTGGTCCTGCAAGAAGTGTAGTTGGAAATAATAAAAAAGAAGTAAACTCAAGAAATGAAAGTTTGCCGTAATTATGACTATCTACTATTGCCTGGATAGTCCTAAAGGTAATATATGAAATCCCTATAATCTTAAACATTGGATTAGAAATATCAATTTTATGTAAAATCATAGGAAAAGCAATAACAATCATAGGAAATAAAGTATCTTTATAATCATTTATAACAAAAATATAATAAATAATATATACATACAAGAGAAGTAAAAAAAGTTCATAAGATTCAGGGATAAAGAAATATGTATAGCAAATTACAGTTAAAAACATTAAAGTTTTATATGAAATAAATTTATTTAAAATATTTTTAAACAGATATAAAAAAAAGATAAATGTAAAACTAATTAAAAAAAATCCCAATCCAGAAAAAGGTAAATAGTCTTGCATTAAAACTCCTCATAAACAAATTCAACTGTAGAATCAACATCTTGTCCACTTAAATCACTTATATTTTTATAATATATAATATATAAGAAACCAAATATCAATAATAGATATATTAAAAAAAATTTAAAAAAATATCTCATATAAGCTACCTTATTTTATAAAATAATCAATTATTTTTTGGTTGACTTTAACCCAACCAAATTCACCTAAATGAACAATATCTATCAACGTTCCAATTTCATAATTCTCTTTTTCATATGTCCACATATCCATATATTCAAAATTATGTTCTAATACCTTTGATTTTATTAATAACATCAATTTATTTGCTTCTTCCCTATTTTTAGAGAATACATATGGATGTAAATCTTGCATTATAAAAAGAGGCTTAATTTTGTAACTATCTAAAAAATCAAGCAAAACTAGAAAATCTTGAAATTCTTCATTTTTATCTAAATCAGGTGGTATTACTATAGAAAATGGAAAGTTGTTTTTTGTAACTTCAGGTTCAATGTATTTTTTGTAGTATTCATTTTGTATTCCAAAACTGTTATTTGAAGAAGAAACTTCTATGTTTTTTGCTTTAATTTTTAAACTTTCGTAGTCAAAATTTATTGGAAAATAATTTATTTCTTCTATTTTTACATTTTTATTATCAAAACTTTTAATTAAAAGATTTTTAATTTTATTGTTAAAATAATCTTTTTTTACAATACTAAAGGGATATTCATATATAAAAGTTGGTTCTTTGATTGAAGCTAAATTTTCTTTAATATAGTCACTTATTATATATTTATATTTATCATCTGATTCACTTTCAAAATATAGTTTATTCATCATTCCAATATTCATATATTCTAAAAATTTTGACATGGTAAGTCCATTATCACTACTTCCTGTGAACCAACTAGGAGATAACAAAACTACAATTTTTGCATTATTTCTAACTTTTTCATTATCACATGCTGCTAATTGGGACATAATTACAAAAGTTTGTTGTCCTTCATTACCTTGAGCTTTTAATGGTAATTTTAAATCATTATTAAAAAAGTTTTGTGGTAAAAATTTTTGATGAGGGTAAATTACTAATTCAGAAGAACCAAATAAAACAATTTTTCCATTTTCCAAATCACTTTGTAAATCAATTGTTTTTTGTAGAGAATCAAAAGAGTTAAAATAATAATTCAATACTTTATCTTTTGTAAAATAAAGGGTGACTAAAACTATAAAAAATGCTGTGAATAAAGCAAATATATTTAAAAGTATATGTTTTTTCATTCTATTCTACTTTTTATATATTTTGCCAATTTACTAACACTATCAAAATTACTTTCAATAATATCTCTAGTATCTATTTTTATACCAAACTCTTCTTCGAGCATCATAGCTAAATCAACCGTTCCCATACTATCAATTAAATTTGATGTATATAGTGCTTCATCAATTTCAACTTTTTTAAAAGATATCTCTTCAACTAAAGGTTTTATCCTATTAATTATCTCCATATTATTATCCTAATTTTTTTATCTAAAACAAATGGAATTATATAAAATATTTTGAATTATTCATCAAAAAAAATAGAATTTTTTTGTAATTTTATTGCTATTATTTTTAAGTATAATAAACCTTTATTTTAAGGAGTTTTTATGATATTAAAATTTAAAGAGTTTTACCCAAAAATCGCCTCAACTGCTTGGATAGCTCCCAGTGCAGATTTAATAGGAAACATTGAAATAGGAGAAGATAGTTCAGTTTGGTTTGGCTGTGTTATTCGTTCAGATGTAAATGAAGTAAAAATAGGGAAAAATACAAATGTTCAAGATTTATCATGTATTCATACTGATACAAATACAAAAACAATCATAGGAGATAATGTTACAATTGGACACAAAGTTATGTTACATGGCTGTAAAATAGAAAATAATTGTTTAATAGGTATGAGTGCCACAATTCTAGATAATGCAATAATAGGTGAAGGTAGTATAGTAGGAGCAAATTCACTTGTTACAGCTGGGAAAGTTTTCCCACCAAGAAGTATGATTATGGGAAGTCCAGCAAAAGTTATAAGAGAATTAAGCCAAGAAGAAGTTCAAGGTTTAATAAACCATGCTTTACACTATGTCGAATATAAAAATGAATATAGATAAGCTTAAGAAAAAATAGATATAATTCCAATCTATTTTTTCCTGTGCGGCTGTGGTGGAATGGTAGACACGCTATCTTGAGGTGGTAGTGGCAACAGCTGTGCGAGTTCAAGTCTCGCCAGCCGCACCATAAATTTTATTAATTATCTTATATTTCTGATTCTATCAATTTAAAATTTGCAAAAGCATTTTCAATACTAGGAATATTTTTATATACAGTTTTTGTTAACCTTAATCTCTTTGTTTTTAAATCACATATTGCAATTCTAAAATTTGAACCTATAAATGGTTCAATAACACAAATGATTTTATCTTCAATTTGTTTTGTTACATAAATAGTACCTTGAAGTTCTGAAAAAAAATATTTTGGATAACTTAATGGTGTTATTTCAACTATATCAATATTCTCTGGTTCTTCAAGAGTTTTTACAATATCCATAGCGTCTTCATAACTTTCAAATGAAATACACCAATCATCAAATTTTTTATTAAAATGTTGTAAATCTTCATCTAGAAATCCACCTGCTATTGCTTGCAAAGCAAAAATAGCCATAAAACCACCTTTTCTATTATATATTTTTCTATAAATAAAAAAATCTAATTTTCATTTATCAATGAATCAGCTTTTGTTTTCAACTTTTTTTTATGTAAAAGTTCTTTTTCTCTTTGTGTAAATTTTTCTTCTTTATAGATCTTTTGTTCTTTTTTTAACTCTTTTTCTCTTATTTCAGGTTCTTTTTTAAATAAAGTCAGTATTAAATATATAGAACATAGAATATTAAAAATTATTATAAACCATTTTATAAATAACGCAAATTTCAAATATCTTATATTATCTGTAAGCTTTAAATATTCAACAACATCTCCATAAATAAGTCCAGAAAACAAAGCAACCAAAAGAAAAAAAAATATTAAAATTGCTCTTTTTCTAAACTTATATAAGTAGTACCAAAAAACTGCTGATTTTACTTGCTTAAACATATTTTAACCTATACAAAAAAGTTTATTCCTAAAGCGGCTAAAGCAACAACAAGTGATTTTGTTTTCAAATCATCAATTATCTTTCTCTCTTCATCTGCAATAATAATTTCTAAATCATCATCACTAAAATCATTTATAGTCTTTCCATTTTCAATTAATCTTGCTTTTGTTGCAATAATTGCTTTTTCTCTAATTTTTAAATTTATAGTATCTTTTAATTGTTTACTTTTTATTTTTGGATAGTCAAAAGCTTTTGTTACATTTTCACTTGTTATATTTACAAGTTCTTTTGATTTATCTTTTAAAATATCTTTTATTCCCATAATATCTTCCTAAAATTTTATAAATTCTATCATAATTTTAAGATACATACTCCCATCTTTTATAATTATTAGCTACTTTTCTTATATCATCAAATCCAATAACTTTAATAAAAGTAAATCTTCCACTTGCTAAAAAAGCTTTAATAAGCATTTTATCTCCTTTTAAAATAATATTTATTCTATCTAATTTGAAGTTACAAACAACTTAAATAAATATACTTTTATATATTTTTTAATATATTATGATATACTTTTGAATATTTTATTATTTGGAAAAAAATGGATAAAGACGAGTTTAAGAAACTTCTAAAAGAAGCAAAGTTTTCAAAAAAAAGTTTTGCAACTTTTATTGGATTAAAATATCAAAGTGTAAATACATGGGGGAATAACAATCGTGCTATTCCTTATTGGGTAAAATCATGGCTAGATCTCTACATTGAAAATTTAAAATATAAAAAGATGAAAGAGATTTTAAAAGATAGTGGAGTTTGTAAGGAGTAAAAATGAAAGTAGTTTTAAGTATAGCTGGAAGTGATAGTAGTGGAGGAGCTGGAATACAAGCAGATATAAAAAGTGGGTTTTATCATAAAGTTTTTATGACAACAGCAATTACAGCAATTACTGTTCAAAATACTTTAGGTGTATCAAATGCAGTAATTTTAGACCCAAAATTTGTAGTTGAACAAATAAATTCTGTAGTAGAAGACTTTAAAATAGATTGTATAAAAATAGGAATGTTAAGTTCTAAAGAGCTTATTTTAGAAGTTTTTAATACTATTAAAGAATTAGATATTCCTATTATTTTAGATCCAGTTGCTATTTCAAGAGCTGGGTCAAAATTAATAGATGATGAAGCTATAAATAGTTTAAAATCTATGTTTAAACATGCTTTACTAATTACTCCAAATAGTTTGGAAGCAAAACTTTTTTTTGGTGTAGAAAATATTGAAGATATAAGAAGTCTAAAAGATATTCCTACAAATATTATTTTTAAAAATATAGTAAAAAATGATGAAACAACAACTGATGTTCTTTTAACAAAAGATGGAAATATTGAACTTTTTATTGGGCAAAAAGCCGATATTTCAAACACTCATGGTACTGGTTGTAGTTTTAGTGCATCAATCGCTTCTTTAATAGCAAGAGATTATAGCTTAAAAGATAGCATAGATTTATCTAAAAAATATATTTATGAAGCTATAAACCAAGCTCCAAATTTTGGAAGAGGAAATGGTCCAATAAATCATATACTAAATTTTTAAAAGGCTTAACAAAGCCTAATTTTAGTATATTTACATAAAAAATTTAGGAAATTTTATGCAAGATTTTTTACAAAAAGCAAAGCAAAGTAGTCGAATCATCGGTACTTTAAGCACAGAAGTTAAAAATAATGTACTTTTACAAATTGCAAATGCTTTAGAAAAAAACTCTTTATATATTATTAAAGAAAATAGTAAAGATATGCAAAATGCAAGAGTAAATAACTTAAGTTCTGCTATGCAAGATAGACTTCTTTTAAATGAAAAAAGAGTTATTGATATGGCAAATGCGATAAGACAAATCGCTTCACAAACAGAACCAGTAGGAAGAATTTTAGATGGTTGGGTTACAAAAGATGGTCTAAATATTCAAAAAGTATCTATTCCTATTGGAGTTATTGGAATAATTTATGAAAGCCGTCCAAATGTAACAAGTGATACAGCAGCACTTTGTTTTAAAAGTGGAAATGTTTGTGTATTAAAAGGTGGAAAAGAAGCTGAGAACTCAAATCAAGCAATAGCAAAAATTTTACAAGATGTTTTAATAAAAAATGATCTACCTGAACAAGCTATCTCTTTACTTCCAGATAGTAGTAGAGAAGGTGTAGCAAAATTAATAAAAGAAGATAAATATGTAGATTTAATAGTTCCAAGAGGAGGAGAAGCCCTTATAAGATTTATTAGTGAAAACTCTTCAATTCCTGTGATAAAACATGATAAAGGAGTTTGTCATATTTTTATTGATAAAGATGCTAATGCTAACAAAGTTATATCTATTGTAATCAATGCTAAATGTCAACGTCCAAGTGCTTGTAACTCAATAGAAACAATTTTAGTTCATGATGCAATAGCACCATATATTTTAACTGGACTTAAAGAAGAATTAGAACTTCAAGGAACAAAATTAAAAGGTTGTGCTAAAACTTTAGAGTATATAAAAATAGATTTTGCACAAGACAATGATTTTTATATGGAATATTTAGATAATGTTCTAAATATAAAAGTTGTATCAAATGTAAATGAAGCAATAGAGCATATTCAAAAATATGGTTCTGGACACTCTGAATCTATTTTAAGTGAAAACTATACAACAATAAATAAGTTTTTAAACGAAATTGATGCTGCTTGTGTTTATGCAAATGCAAGTACAAGATTTACTGATGGTGGAGAGTTTGGATTAGGTGCAGAAGTTGGTATATCTACAAACAAACTTCACTCAAGAGGGCCAATGGGGATAAATGATTTAACAACATTTAAATATAAAATCTATGGACAAGGACAAACGAGAAAATAATGAACACGAATAAACTTTTTTTAATATTTTGTAGTGTAATAATTGCACTGTTTTTTTGGCACTATTTAGGTGAAAAAGCTATTTTAAAAGATGAAACAAATAGTTTTGATAAACTTCAATGCGTATCTTATGCACCATATGGAAAGGATGAATCACCTTTTTTATTCGATAAAGGTTTAGTTTTAAAAGAAGAAAATATCAGAAAAGATATGGAACTTCTTTCAAAGTATACTTCTTGTGTTAGAACATACTCAACAGTAGGACAAGAACTTATTCCAAAAGTTGCAAAAGATTTAAATATGCAAGTTCTAATGGGTATTTGGATAGGTAAAGAAGAAAAACAAGCTATTGCAGAAATTGCAAAACTAAAAGAATTAGCTGCACAATATCCAGAAGTTATAAAAGCTATTATCGTAGGAAATGAAGTACTTTTAAGAGGTGATACAACAGAAAATCAACTAGCAAAATATATAAAAGAGGTAAAAGAAGCCCTCCCCCAATATCAAGTAACTTATGCTGATGTTTGGGAATATTGGCTTAAATATCCAAAAATTAAAGAGCTTACAGATTTTGTAACTATCCATATTTTGCCATATTGGGAAGATGAACCAAAGAATATTCATGATTCAATAGAACATATAAAAAATGTAAGATTAGAAGTTGAGAAAGAGTTGGGAACTTCAAATATTTTAATAGGAGAAACTGGTTGGCCGAGTGAAGGAAGAACAAGAGAAGATGCACAGCCTAGTAAAATAAATCAAGCAAAATATATAAGAGATTTTGTAAGCCTTGCAAATGAACATAACTGGCAATACAACATAATAGAAGCAATAGACCAACCTTGGAAAAGAATAAGTGAAGGTGCAGTTGGAGGCTTTTGGGGAATATTTGATAAAGATAGAGCAGATAAAAATGTATTTAGTGGTGATGTTTCAAACTTTCCAAACTATTTATCTTTAGCATTTGGTTCTTTAGTTTTAATTTTAGGTTTCTTTCTGATTTTTAGAAAAGAACAAACTTCAACTATTAAACTTATAACATTTAGTGCTGTAAATACAATATTCTCTATTCTTTTTATGCTTCAAGTTGAACAATATATTGTAATTTCAAGAAACTATTTAGAAGCAATTTGGGCTATTTTACTTTTAGGAGTTCAAATATATGTATATTATCAAATTCTAAAACACATTATATGTAAAAATCAGTATGAAATCATATCAAAAGTTGCATTTTATTTGAGTGCAATTTCTATATTTATTATGATTGTAAAACTAGCATACAATGGAAGATATGAAAACTTTGAAATTTATGGTTTATCAATTCTTGCAATATCATTTATTTGGTCATATATTGGTAATTTTGATAGATTAAAATTTGGAAATTTTGAAAGATTATTTGCGATAATTTTACTTATAAATACTTTTGTTATGATTTATAGTGAAACTACTATGAATATCTTTAGTAATATTTTAGCAATTATAAGTTTTATTTTTGTAGCTATTCTTTATCTTGGTTCAATTAAAAATGGTAGTTTTGAAAAACTCAAAAAACCAATTCTTTATATAATAGTTACAACTATTGCCCTACTTTTATTTAAAAATGGTTTGATTATGAATAATAGTTTAGGTATGAGTTGTAAAGAAAATGGTGGAATATTATGTTCATTTGTAGGATATATTTGGTATTTACTATACTTTAATTATATTGGAACTGCTGCAATAATTGCATCAATAGTAGCATTTTTGATAAATACAAGAGTATTTGTTCTAATAGCACTATTCTTGAGTATTTTAGCTTCTATGCTAACAAATACTTTCTTAGGAGCAATTGCATTTATTATTGTAATGTATGTTATTACAAAAGATAGTGATAAAAAGCTTCTTGATTAAAATAGATTGAAATTTTCAATCTATTTTAATCTTCTTCTCCCTCAGAAATTATAATATCTATAGCTTTAACTGGAAAATTAGGTAATTTAAATTTATTATCTTTTATATCAATATTAAAATTTGCATTTTTTGCAATATAAAGCTGTTCATTATCTCCAGTTTTTGTTATTTGTTTTAAAGGAACACTATTATAAACCCAAATTTTATATTCACCAAGTTGCCAAATATCACACTTATATCCTAAAATATTTTCATTTCCTAAAAATTTAGCTCCCATTTGAGTAAAGCTATCTTTATTTTTAATATTTTCAGCTGGGTTTTCTTTATCAATTTGTAAATCTTGAGAATAAATTATCTCATCATTAAAATCTACTGTATATAGTTTATCTTTTGAAATTTTATTGATATTTCGCTCTTCTTCATCATCAAAATTAGCCATTTTATAGATAAGTCTTTCATCAACAAGTTCTAACTTACCAAAATCCTTAAAATATAATACACTAGAACCAGTAATAGTACTATTACCTGTAGTTCCTAAAATATCATATTCAACAATCCCAGATTTCATATCATATCTATTAGTTTGAGCAAATAAATTATTCAAACCAATAAATAAGAATATAATTATACAAAGTGCTTTCTTCACGGCCTATTCCTTAAATAATTTATACAAATTATACATATATATAAATAAATTTACTATTCATACCACCAAATAGCCACCATTTTTTATTAACATTAAAAAAAATAAAAGGAGTTTTTATGTCTTATGCTAAAAAAAGATATTTTGTATATTTAGCTATTACATTAGTTGTGATGATTATTCCATTTATAACAATAAATGAAAATCATATTTTATTACTATCATTTGATAAGTTACAGTTCCATTTTTTAGGAGTTGCTTATAATGTAAACGAACTATATGTTATGCCATTCTTATTAATGTTTTTGTTTATTGGAATATTTGCATTAACTTCAATATTAGGTAGAATTTGGTGTGGTTGGGCATGTCCACAAACTATTTTTAGAGTAATTTATAGAGATCTAATTGAAAGTACAATTTTAGATTTAAGAAGAATAAAAAATAAACAAAAAGATATAGATTATTCAAAAAAATTAAATCAAATTAAAAAATATATCTCTATTATTTTATGGTTTATTATAACATTGATTATTTCTTCAAATTTTATGCTTTACTTTGTACCTCCTGAGGATTTCTTTATATATATTCAAGAGCCATTTGAACATAGCTTCATGATTATATTTATTTTAAGTGTTGCTCTATTTTTACTTTATGATATTGTTTTTATGAAAGAAAACTTTTGTGTATATGTTTGTCCTTATTCAAGAATACAATCAGTTTTATATGACAATGATACAAAACAAGTAACTTATGATTTCAACCGTGGAGGAAAGATATATCAAAATGGTATTCAATCTATTTTCAAAGTAAATCAATTGAAAAACAATGAAGAATGTACAACTTGTAATGCATGTGTTAAAATTTGTCCAACTCATATTGATATTAGAAAAGGTTTACAAGTTGAATGTATAAACTGCCTTGAATGTAGTGATGCTTGTAGTACAGTTATGGGTAAATTAGGAAAACCATCACTAATAAACTGGGGAAGTACAAATAAAGTTTTAAATCATAAAAAAGTATCTCTTTTTACAAAAAGAAATATTACTTATTTTGTTTCACTTTTTATGTGTATTTTCTTAGCATTCTACTTTTCACTTGAAAAAGAACAATTTTTAGTAAATATCAATAAAACTACAGAACTTTATAAAGTTACAGAGGATAAGAAAATAGTAAATAACTATATTTTAACAATTCATAATACTCAAGATGAACTTCTAACTTTTGATATAAAACTTCAAGATCAAGAAAACTTCAAAATAAAAAGAGCTGAAAGTCCAACTTTAGAAGCAGGGAAAAGAGCTAAAATAGTATTAATTATCGAAAGCTTAAATGATATGAAATATGTTCAAATAAAAAATATACCTATTTTTATAGAAGTTAGTACAAAAGAAAAAGATTTTAAAGTTGTAAAAAAACTAATTTTCTCAAAACCTTAAATATTATATGGAATTTTTCCATATAATATTAAATAGACTTCTCTATAAATATAGAAAACTTTGCCCCATCTTTTATATTTTGTACTTGTAATTTTCCATTGAAACTCTCTTCAATTATAATTTTTGATAAATATAATCCTATTCCAGTACCTTCTTCTTTTGTAGAAAAATATGGTTCAAATATTCTCTTAATATTTTTTGGTTTTATTCCACCACCATTATCAAAAATCTCAATTATTACTTCGGCACTAGATGCTAGAACTCTTATAAATATTTTAGGAAACTCTTTATTTTTTAAAACATCTATAGAATTTGAAACAATAGATAAAATAACTTGTGAAAGTTCATTTTTAACACCAAATACTTTTATGCCTTCATAAACTTCAAAGTCTAAACTAATAGAAATATTGTGTTTTTTTATATCTGCACTTAATATTGTAAGTGCATTTTCAATAGCATCTTTTACTAAAAAATCTTCAATATTTTTTGATTTTTCATAAAACTCTTTAAAGTCATTGATTGTTTTAGATAAAAATATCAACTGTTCATTTGCTTGTTCTATTTTCTTTTCAAAAAAAACATCATCAAGTTTTCCACTTTCAAATCTTTTTTTTATATTTATTAAAATATATGAAATATTGTTTAAAGGTTGCCTAAATTGATGAGTTATATTTGCTATCATTTCACCAGATTTTACAAATTTTGACTGTTGTAAAACCATCTTTTCAAACTCTATATTTTGTTTTTTTAAATCATTATATTTATAAGCTATTGAAACTGTAAAGAGTACCGCTTCTAAAGTAAATACAAGTAAAACTAAATCAAAATAACCTTTAGTTATATAAAAATTTTTTAAATCAAATATAAATAAAACTATACAAAAAAAACTCCAACCAACAACATAAATCAGTGTAGGTTTAAATCCTTGTTTTAAATTAAAAACTATTGATATAAATAAAACTGCATAAATAATAGTATATGGTAAATATTCAAATAAAATATAATGATAAAAGGCTGTTAATATAACAATATTTAATAAAAAAGTATTTATAAATAATTCTTTATAAGTTGTAATTTTAGGTATAAATTGCCCTTCATAGTAATTTATTGCAAAAATAAGAGCAGAAATAGAAGCTAAAATAAAAGATGCCTCTTTATAAAAATGACTTATTTCATAAAGTTTACTATATCCTATGATAAAAATAAGAGAAAAAATTTGCATAAAACAATAGCTGATATAAAATATCTCTTTTGAATATAAATATCTAACAAAGGTATATACTATTGTCATTAGTAAAATTCCAAAAGTTATACCATAAAAAAGTATTAAATTTATTTCAAAGTCCAATTTTATATCCAATATTTGTAAGATTTTGTATCAAATCATTTGGTAATTTATGTTTTATATTCTTTACTAAAGTTTTTAAGGCATCTTTAGTCATCACACTATCAAACCAAATATAAGCTTCAAGCTCTTCATAGCTTACATATCTAGATTTATTTTTGATTAAAATATCTAAAAAAGCCATCTCTTTTGCTCTTAATTTTACTATTTCATTTTTTATTACTAGTGTTTTATTAAAAGTATCAAAATATGAATCTTCATCAAGTTTTACAATATTTGAAATATCTTCACTCAAAGCTTCTATACATAAATATAAAGCAGATTCAAAATCTTTTTCATTTACTGGTTTTATAAGATATTTTATAAGATGTAATTCAACTGCTTTTAGTAAATACTCTTGTTTACAAAAAGCTGTAATTATAATAATTTGAGTATTTTTATCTTTTTGTCTTATTCTTTTTACAAATTCTAATCCATCCATTTTTGGCATTTGTATATCTGTTATTATTATATCTGGTTTATATTTTTCATATATTTGTAAGGCAGTTATAGCATTTGAAGCTTCATAAATAGTTTCAAAGTAATTTTCCAAGTATTCAATACCATTTTCTCTTGCTATATCATCATCTTCAACATATAAAATTTTAATATTTTTATTAATATTTTTTAACATTTTGTATTATATCTTATATACTATTATGCTAAAATTTTTACAATGAAAGATTATAATATTTATACAACTATTATCAAAACTCCTATACTTAATATGTTTACAGCTAGTTATAAAAATGAACTTATTCTTTTTATTCCTTATGAAAAAGATTATTGTGAAAAAAGAATTGAAAAATTTAAGAAGATTTTAGGTGCATCTAGTATCATAAGAGATGATAATAAATTTGATAAATTAAAAATAGAATTAAATGAGTATTTTAATAAAAAACGATTCTTTTTTACAATACCTTTAAAATTTATAGGAACACCTTTTCAAATCAAATGTTGGAAAGTTTTACAAGAAATTCCTTATGGAAAAACTATTAGTTATAAAGAAGAAGCAAAAAATATAGGAAATGAAAAAGCTTATAGAGCTGTTGCAAATGCAAATGGAAAGAATAACTTCAGTATTATTGTTCCATGTCATAGAGTTATAGCAAAAGATGGTAAGATTGGTGGTTACACAGGTGGAATTTGGATAAAAGAGTTTTTACTAAATTTAGAAAATATAAAAAAGGACAAATATGAATTTAATAGCACTTCAGATGAAAACAACAAATAATTTTGAAGAAAATCTAAAAACATTAAAAGAATTAATACAAAAATGTGAAGATAATTCTATTATTTTAGCACCAGAGTTAGCTATTAGTGGATTTGCATATGATAAGATGGAAGAAGCTAGTATATTTTCTATTAAAGCAATAGAAGAATTAATAAATTTATCAATTAACAAAATTTTAGCATTTACAACTATTATAAAAGAAGATGAAAAATTTTATAATACACTTTTTATAATTTATAATAGAAACATTATTCATATTCAATCAAAAATAAAACTTTTTCCATTAGGAGAAGAAGATAAATATTTCACACCAAGCAATTCAAATACTATAAAAATAATTGAAGTTAATGGTTTAAAAATTGCAACTCTTATTTGTTTTGAACTTAGATTTCCTATTCTTTGGGAACAATTAAAAGGTGCTGATATTATATTAAATCCAGCAATGTGGGGTATAAAAAGAAAAGATCATTATGAAAGTATAAATAAAGCTTTAGCATTAGTAAATCAATGTTTTGTGATAGCATCAAATAGTGCAAATGATAATATGGCAAAAGGAAGTGCTATAATAAGCCCTTTTGGAACAGTTATAAAAGATGATTCACAAACTATAATAAAAGCAACTTTTGATAAAGATGAGATAAAAAAAGTTAGAAGTTATATAAATGTAGGTTTAAAATGATTATTTTTGCATATACAATTTTTTCACAATTTTAAAATATTATCTAAACTCATAGTAAAAATTCAATAAGGAGAAAAGCATTGAAATTTAAGTCAATACTACTGGTTTTATTATTCATTTCTAATGTCTTTGCATCTGAAATAGATATAAAAAATTTAACCCCTCAACAATTAGAAACTCTAAAAGAGATAAAAAAATATGGAGAAGACCATGGACTTGGCTATACTTTAATGGCAATAGCCATAAAAGAGTCAAAATTAGGTACTTATATGGTAAATCTTGATACAAAGGATTTTGGACTTTATCAAGCAAATATAAGAACTGTTTTAAGTAGACAAAATATAAAAGATACTGTTTGGAATAGAAATGTTTTTGCTTCAAAACTTGTTTCTGATTTCCAATTTGCTACTCAAAATGCAATAGAAGAACTAACTTTTTGGCAAAAAATTCATCGAAATGATTGGTCAAAAGTTTGGGGAAGTTATAACGCTGGATATAAATACAATAGTAAAGAAGCTCAAGCATACTCAAAAGAAATTGCCTCAATCATTAGAGAGCTAAAAAAAATTAACGTATAATAAAAACAGCCAGTTTCTTCTGGTTGTACTCAAAGTTTAAGAAAATCAAAAAAAATAATAGCAATTATCATAATTTAATTAATTTTTAAGTTTAGTTCTTGTAATATGTTCCGATACCAATTATCACTATAAAGGATAAAAAATGAGTGTTTTAATTATCGGTGGAGACCAAATATCACAAATTACTTCGATGCTAACAAATTTAGGTGCAAAAAATATAAATCACTGGGATGCAAGAAAAAAATCTTCTGCTCCAAAGAAAAAAGTTCCTCAAGATACAGATTGCATAGTTATGCTAACTTCTTTTTTAAACCATAATACTATGCTTAAATATAAAAATGAAGCAAAAAAGAAAAATATTCCATTTATATGTGCAAAAAGATCAATATCTTGTGTTTATGATGAATATGTAAAAATTATGGGAATAAAAGATTGTAGTCAATGCTATGCTAACTGTAGTAATAAGGAACTTGAATGCCAATAGAAAATACATTTATTGGATTTTCAAGCAATATAGAGTATTTACCTAAAGATTTTGATGAATTTAACTCTATATACAGATTAAGACATTTATTCTTAGGACTTAGCAATAATATTTTAAAATCATATTGTAATTTTACAAAATATGAACAAAAGAAATTATCACTTATCCCTTTAAATAAAGCTTTTGAATATAAAATAAAAAATATGTTACCTATAGAATTTGTAAAAGTAAAAAAAACTACAAGTATGAAGTTCAATTTGTGTGTAAGTTCTACAAAGATTATTAACAATTATTTAAATGGTAATATAAGTTATGTTATTTCTTCTAGTAATTTGCTACCTGTAGCAAAACTAATATCGATTTGTTTCATACAAAATAGATTTCAATTATTAATTGATAAAGATTTACTATTCCATGAGTTTGTTTTAGATAAAATAAAAAAACTTCATGGAAGTAAAAAAGTTATTGATTTAGGCGATTCTATTTGTATACGAGTACAAGATTCTATAGGTGTTAAAATTTATACATCTTGGAAACATATAGAAGCAAAAAAACCAAATATAAAAAATGAGTTAGATAATGCAATAAAATCTATAAAAAAAGGTGAATTTTATCAAATATATTTAGCTTACCCAAAAAACAAACAATTTACTAGACATATACCTGTTTATGTAGATGAATTAAAAAATAGAGAGTATCAAATTAAAGCAATACCTTACTCTTTTAGATCAATTATAAAAAATTAAAAAAAGGATAAAAAATAAGATGGCAACAGCAATATTTTACGGAAGTAATACTGGAAACTGTGAGGATGTAGCTAAAAAAATAGCTAAAAAATTAGGAAATATAGATATTTTTAATCTTGATAAAACTAAAATAGAAAAAATAAATGAATACGATAAAATTATTTTAGGTGCTTCAACTTGGGGAGATGGCGAATTAAATGATGACTGGGAAAGTGCTTGGGATGATTTTAAAGAACTTGATTTATCAAATAAAACAATAGCACTTTTTGGTTTAGGTGATCAAGAAAGTTATTGTGATGAATTTTCAAATGCAATAGGAATTATTTATGAACATCTACAAGAAGTAGGAACAAAAGTAGTTGGTTTTACATCAACTGAAGGATATTATCATGATTATTCAAAAGCACAAATAAATAAAGAATTTGTAGGCTTAGTAATAGATGAAGATAACCAAAGTGATTTAACTGATGAAAGAATAGAAAGTTGGGTAAACCAAATAAAATCTGATATATTATAAAATAAAAAGTAGTATAAAAACTATACTACTTTTGACAATTCTCACAAATACCATAAAGTTGCATTGAATGACTAGATATTTTAAATTTATTAGCTTTTGCAATTTTCTCTTGTCTTTTTTCAATCTCATCATCAACAAATTCAATAATAGAATTACATTCTGTACAAATTAAGTGATCATGGTGTGACTTCATATTACTTTCATATTTTTTACCTTCAGTTCCAAAGTTAATTGATGCAATCAAATCTACTTCTTCTAAAAAACTTAAAGCTCTATATACTGTAGCAATACCAACATTTGATTTAGGATATTCTTTTTTTATCTGATTATAAATCTCTTCAGCCGTTAAGTGATCATTTGCATGCAATAATATACTTAAAACAATCTCTCTCTGCTCTGTGTACTTAAGACCTTTTTGCTTAACTATTCTTCTAAGATCGTTAATTACTTCTTCGTAATTATTATTATTCTCTATCATGTAACACCTCTTATTTTTTTAAACTACATAGTATATCTAAAGTTTATAAAAAATTCAAAGTATATTATTAAAATTCTACATAACTTTAAATATTTTTGTATTACAATAACAATTATTAAGTTATAAAAGGAGTAAAAAATGTCTGTTAATGACTTAGATTTAGAAAAAATAACTACGATAAAAGCTATAAATTGTGATGAAATTCTAAGGAATAGATTATATTCTTTTGGAATAACTGAAGGAGTACCTATTAGTGTAACTGCAAAATCTTTAGCAAAGAAGACTATTGAAATAAAAATAAATCAGTCAAAAGTTGCTTTAAGACATAGTGAAGCAAATAAAATAGAGGTTCATTAATATGGATACTAATAATACTATAAGAATTGCTCTAGTAGGGCAACCAAATGTTGGAAAATCTATGATTATCAACTCTATTTCAAACTCAAGATTAAAAGTTGGTAATTTTGCTGGTGTTACTGTTGAAAGAAAAGAAATAAATTTCAAATATAAAGATTTTAATATTCAAATTATAGATTTACCTGGAACTTATTCACTTACTAATTATTCAATAGAAGAAAAAGTTGTAAAAAACTTTTTAAACAATCATGATTACGATATTATTTTAAATGTTTTAGATTCAACTAATCTTCAAAGAAATCTTTTATTTACAAGTGAACTATTAACACTAAATAAAAAGATGATTATTGCATTAAATATGATTGATGAAGCAAAAAATGAAAATATTGAGATTAATGATAAAAAATTATCAACTATTTTAAATACACCCTGTATAAAGACCAGTGCAATAACAAAAGAAGGAATTCAAAATTTATTAGAACAAATTATAAAAACCTTTCAAGAAGAAAAAACTCAATCAACACATAAACAATTTTTCATATCACAAGATGAGATTCTAACTCAAAGATTTAATTTTGTAAAAAATATTATAAAAGAATGTGTAAATATAAAAGAATCTAAAGAAAAAACAACCACAGAAAAAATAGATGCTATTCTAATGAATAAATATATTGGTCTTCCAATATTTTTATTTTTAATGTGGGGATTATTTCAGTTAACTTTTACTTTAGGACAAATCCCTATGGATTATATTGATAGTGGATTTATTAGTTTAATAGACTCTATAAAAGAAATACTTGGAGATAATGAAATATCTTCATTAATTGGAGATGGAATAATAGCTGGAGTTAGTGCTGTTGTTATGTTTCTACCAAATATATTAATATTATTTTTAGGTATTTCTTTATTAGAAGGTACTGGATATATGAGTAGAGTTGCCTTTTTATTAGATGGAACTTTTCATAAATTTGGACTTCATGGAAAATCATTTATTCCTCTAGTTACTGGATTTGGGTGTTCCGTTCCAGCATATATGGCAGCAAGAACTCTAAAAAATGAGAAAGATAGGTTAATAACTTTATTTATAATTGGATTTATGTCATGTGGGGCAAGATTACCTATTTATGTACTTTTTGTTGGTGCTTTTTTTGGGGATAATAATGCTGGAAATATACTATTTTTAATTTATATTATTGGAGCTATTTTTGGATTATTTGCTGCAAAAATATTAAGAGTTATTGTTTTTAAAGGACAAGATGAACCTTTTGTTATGGAAATGCCAAAATATAGACTTCCTTCTATAAAACTAGTATATAAAGAAGTTACAAATAAAGGATTTATGTATTTACAAAAAGCGGGTACATTTATCTTAGCAGCTTCAATATTAATATGGTTTATGAGTAATTACCCAAAATATCCCAATATGGAAGATGAAATAAACCAAAAAATTGAAATAGCTTTAAATGATGAAATAAAACAAGAATTACAAAATGAGTTAGATTTATACAATCTTGAAAACTCATACTTAGGAAAACTTGGTAAATTTAGTGAACCATTTTTTGCACCTTTAGGATTTGATTGGAAAATGGCTGTTGCACTTGAAACAGGTCTTGCTGCAAAAGAAGTTGTTGTTTCAACACTATCTATTTTATATGGATTAGGGGAAAGTGATCCAGATGAACCTACATCATCTTTAATCGAAAAAATAAAATCAAATATTCCTTTTGAAGCAGCAGTTTCATTTATAGTATTTGTAATGTTATATATACCTTGCTTAGCAGCAGCAATGGTTTTTGCAAAAGAATCTGGAGGTTGGAAATATTTAGCTTATTTATTTATATTTACCACAACTACAGCTTGGATAATGTCATTTATAGCATACAATATAACAAAAATAGTAGTAGGAGTTTAGCTCTCTACTATTTTAACTCAAACTTAGATGAATAATTATTGTTTTTATAAACAATTACAAAATTCCATTCACCTTTTTCTCTTCCATCAAGATATCTAAAATCATAAGCTGAAGTATCCCCTGCTGGAATTATCATCTCTCTACTTCTTGATATTTCACCATTAGGATCAACCCAATTTATAACTATTGTTTGATTATTTTCAATATCTAATTCTACTTCAAATTTACATATAATTGAATTCTCATCTTCTAAAATAACACAATCAACATTTGGATTATATGGTTTTTGTTCAACTGTATTTTCTGCAAAAACTGAAACTACAAAGAATAGAACTAATAATAAATTTTTCATAATTCTCCTTAAATTTTAAAAGGCATTATATTAAATCTTTTATTAAATAGTAATATTTATTGTAGTTTTATTAGGAAATTAATAATTAGCTTGTATATTTTTCCCATATAGGTTCTTCATTAAGCCCTGCTCTATTTTTTAATACTTCAAAGGGTTGATAAGCTTGTTTATAGCCCATTGAATAGTGATCTTTTATCCAATATCCTAAGTAAATATATGGAATATTTAACTCTTTTGCTATTTTAATTTGGGCTAAAATAGAAAATTTACCAATTGACAAATCAGAATATTCATGATCATAATAACAATAAATAGCAGATATTGATTTTGGTAAAATATCTACTAATGCAACACCAATCAATTTATCCTCTTTCATATACAAGAATTCTCTTGCATAATCAGAGCTTCCTTCAACATAAGATTTGGCATAGTCATCAACAGTAATAGGATAATATGGCCAATTTTTTTTATCATTCATAAACTTATGATATTTATCATACAAATTTAGATGTTCCATTGTAAGTGTTGGTTTTCTAATATATAGTTTTGTATCTTTATTTTTAGAAAACACCCTTTTATCAGATTTAGAAAATATATAGTTTTTTACATCTATTCTCATTGATATACATTTTGTGCAAGTTTTACATTCTGGAACAAAATGCATTTTCCCAAATCGTCTCCAACCTCGTTCCAACTTTTTTTGATAATCTGGAATAGAACAAGAGTAAAGATATTGATATCTTATATCTGAAATCTCTTTTTCAAAATAAGAACAACTTCTATTTTCTTCAAAAAACTCTAAATCTTGATTAAAAATATTCATTTTTTATTCATTTATTTTTGTTTTTATCTCTTTAGCTAATTGTGAAATTTTAGATATTTTTTCACTATTACTTAAACTATCATCTATAATATATTTTACAAAAGCACTACCTACAATAACTCCATCAAGATCTTTTGATTTTGCTTTACAAGTTTTTTCATCTACTCCAAAACCAATATATAAAGGTGTTGTTGTATATTCTCTAATATCCGAAATTATTTTGCTTAAATCTTCATCTCTTCCACTTCCTGTAATTCCAGCATACGCAACCATATATATAAATTTCTGTGAATTTTCCACAAGCTTTTTTATTCTATCTTTTGGAGTTGTAGGAGCAACAAATGTTATATTTACTTTGTTATATTTTTTAAAAATAGGTTCATATTTTTGTGACATTTCAAAAGGTAAATCAGGGATAATAGTACCTGCAATTTGATAATCCTGTGCTTTTTTCAAGAATTCTTCTATTCCATAATGATAAAATGGATTCATATATCCCATCCAAAGTGTATCAATATCTTTTCCTATTTTTGAAGAAATTTCAAATAAATCTTTTAATTTAAAACCATTTTTAAGTGCCATTAAATTAGCTTTTTCAATTATAGGTCCATCAGCAACGGGATCACTAAAAGGTATTCCTAATTCTAAAGTATCAACTCCACTTTCTTTTAAAGCAAATGCCAAATCAACAGTAAAATTATTGTTTGGTAAAGAGGTAGTAATATATGCAACCAATTTTTTCAAAATACAAATCCTATTTTTTAATTAAATAGATTTTATCCAAAACCAAATTAAAATATATTTTTAGCTATAATCTTTATATTTAATTTAAGGATTTTGAATGAGTATAATAGTAAACAATTTTGAAAAAATGAATATAACAAAAATAATACAATCAAAAAATAAAAAGAAATTGACAGTTATTACAGCATATGATGCACTTTTTGCAAAATTATTTTCACAATCAACAGATATGATATTAGTTGGAGATAGCTTAAATATGAGCTTTATGGGAGAAACTGACACTTTAAGTTCTACTCTAGATCAAATGATTTACCATACAAAAGCAGTTTGCAATGGTGCAAAAAATTCTTTTATAATCACAGATATGCCTTTTGGAACTTATATAAATAAAGATGAAGCTTTAAGAAACTGTACAAAAGTATATCAGCAAACACTAGCAAGTGCTGTAAAAATAGAAGGAGGAGAAGATAGAGCTGATATTATAAAACATCTAACTTCAAATGCTATTGCAGTTATGGGACACATTGGACTTATGCCACAGTATGTAAGAAGTGAAGGTGGATATAAAGTAAGAGGAAAAACTAAAGAAGATGCAGAACAACTTATTCGTGATGCTATAGCTGTTGAAAAAGCAGGAGCATTTGCTATTGTTGTTGAAGGTGTAATGAGCGATGTTGCAAAAAAAATAACAGAGGCAGTAAATATACCAACTATTGGTATAGGAGCTGGAATTGATACAGATGGACAAGTTTTAGTTTGGTCTGATATGTTAGGATTCTTTGAAGAATTTAAACCTAAATTTGTAAGACACTATTTAGATGGTGCAAATATTATAAAAAATGCTGTCAATAAATATAAAGAAGATGTTCAAAATAAAGCATTTCCTTCAAAAGAAGAAGAGTATTAAAATATGCAAAGATTAGTTGAAGTAGAAACAGTATCTTTTGAAGAAGAAAACAATGAACAAAGTCTTCGTCCTTCTTCTTGGGATGACTATATAGGACAAGAAAAGATAAAAAAGAATTTAAGAGTATTTATTGATGCTTCAAGAAAAAGAAATGAAGCCCTTGATCATATTCTTTTTTATGGTCCTCCAGGGCTTGGTAAAACTACTCTCTCATATCTAATCTCAAATGAAATGAGCTCAAATATAAAAGTAACCGCTGGTCCTATGATAGAAAAAAGTGGTGATTTAGCAGCAATTTTAACAAATTTGGAAGAAGGTGATATTCTTTTCATTGATGAAATACACCGTTTAAGTCCTGCTGTTGAAGAAATTTTATATCCTGCAATGGAAGACTATCGGCTTGATATCATTATAGGTTCTGGACCTGCTGCTCAAACTGTTAAAATTGACTTACCAAGATTTACACTAATTGGTGCAACAACAAGAGCAGGAATGTTATCAAATCCTCTTAGAGAAAGATTTGGTATGCACTTTAGAATGCAATTTTATACACATGAAGAACTAGCAAAAATAATCAAAAAAGCTTCAATAAAACTAGGTATAACTTGCGAAGACAATTCTGCACTTGAAATGTCAAAAAGAAGTCGTGGAACACCAAGAGTTGCATTAAGATTATTAAGAAGAGTTCGAGATTTTTCTCAAGTTTCAGGAGAGAAATCAATAATTTTAAATACTTGTAAATATGCTTTAGATGAACTAGGAATAAATGAAAATGGATTTGATGAAATGGATATAAATCTACTTGAACTTCTTATTACAAATCGTGGTAAACCAATGGGACTATCAACTATTGCAGCAGCACTTAGTGAAGATGAAGGAACAATAGAAGATGCAATAGAACCATACCTACTGGCAAATGGATATATAGAAAGAACTGCTCGTGGAAGAGTAGCTAGTGTAAAAACATATGATATGTTTAGATTAACTCCACCAAAAATGAAATCAGATGAACAACAAGGAAATCTATTTTGAAGCCATCATACTTTTTAATAGCAATTGCTATTTTACTACTATTTTTTTTAGTTCAACTATTTGATCCATTTTTAAAACCTATTTTTGTAGCAATTCTTTTAACGATTGCTACGAATTCACTATTTATAAAAATAAATATTGTTATAAAGAATAATGCTGTTTCAACATCAATTTTAACTATACTTATGGCTTCACTATTCTTTTTACCAATGTTATATTGTATTATTTCATTTGCAACATTTTTTAATCAAGTAGATCAAAATGTTTTGATAAATAACTTAAATAATATCAAGAATTCGGCTATTGATATTTTAGCTGAGTTTAGTTTCTTAAATGATTTTACAAAAAATATAACTTCAAAAATAGATATAGGGAAAATCGTTCAAACATTAGTAAGTTTTAGTGCAGATTTAGGTAGAAATTCTGCAAAATTTATGATTGATATGGTTTTAATATTAGTATTTTTTCTATTTTTCACTCTTTATTCATCACAAATTGCAAACTATCTAAAAAATATATTCCCTATAAATAATGATGATGTAAATATTTTATTCAATGAATCATCAAGTGTTATGAGTGTTGTTTTTTACTCTATTTTAATAACTGCAATTTTTCAAGGGTTTTTATTTGGAGTATTTTTGAGTGCTTTTGGATATGATGGACTTTTATTTGGAGTTCTATATGGTTTTGCTTCTTTAGTTCCTGTTATTGGTGGGATTATGATGTGGCTGCCAGTTTCAATTTATGAAGCAACAACAGGAAGTTTATCAAGTGCTATTTTTATAGCTATTTACTCTATTGTAGTTATTTCTATCATAGCAGATACTTTTATAAAACCAGTAATAATAAATTATATAAATAAAAAAGTAGTAAAAAACAAAACAAATATTAGTTCTCTTTTAATATTCTTTGCAATAGTTGCAGGACTTTCAACTTTTGGTTTTTGGGGAATGATAATAGGTCCAGCTACGATAAGTCTATTTATTTCTATTATGGAATTATTAAAAAAGTACAATGATAAATAAGAGGAGTTATTCCTCTCCTCTAATTATCTCTCCTCTAAAGCTTATAATTCCATAATCTAAATTCACAACTTTTTTAAATCCCATATTCTCCATAATTCTTTGACAGTAAGCACTTCTACTTCCACTATGACAATATACAACTACAGGAATATCTTTTTTATCATTTAACTCTTCGATAGAATTATAAAAACTAGTTGTTGGAACTAAATAATCAGTTCCTTTTATTCTTGCACTAATCCATTCCATCCACTCTCTAGTATCTACTAAATTAAATTTTATAGCTCCTTTTTCTCTAGCTTCAAGTAATGCTTCTAATTCAATTGAATTAATCTCTTCTTTATTAAATAGTTCTTGGCATTCTTCTTTTGTTAATCCTCTAAAATGTGTAACTATTGCCTCTTTTGTATTCATTTCTAAACTTAATTCTTTAGCTTTTTGATGTGTACAAAAAATTCCACAATGACAACTTCCTTTATTTGGTATTTCATCACTTAAAGCTGGTGTACAGGGGCATAATCTATTTTTTTCATTTTGATTTTCTTCTATAACCATAAAACAGGGACAATACCTTTTCCCATAAATAAGCATATTTCTAGTCAATCCCATTTGAATGGACTCATTTACTTCATCATCTGGATTAAAAACTAAGTTATATTGTTTTATTACATCTTTTGTAAAATCTTTTGTATTTTCTAATTCATTTTTAAAAACTAAAGACTCTATATCAATTTTTTGTATCATTTATACCTTTCTTATATTAATATTTTTTTAAATTATTCTTGACAATTATACTATATTTTCATTAATTAAATTTTTCGATATAATCTATAAAAATATTATTAAGGTTTACTATGAATACTTTTGATTATGAGAAATTAAAACTTTTCTATATTGGAAAAGAGACCATAAATGGACAAAAAACTCCTTTGGTCTATCAAAATAAAGATTTATTAACTCATGCAGCTATTCTTGGTATGACAGGAAGTGGTAAAACTGGTTTAGGAATAAGTTTACTTGAAGAAGCAGCAATAGATGAAATACCATCAATCATTATTGATCCAAAAGGTGATATGACAAATTTAATGCTAACTTTTCCTGAATTAACACCTAATGATTTTGAACCTTGGATTGATGATAGTGAAGTTGCAAATAGTGGAAAAACAAAAGATGAATTAGCTTCAAATATAGCATCATTATGGAAAAATGGGATAGAAAAAGATTTTCAAGATATAAATAGAATAAAAAAGCTAAAGGATAGTGCAGATTTTACTATATATACTCCAGGAAGTAATGCAGGAGTTCAAATTTCAATTTTATCTTCATTCAAAGCACCAGCAATTGAAGTATTAGAAGACAATGAAGTTTTTTCTTCACTTATTAGTTCTACAGTTAGTTCTCTTTTATCATTAATTGACGATAAACAAGAAGCAACTTCAAAAGAATCAATTCTTCTTAGTTCAATATTTACAAATTATTTTAAAGAACAAAAAGACCTAACATTAGAAGAGATAATTACTTTAATAGTAACTCCTCCTTTTTCAAAAATTGGAGTTTTCGATTTAGAAACATTTTTTGCACAAAGTGATAGATTAAAATTTGCATTAAAACTAAATACACTTATTGCTAGTCCATCTTTTAGTACTTGGCTTGAAGGAGAAAGTTTAGATATTTCAAAAATGTTATATGATGAAAATGGAAAAGCAAGAGTTTCAATATTTTCTATTGCTCATTTAAATGACTCACAAAGAATGTTTTTTATAACAATATTACTAAATCAAATCTTAGCTTGGATGAGAAGACAAGAAGGTACAACATCTTTAAAAGCCATACTTTATATGGATGAAATATTTGGATATTTTCCACCACTAGCAAATCCTCCTTCAAAACAACCTATGCTAACACTTTTAAAACAAGCAAGAAGTTTTGGAATAGGAATCATTCTTTCAACTCAAAATCCAGTTGATATAGATTATAAAGGTTTATCAAATATTGGAACTTGGTTTATAGGAAGACTTCAAACAAAACAAGATATTGATAAAGTAATTGATGGTTTAAATAGTGCAAGTGATGGAGCTTTTAATAAACAAGAATTATCATCAACTATAAGTAATCTTCAAAAAAGAAACTTTATATTAAAAAATATAAATGAAGATAAAATAAAGATATTTGAAACAAGATGGGCATTATCATACTTAAAAGGACCAATTTCAAAAGATGGTATAAAGAAACTTATGAGTGATAAAAGAAAATTAAATAGAAATACTCAAAAAGAGATATCAACAGAAACCTTTATAGATGTTCAAAAAGGTATAGCAAAACCATTAATTGTGAGTAGTATAAAAGAAAGATATAGTTATATCTCACAAAATAGTGCTTATTATATGCAACCCTATTTGCTTCTTTCTTGTAATATACACTATATTAATAGTACAAAAAGTATAGATTTAGAAGAACAAGTATCTTATAAAATTTATTTAGATGAAAATATCAAAGAGATAAATTTTGAAGAAAAAGAAGATTTCTTAATTCAAAATCTTGAAGATAAAGAAAAAACAAACTCTTTTTATTATGAAGTACCACTATTTATACAAAATGATAGAGAATTAAAAGCTTTAGAAAAGAATTTTACTGATTATATATATAGAACTTCAAAATTAACTTTATATAAAAATGATATTTTAAAACTCGTTTCTAAACAACACGAGAGTTTAAATGATTTTAAAATCCGAATACAAGATAGACTGAATGAAAAAATTGATTTAGAGATAGATAAATTAAAACAAAAATTTCAAAAAGACAATAATACATTAGAACAAAAAATATCAAGGCTTTTTGATAAATTAGAAAAAGAGCAAAGAGAAGCTTCTAGTATAACTACAAATAGTATTATTTCAATAGGAACTTCTATTTTGGGAGCTTTTTTTGGAAAATCTAGCAAATCAGCTATAGCTTCAAAAGTAGCAACAAGTTCTAGAGGAGTAAGTAGGGTTTTAAAAGAAAAGAATGATGTAAAAGCTGTTGAAAATGAGATAAATTTACTTCAAACACAAAGAAATGAACTTCAAGATAAATTAACAAAAGAAATAGATAAAATAAATCAAGAATTTGATATAGCTAAATATGAAATTGAAGAGTTATTTATAAAACCAAAAAGAAGTGATATTTATGATATAAAACTTGAACTTCTTTGGCAAGAACAGTAAAAAACTAGAGTTTAAAACTCTAGTTCATATCGTTTGTCTAAATTTGGATTTTGGATAAGACTATTTATAGAAATTCCACTTTTCCCATCAAACTCATACATATAAGTATATAAATTTTCATTAAAAAGTTTAAAATATATATTATTTACAAACTCTGTACAGTAAAAAGTATCATTTTCTAAAGAAAACTCAAAATCAAACTTTGGATTATCTTTTAAAAAATTTATCAAAATCTGTGATAATTTATCTTCATCTATAGCCTCTTTATGTCTGTAAACTGCTATTTTTTTTGAAAAATTTACAAAATCTTTTATACTTGACACTTTCATTTCATCACTATTTTCATCAACTTCTAAATGAAAAACAACAAAACCATCTTTACTATTTGCTAAAATTCCAATGTGTGAAAATCCAGCACCATCTAAAGTTGCAAAAAAATCACTTAGAGGATTATCTTCTCTTCTGACAATAATATCACCATTTTTAAGTTCTAATGTTTCTCTTAAGCTTTCAATAGTTAAATCTTTTTCTTTTTTATCCATAAACTTTTTTACTTCTACAGATGCAAAAAGTAATATAAAAATTATTACTATAAGCCTAATTTTCATCTTTTCTCACAATATTACCATTTTCAGATATTAATATGGCTAGGCTTTTTGTACTCTCAAATTGAGAGAGAATTATAAGTAAAATCATCATAATAGGAACAGCTAAAAACATTCCAATACTTCCCCACATAGCACCCCAAACAACTAAAGACAATATCACAACAAATTGAGAAATATTTAATTTATTTCCCATAAGTTTTGGATATATAATATTTCCTATTACAAATTGAATGATAACTAAAGCTGAAAATAACCAAAGAATATCACTTAAACTATCTAACTGTATAAAAGCAAACGTTGTAGGTATCAAAACAGCAACTATTGTTCCAATAGTAGGAATAAAATTTAATATAAATGCTATAAATCCCCATAAAACAGAAGCTTCCATTCCAAAATATTGGCATATTAAAAAAGTCAAGAACCCTGTAACTAGACTTACAATTGTAGTTATAAAAATATATGCTCTAATACCTTGAGATATAGAACTAAGTATATTTTTTGCTCTTATTTTACTATCTTCTTTTTTGAAAAGGGCATTTAATTTTGCATTAAAAAATTGCTGATCAATTAATAAGAATAATACATATAAAAAAATCTGCATCAAATTACTAAATATTGAGCTAAATACAACAAAGATTCTATTTAAAACACTTGAGATACTGAATTCTTGAAAAAATTTACTCAATGGTTCTTTTACATCTATTGAAGTTAAAGTTGAAATTTTATCTATTACAATATTTATTTTTGAATCTAATTGAGATACAACAGAGCTTAATTCCATCATACTTGAAGTTAAAAATGTACCTACTTTTATCATAGAATATATGATGATTATCAAAGATAATGGAGTTGCTATAAAATCTAAAAACTTTTTATTTATATAAGGAATTTTTCTTATTAATGAAGCTAAAGCATTTATTAAGAACCAAATAAAAAAAGCTATCGCAATAGGTATTAAAATATTACTAAGACTATTAAAAGAATAAAATACTAAAAACATAAAAGCAAAAACATAAAATAGTTTTGCAAAATTTATATCACTTTTTAAACTTTCCAAGGAATCTCCTTTATTTAAGTTTTATGTTGAAACTTCCTAAATTTATCTTTTGCTAACTCTTGCATATCAGTAACTTCATCCATTTCATCTACTATTTCAACTCCTAAAAGAGTTTCTAAGGCATCTTCAAGTGTTACAATACCACTTGTTTGTCCATAATTATCTTGAACAATAAAAAGATGAGTTTTTCTTCTTATAAACAAATCAAGTAATACAGAAATAGATAAACTTTCTGGAACTTTATGTACAGGTACCATAATATCTTCTAAAGTTTTATTCTTTTTCTTTTTTACTCTTTGCTCTAAAACAGTTTGGTTAAATACTACCCCTACAATATTATCTATTGTTTCATTGAAAACTGGAATTCTAGAATAAACATAAAGTTTATCATTTTCTATTGCCTCTTTTACAGTTGTTTGAGCATTAAGTGCAAAAACCACACTTCTTGGAGTCATAATTTCCTCTGCTTTTATACTTTTTAGTTCAAAAAGGTTTTCTATAAAATCACTCTCTTTTGATTGAATACTTCCCTCTTTTTCACTAAGATTTACTAAAGCCATAATTTCATCTTTTGAAAAGTTTGTTTCTTCTTTTTTATTTTTTTGAATATAGTTTGTAATCTTTGTACCAAACCAAATAAATGGATATGTTACTTTTATCAAAAATGATATTATATAAGCAGTTGGAACTAAAAATCTTTTCCAATATAAAGCAGCATAAGTTTTTGGATATATCTCAGTAATATATAAAACTAATAAAGTAAGTATAAAAGCAACTAAACTTTGCCACTTTTCACCAAAAACGATAGCAGCTTGTGCTCCAACTCCAGCTGCTCCCATAGTGTGTGCAAAAGTATTTAAAGTTAAAATTGCAGATATTGACTTATCAATATCTCCTTTCATCTCTTTTACTAAGCCTATACTTTTTTCACTATAACTATTTTTATCCATACTCTCAATATAAGAAGGAGTAGAAGATAAAACAGTTGCTTCTAAAATAGAACAAAGTGATGAGAAAAATAGTGCTAAGAATAAATATAAAAATAATAATGTCATTTTTTAAACTCAATTAGTGAAATATTTTTTAAAAGATGTTTTATATCTTTTAGATGTAAAAGATGTTTCTCTTCCAAAACTTTCATAAAAAATCTAACCTCAGCATTTGTAAATCCATCTGGTTCTTTTTGTTTTATTGAAGCTTCACAACCATTTTCAAGTCGTAACCTATATAATTTTTTATTTGTAAGTTTTGCATAATAAACTATATCAATTTGTGTTTGATTTACTTTTTCTAAAGTTACTATAACTCTTTGAGTATCAACTTGCATATCAAAATCTGAATATAGTTTTTTGAACTCATCAACACTTAAATATCCTATATATAGTTTTGTATAGATATCAAAATATAATTCCATTCTTGATGATGAAAAAAATCTCAAATCAACATTAAATTTTGGGTTTTTTCTTGAAGTGTTTAAAATCCATTCCAAAGTTGGGAAATAAGCAAATTTTTTATATTTTAAGCTATAAGCTTCAAGATATTTTTCACTATTTGGAGCTTTTAAAGTTTGTAAGTCATTTTTTACTTTTTTAGCAAAGATTATCTCTTCTATTAAAGTATCATCTTCTAAATCTTTTGTTACCCATATAGTAGCATAAGAAGGAAAATTTCTAAGTCCTGTTGAACCAACAGTTAAAACTATCAAAGCATTTATTTCTAAATGTGGGAATATCATCTTTAAGAGTGCATATTTTTTATCTAAACGTTTATTTAAACTTGAAGTTTTTTTAGATGTACTCATCTCTACAAAGTATAAACCTTTTTCAGTAAAAAACAGAGCATCAAACTCACTTATATCTTTGTATGCTGATTTAAAAACAATTTGAGAAGTTCTATCTATTAAAAGTCCACTTTTTATAAATTTATTCTCTTTATCTTGATATGGACCTTTTAGTACAAAGCCTTTTATATCATCATTTGTTTTTGCATAATCAAGTAAAAGTTCATAGATAATATTTTCATAAATCTCTCCCTTAAAACTACTATAAGCAGTTAGATAAGATATCTCTTCTTTTGAAATATTACTTTTGAACAAAGATTTTAGAGTTTTACTATCATAAGAATAGTGAAAAAGATTCTCTTTTATATCCGTGATTTCTAAATTCTTTATCTTATCTGTTATTTTAAATTGCAATTCTTCTCTTTTTTTCATAATTGTTATGATTATATCAAATATTTTCTCTATTTAAAATAATAAACTTGTTATAATACTAACTTTTAAAAAAGGGTTTTAATGAAAAAAGTTTTTAAATTAATTGTGGAAAATAAGTCTATAGATAGACAAGTTGATTCAATTAAAAATGAGATTAGAAAATACATAAAAAGAGAAAAAAGTAAAAAACTTCCTGAAGAGTTTAATTTTTGGCAATTTGAGTGTAAAGCTGGTAAATCTCAAGATGAAGCAAATAATATCGAATTTCAAGATGTTATTAAGTATGTTGATTTTGCATCTTCGCAAAATTTTGATAGTTTTTACTTAGAAATTATTGCAAAAGCAGTTTTTAAAGAGAAAAAACAACAATTGGAAGATGAAAATTTAGAAGAAAAATAGCAATTTTTGGATTGTCTATTTCATATAAATAAGTTAATATTTTAAAAATTTAAAGGAGAAATTATGAATTACATAACAAACGCGAATTTAAAAGAAGCAGATAACGAAGTTTTTGCAATAATAGAAGATGAGTTAAAAAGACAAACAAATCATCTTGAAATGATTGCTAGTGAAAACTTTACAAGCCCAGCTGTAATGGAAGCTATGGGAAGTGTATTTACAAATAAATATGCAGAAGGTTATCCTTATAAAAGATATTATGGTGGTTGTGAACAAGCTGATAAAGTAGAACAACTTGCTATTGATAGAGCTTGTAAAATTTTTGATTGTAAATTTGTAAATGTTCAACCACACTCTGGAAGTCAAGCAAATGGTGCAGTTTATGCAGCATTACTTAAAGCTGGTGATAGAATTTTAGGTATGGATTTATCTCATGGTGGACATTTAACTCACGGAAGTAAACCAAGTTTCTCAGGACAAAATTATTCAGCATTTTATTATGGTGTTGAACTTGATGGTAGAATTAACTATGATAAAGTTGCTGAAATTGCAAAAACTGTTCAACCAAAAATTATTGTTTGTGGTGCAAGTGCTTATGCAAGAGAGATTGATTTTAAAAGATTTAGGGAAATAGCTGATAGTGTTGGTGCTATTTTATTTGCTGATATTGCTCATATTGCAGGTCTTGTTGCAGCTGGTGAACACCAAAGTCCATTCCCACACGCTCATATCGTAACTACTACTACACATAAGACTTTAAGAGGTCCAAGAGGTGGTATAATTATGACAAATGATGAAGAAATAGCTAAAAAAATCAACTCTGCTATTTTCCCAGGATTACAAGGTGGACCTTTAGTTCATGTAATTGCAGCTAAAGCTGTAGCATTTAAAGAGATCTTAGATCCAAAATGGAAAGATTATGCAAAACAAGTAAAAGCAAATGCTAGAGTACTAGGAGAAGTTCTTACAAAAAGAGGATATGATATTGTTTCAGGTGGAACAGATAATCACTTAGTATTAGTAAGCTTCTTAAATAAACCATTTAGTGGTAAAGATGCTGATGCAGCTTTAGGAGATGCAGGTATCACTGTAAATAAAAATACAGTTCCTGGTGAAACAAGAAGTCCATTCATAACTTCAGGTATTAGAATAGGAAGTCCTGCTTTAACTGCTAGAGGAATGAAAGAAAAAGAGTTTGAGATTATTGCAAATAAAATTTGTGATGTATTAGACAATATAGAAGATAAAGAGTTGCATAAAAAAATCAATAAAGAGATGGAAGAACTTGCATCTAACTTTGTGATTTATACTAAATCTACTTATTAAGAGTATAAAGGAAGTGTAATGCCTACACTAGATAAAACTTATAAACAGATAGAAAAGGCTATAAAATACATAGATGAGAACTTCAAATCACATCCAAGTGTTGATGAAGTAGCCCAAAATATCGGTATGAGTAAATACCATTTTATAAGAGTTTTTAAAGAGTATGTAGGTGTTACTCCTCAGCAGTTTTTACACTGCGTAACTCTAAACTATGCAAAAGAGCATATAAAAGAATCCAAATCCATTCTAGATAGTAGTTTGGATATTGGACTATCTAGCACTAGCAGACTTCATGAACTTTTTGTAAATTTAATAGGTGTTACTCCAAGAGAATGGAAAGAAAAAGGTAAAGATGTACAAATAACTTATGGTTTTGGACAAACTCCTTTTGGTGAAGCTTTGATTGGATTTACTGATAAAGGTATATGTTATCTAGGTTTTATAGATAATAATAAAGAAGATATTTTCCAAAGATTTAATGAACTTTGGGAAAATGCAAATTTAATTTTTAATCAAAGATTGGCAAATGAGTACTTGGAAAATATCTTTATAAAAAATAAGAAATATCCACTTTTAGTAAAAGGGACAAATCTTCAAATAAATGTTTGGAAAGCACTCTTAAATCTACCAAATGGAATAGTTGCAACATATAGTGATATTGCTAATTATCTTGATAAACCAAAAGCTGTAAGGGCTATTGCAAGTGCAATAGGACAAAATCATATAGGATACTTAATACCTTGCCATAGAGTAATAGCAAAGAGTGGAGCTATGAGTGGTTATAGATGGGGCATTGAGCGTAAAAAAATCTTAATAGCTTATGAGTCTATAAAAGAAAGTAATAAAAGTGAATAAAATATTCACTATTTATAAAAAACTTTATGAAACTTATGGTCCTCAAGGTTGGTGGCCGTTTATAAACTATCAAGGTAAAAATAGTCAAAAACAAGGCAATAATGACGGATATCATATTTTAGACTATAGTTTTCCAAGAGATGAAAATGAAGTTTTTGAAGTATGTTTAGGCTCAATTTTGACTCAGAATACTACTTTTACTTCCGTTGTCAAATCTTTAAATAACTTAAATGATTTAGGTTGTCTAAACTACAAAAAAATCAAAGATTTACCAATAGAAAAATTAAAAGAACTTATAAAACCATCTGGATATAACAATCAAAAAGCAAATTATATTTTAAATTTCATAGAGTTTTTTGAAAATTTAAATAGCAAAATTCCTACAAGAGAAGAGCTTTTAGCTATAAAAGGAATAGGATTTGAAACTGCTGATAGTATATTGTTATATGGATATAACCAAGCAGAGTTTAAAGTAGATGCTTATACAAAAAGATTGCTAGTACATAATAAACTGTTAGATGAAAAAGTAAAATACAACGATATAAAATATTTTATGGAAGAAGAACTAAAGAAAGTGATAAAAAATAAAAAAGAGTTAGTTATAACTTATCAAGAATATCATGCTTTGATAGTTCAACATTCAAAATTATACTATTCAAAACAACCTTATGGAAATGGATGTTTTTTAGATATAGTTTAAATACTTATATTCTCTCTCAAAGCATTTCTTGAAGCTTTATCTACAAGGTTAAAAATAGTATCAATTTTATCTTTTAAACTATTTTTCTTATGCCCTTTTACTTTTATAAAATCAATATTTAACTTATCTATTTTTTGAAAGAATAGTTTATATATCTCATGATTATTTATAGTTTTGCCAGTTGAAGTTTTATAATCATTTAATTCAAACTTTTCTCTTCTACTTTGTAAGCCTATTATATTTTGGCAATCTGTATAAACTTCTATTTGAGTATTTTCATCTATTTGACAAATCTCATCTAAAGTCCAAAGTAAAGTTTGAAGTTCAAGTTTTGTGGAACTTGTATCATCAAATTTTTTTATTTTTATAATTTTCTTTAAATTATCAATCAACAAATCATCATCAGAAACTTCTAAAAAAGCTCCAAATCCTATTTTTTGCTGTGGATTTACACTTGAATCGATAAATATCTTGATTTTTTTCATATTTTAGCTTTAATTTCAGATTGTGTATTTTATCATCAATCTATTTAACTATTAATATATTTTAGTAAGAAACCATGGATTTATAGCAAGCAAAACTGCTCATAAATAAATAATAGGTGTATAGGAGAATCTCGCTACAAATCCAATGATCTAAGCTTATATACTTAAGATATAAACTTAATTATAAATTCTATAAATTTATATTAGAACTTAACAGTTGCAGAAAAACTTACTATTCTTGGTGTTCCTAAAGAGTTTGCACTCACCCAATAATTTTCATCTGTAAGATTTGCTACATTTATTCTAAAAATAGTGTCATATCCATCAAGTTTTGTTTCATATCTTAAACTTGCATCATACAAAGTATAAGAAGGAATTTTAGACGTATTTGCACTATCTTGCCAAGCAGAACCCGTATAATAAACACCTCCTGCTAAAAATATTTTTGCTTCTATTGGAAGCCTATATTCTAAAAATATTTTTACCATTTCAGATGCAGTTCCAGTTGCTTCTTTACCTTGTAAAGCTTTATTTGTAGCTTTTTCAATAGTTGGTTTTAAATATGTAACTCCACCTGAGACTGTTAATCTATCTGTTACTTTTCCAGTTGCAAGAAGTTCAATTCCTTCATGTATTAAAAGCCCATCTTGAGTAAGTGTTGGAAGAGGTGTTGTAGTTTTATCCTCATAAGAATTAGCTTTTTCAATTCTAAATATTGCAGTACTCAAAAGTAAGTTTTTATTTACATTATACTTTGCCCCTATTTCATATTGTTTACTTATATAGGGTGAAAAAACTTCATTATAATTATTATATTTTGAACTAACAGTTGAACCATTTTCTAAAGCTTCTATATAAGTAGCATAAGTGGTTAAATCTTCTATTGGTTTAATATATCAAAGATATAGTTGGAGTTAAAGCATTATCATCATATCCTGATGTTCTTGAACCATTAACATTAAAACTATCACTTTTCAAATAAGCTAAATTAACTCCTATTAATGCACTTAATTGCTCATTAAAAGATATATTATCACCTAAAACAATATTTTTCTTTAATGATTCATTACTTCTATATTTTGTATTAGGTTGAGTATATGCAACTTTATTCATAGTATTAAAAGCATTTACATTATTATAAATATTTGGGTCATTATAAGTTATTCTTGATGGATTAGTTATATTCTGATTTCTTTGATGTACTGATGCACCCATTGTTAAATTGTGATTAATAAATCCAGTATAAAAATTGCCATCTAAATAAACATATCCTCCACTATCTTTATAATTATTTGGCGTTTGAAAATAGATACTTCTTGTATATGTATTCGTATTAGTATTTACTTTATTAATAAATTGTTGATTTTCATATTCTGAAGTTTGATAAATATATGCTGTTCTTAAACTCCAATTTTCTGAAAAATTATATTTTGCACTTAATTCTACCTTATCACTTTCATTATCCATCCATCCCCACTCAGGAGTATAACTTTTACTTGTATTATAAGCTGATGGCATATTTCCAGTAATCAACCAAATTGGTCTTTGCCCTGTTGTAAGAGTATCTCTATGAGATGCAAATATTTGAAGTAGTAAATCATCTGTTACTTTAAAATCAACTGCTGCTGTTATTACTTTTTTTTCTTCTTTTCTATTTTCTTGAGATGTTTCTCCATCTTGATAAATACCACTTATTCTATATCCCCAGTTATCATTTATAGGTCCACCACTATCAAAAGATGTATAGTGATTTTCTCCTCCATTATTTCCAACTGTGATTTTATTCATTTGCTTTGGAGTTGGTCTTTTAAGTACATAATTAACAGCACCTCCAACATTTCCACCACCATATAAAAATCCACTAAAACCACTTATAACTTCAATTCTATCTGCTTCTTCATTTGGTGCAACACTAAAAGAAGCAACTGGAGAACCATCAATTAAAGTATTGTAACTTCTAAATCCTCTAATATTTGCATCCATTCCACCATAAATATCTTGATAACCTCTATCTTGTAAAACTGGATTTGCTCTTGTAACACCTTTTATATCTGTAACTCCCATATTTTCCAAGAGTTCAGCAGACATAACATTCATTGAATATGGAGTATCTTGAAGAGATAAATTTCCCCAAACTCCTAGAGTTTTTACATCTTCTACTAAATATCCTGATTCAGCACTTCCATTTTTATAGCTTTCATTTACAGAAATTGTATCTATAACTGTTGTTTTTGAAAAACCATTTACTGCTTTTGGTTTATCTATTATATATATTATCCCCTCTTCTTCTACTGCTTTTAATTCTTCAGTTTCTAAGACTTTATTTAAACTGTTTATTACCCCCCCCGAAACTCATTTTGCTATCATCAACTTTCCTATCCTTCAAGCTTTTTGATTTTGAAATATAACTTACCTTATACTCTTTTACTATACTATCTACTGCCTCTTGCAAACTTATCTCTTTTGCATTTAACATTGTTCCACTTATCATCATTGATGTTACTACTGAAACAAAAACTTTATTCTTCATCATCTCTCCTTATCTTTATTTATTATGAGAATTGGTTTCTCTAATTAGTAAGACGACTGAACTATAAAAAAATGGACGTCTTTTTACAAGAAATTTTGAAATTTATTAAATGTCCATCTAAAATTACCATAAATTAGTACTTTTTAAAATGAAATATTTCTTATATTTTGATTATTTTAACTAATTTATTTTTATCTCTTTACTTTGATTTTACTTAATAGATAATCTTTAAGATTTTGTTAAGCTTTTTAATAGAAAATTCTAAAACTAGAAGAGAAAATCTCTTTTAGTTTTTTATTTATAATATCTTCCTACACAATTTAAAATATCAATCTTTATTACAGCTGTTCCTTTTACCATTTTTTCTGGTAGTTCTCTACCTACTAAATGTGGTGTAAATTTAGATACTATTTGACTCAAGGCTCTATACTTTTCATCAAACTCACTAAGCAAAGAAGCTTTACCTTCTATAATAACACTATTGAATTCTGTATTAACATCACAAGGATTTTCAACTCCTTCATAAAGTAAACCTATCATTTCATCTACTTCAAAACATACATTTTGATTAAATTTTACATTATCTATTTTTTTACCTTTTGGAAGTCCATGCATATATATTTTATTATCAAAATATACATAATGCATTGGTAAAATATAAGGAAATCCATCTTCACTAATAGTTCCCAATCTTCCAACTTCAGATCTCAAAAGTAATTCATCTATTTCATCTTTAGTTAATAAATGTGTTTTTGTTCGATGTCTCATAATATCTCCCCTTTTATTTAAAATTTTAAGAAATTATAAAAGAAAATAATTTTTTCATCAATCCAAAAATTGCTTATTTTAATCAATTTTATAAAATTTAAGAATTAGCAATTTTTGGATTGTAAAATATTTTTAAAGCACTTATACTTTCATAATTTTTTAATTAAGGAGTATGAAAATGAGTAAAAAAACATCTGCTATTCCACCAATAATTGCTGGTTTAATTTCAGTTATTGTTAATTATGGTGGAACTTTTATTTTAATCTTCCAAGCTGCACAAATGGCTGGACTAAGTCCAGAACAGACAGCTTCATGGGTTTGGTCAATTTCTATTGGAGTAGGAATCACAGGGATATTACTTAGTTGGTATACAAAAGAACCTATTATCACAGCTTGGAGTACTCCAGCAGCTGCATTTTTGGTAACTGCTATTGTATCTATTTCTTATGCTGAAGCCATAGGTGCATATATACTCTCTGCTTTAGCATTTTTTATTTTGGGGGTTACTGGATATTTTGGAAAGCTAATAAAACTAATCCCTATTAGTGTAGCTTCAGCTTTACTTGCAGGGATTTTATTGCAGTTTGGTATCTCTGCTTTTTTAAATATGACAATAAATCCAATATTGGCTATTTCAATGTTTTTTGTATATATTTTAGCAAAAAGGGTTTCTCCTAGGTATGCTATTGTTTCTGTTTTAGTTTTTGGATTTATCTTTTTACTTCTTCAATCACAAATAGATTTTGCAGGGTTTGAACTAAAATTAGCAGCTCCAGTTTTCACAGAACCAGCTTTTTCACTCAATGCAACTTTGAGTATAGCTTTACCACTATTTTTAATTACACTAACTGGGCAATATATGCCAGGGCTTTTAATACTTCAAAATGATGGATTTAAAACAAGTGCAAAACCTATTCTTGCAACTACTGGTTTAGGTTCAATAATAATGGCTCCTTTTGGTTCTCATGCTTTTTGTTTGTCATCTATTACATCTGCTATTTGTACAGGAAAAGAGTCACATGAAGATCCTTCTAAAAGATGGATTGCAGGAGTTGCAGCTGGAGTATTTTATATTTTGGTTGGTATTTTTGGAGTTACTTTGGCTGCACTTTTTTCAGCTTTTCCAGCAACATTTATTAGTACTTTAGCTGGGCTTGCACTAATAAGTACAATAGCAGGAAGCCTTTCAAATGCAATGAGTGAAGTAAGTACAAGAGAAGCTGCTATGATTACATTTTTAGCAACTGCTGCAAATATCAATATTTTTGGTATTGGTGGTGCATTTTGGGGTCTTGTTTTAGGATTAATCTCTTATTTTATTCTAAATATTAAATTTAAAAAGAATTAAACAATTTTAAAATCATAGTTCTCAAACTAATAGTTTGGGAACTTTTTAGCTATACTTTGCAAAATTTTTAAGAAAGCAAAGAACAAATCGTATGAATATAGTATCAAAAGATGCACCAGTAGAAGTTTCAATATCAAAAATGAAAAAAATATTAGATGATTTTGGATATAAAGTAAAACTCTCAAAAGAAAAAAATCCAGTAAAAAATAGTTTTTCTATAAACCTAAGCTTTGAAGGAGCGAATAATTATATATTCTCTAATGGAAAAGGCTCAATGTTGGACTCATGTTTAGCTAGTGCTTATGGAGAATTTATAGAAAGACTACAAACAAATCTATATTTTAATGATTTTTATTTAGAAGATAGAAAGTTTTTCCCTGATCAAAAAGAGTTCAGTATTGATGAAGATTTTTTTCCTGATGAATTAAAAAAACAATATGATACAAAAGATTTTGAAAATGAAGATTTTTTGGACTTTAATTCAAATAATTTTGATAAAATCATTTCTATACCATTTATAAATCAAAATACTAAACAAGAAGTATATTTTCCAACAAGTCTTTTATCAAATCTTTTTGCAAGTAATGGATTATCTACAGGAAATACACAAAATGAAGCAAAAGTTCAAGCTCTTTGTGAAATTTTTGAACGATATGTAAAACTAAAAGTTATAAAAGAAGGTTTAGCTTTACCAGAATTTCCAAAAGAAATAATAGAAAACTTTCCAAAAATAAAAGACGATATAAAATCTTTAGAAGATCAAGGTTTTAAATTAAAAGTTTATGATTCTTCTTTAGGTGGAGTTTTTCCAGTAACTGCAATAGCTTTTATAAATCCAAAAAATAATACACTTTTTTTATCTTTTGGAAGCCACCCTATTTTAGAAGTATCAATTGAAAGAACTTTGACTGAACTATTACAAGGTAGAGAATTAAACGAACTTGATAGCTTTGAAAAACCATCATTTGATATGAGAGAGATAAGCTCATCATCAAATTTAGAATCACATTTTGTAGACTCAAATGCAAAAGTAGGAATACAATTTTTAAGTTCAAAAAAATCGTATTCATATACTCCTTGGCAATTTAATATAGAAAAAAGTAGTGAGCAATTTATACTTTTAAAAGAGATTTTAGATAAACAAAATAAAACTATATATTTAAGAGAATATGATTATTTAGGCTTTTACTCTTGTCAAATGATAGTTCCAAATTTTTCAGAAATATATCCACTTGAAGATATGATTTATAACAATAAGAATCAAGGAAAACTAATAAGAGATTTTATTTTAAATAAAGATGCTTATGATTTAGAAGATTTATTAACTCAAATTGATGGTTATGATGATTCTGTAAATGTTGGAGCATTTATTGGTGTTATTTTTAAAGAAGACTTTTCTCTTTTTGAATTTAAAGCTGATATTTTAATAAAACTAAAAGAGTATGAAGAAGCTATTTTTAATTTAGAACAAACAAATAAAAATTTTAACTATCTTTTATCACAACTTCTAAGAATGTACCAAAATAAGCTAAATTTAGAAGATTATATCGAGGCACTTGATGATATCTTTAGTAAAAAAGATATTGAAAAAGCATTAAAAATCATAGAAGGTAAAAGTTCTTTAATAAACTTAGAGTTTGCAATTGAATATAAAAATATATTAGCTTTATTTGATTCTAAAAAAGAGAAATTTTAATTTCTCTTTTTATTGTTTGTTATAAAACTTCATCTGTTTGATAGTATGCATATCTATATTTGAAGCTCTATTTTCTAATTTCTGAGTGAGTTTATCTCTTTTTTCATCATTTAAGTTTTGCCCTACTTTTATTTTACAAGATATATTTTGTGGATTTAACCTAATAATAGTAACTTTATCCAACATTTTTGTGTACATTGCCTTATCATAAGCTATTTCTTCATAACCACCATCTTTTTGCAATTTTTTCATCAAAGCATTTAAAACTTTTGCTTTTTCATCACCATTTTCTATAAAACTCAAAATTCCTTCAAGTAAAACTGAAGCAAAAAATTGAGTTGCAGGACAAGCAGCAACTGTATCAAAAAAATATGATGGAATAGTAGAATATGGCTGTACAACCAAAAAAGAACCATTTGGGTTCTCTTTAATAGTATCTATTTTTTTACCTTCATTACTTCCATGAAAGTATATAGAGCCTTGAAAATATACAAAATTTAAAGCTATACAATATGGTTTACCATTATTTATTAAACTTAAAGTTCCATATTCACAAGCTTCCAAAACTTCATTTATACTATTTTCATCTTTTACATCAAATTCTGCTCTTCTCATTTTAAATCCTTTTATGTGTGATAATAACTAAATTGCTCATCTTTATCACCTAAATCATATCTTTTTTGTAAAGAGTTTTTAAACTGATATCCTAACTCTTTACAATTTAAAGTTTCTAAAGTCAAATTTTCATCAATCATTGGATTTACTATAATTTTATTTAGCTTTTCAATAGTTAATGTTGGATTAAGCCTACTTTGTAAGAAAACATCATCTTCTTTTGTTATATTACCTTCTTTTAAAACCTTTGCATAAAATCCTGTAAATCCACTTTCAAAAATAAATTTTGTCATATTCTTTTTTTCTGTATTTGCACTAAGTTTCCAGCAAGGTTGTCTTGGTTGTGTAATTTGTACTTGTGTATCACCAATTTGTAATATATCTCCAATACAAATATCTTTTTCACAAATTTTATCAAGTATTAAATTCTCTCCAAAATATGCCATATTAGATATATCAAAAATATTATTGAAATGTGAATTTATATTTTGATATGTTAGTTTTGAAAATAAAAATAGTGCTTTATTTTCTCCACCATGATGAAGTAAATCAGCTTGAAAATCATCAACAAATCCAGTTTTAGTAAGAAATGCTTTTGAAACCGGATATTTTTTTATACCAGAGACAAGCTCTTCTCTTTTTTGATTTTCAAGTTTTGTGACAGTTACATTTCCTACTTTTATATATAAAATAGTTGATATTTTTTTTGACATTTTAAACTCCATCTTTTATATGCAAGAGTATAAAAGAATATAAAGTTTTTTACAATCCAATAATTGCTAATTTTTATTTTTATCTTTTTTGAGAATAGATTTATATTTATCACAAGATATTTCACTTCCATTTTCACAAGCTTTTTCCAGCCAATGTTTAGATTTTTGATAATCTTGTTCTATATTATTTTCTCCATTATAATATATAAATCCCAAATTATTTTGAGCAATAACATCTCCTTGAGTAGCAGCTTTTTCCCACCAAAAAACAGCCTTTTCAAAATCTTCTTCAATGCCAAAACCTTTTGCATACATTGTTCCAAGATTATTTTGAGATTTCATATCTCCTTCTTGTGCTCTTTTTATCATAATAGCAGCAAGTTGAGATTGAGTATTTATCTTAAGCTCTTCTTTTTTATTAACATCTTTATTTGAACATGATGTTAAAGTTAATATTAGTAAAGAACTTAAGATAATATTTTTCATTTTATTCCTTTATTTATGATAATTCACTCATTTTTTCTTCAAATTCACTATTTATAATCTCTATTTTTTGCATAAATTCTAAGATTTCATTTTCTACTTTTGTTTTATCAACTCCAAAAAGTGTAGAAGCAAGGTTTTCCAATTCTTCAATTTTAGCTTTTAAAGGTTTTAAATCTTGACTTTTTTTAGCTACTAATTCAGCTCTTAGTTTTTTACTCTCTTTTTTATTTATCTTTGGTTTATCACTTTTAATCTCTTTTTTTACTGATTTTTTATCATCAATATCATCATTCCAACCAATTTTTTCTAAAAATTCATCATAAGTTCCATTAAAATAATCTGCTCCATCATTTGTAAATACTATCAATCTATCACAAACTTTTCTAAGTAATTCTTCACTGTGAGTTACAATGATACTTGAACCAGCAAACTCTTTTATAGCATTTGTAAGTGCTTCAATAGACTCAATATCAAGGTGGTTTGTAGGTTCATCAAGGAAAAGTAGATTTACATCTTTTGCTATTATTTTTCCTAGCATTACCCTACTTTTTTCTCCTCCAGATAGAAGAGAAATCTTTTTCTTTGCATTATCACCACTAAACATCATAATTCCACAAATATTTCTTATTGTTGATTCAGGTAACTTTACATTTACAGAGTGAATTTCATCCATAATTGTATTATTCATATTCAAATGATTTATATTTGTTTGTCCAAAATGCCCAAAAACTGTACTTGGATGAAAATCTATATTTCCACTTAAAGCTTTTAATTCACCTGCAAGTACATTTAGAAGTGTTGATTTACCTTTTCCATTTTTACCAATAATTCCTAAAGTTTCACCACGACTTAATGCAAAAGTTATATCTTTAAAAAGTAAGTTTTCTTTTGTATATCCAAAACTTACATCTTTTACTTCAAGTAAAAATTTTGCACTTGTATCTTTATAGTTAAAATCAAATTTTAAATCTTTGTCATAATCTAAATCTTCTAAGATATCCATTTTTTCAAGTATTTTTACTTTTGATTGGGCTAAAGTTGCTGTTGCTGCTCTTGCTTTATTTTTAGCAATAAACTCTTCAAGATCTTTTATTTTTTTCTCTTGAGCAATTTTTTGTTTTTCATAGTGTTCTTCATTTGCAGAAAGCTGTTCAAAAAACTTCTCTGTATTTCCTGGAATTATAAAAGCATTTTTTCTAATAATTCCCATAGTATGTGTACAAACACTATTCATAAAATCTCTATCATGTGTTATAAGGATAACTTCTCCATCAAAACTTTTTAGAAACTCTCTAAGCCATCTAATAGATAAAATATCCAAGTAGTTTGTAGGTTCATCAAGAAGCAGCATATTTGGTTCAGTTAAAAGTAATTTTGCTAAATTTATTCGTATTTGATAACCACCAGAAAAACTTTTTGGTTCTTTTTGTAAATCTTCATCACTAAAACCTAATCCAAATAATATTTTTTCAGCCTTATAAATATTATATTTATCATCTTCATTCAAAGCCAATGCTGTTTCATCAAGTAAAGTTTTTTCTGTAAAATCAAAATATTGTTTTAACGCACCTATTTTATAGTTTTTTGGTGTTGCCACTTCTCCGCTATCTGGTTGTTCTTCACCTAAAATTAGTTTAAAAAGTGTTGATTTTCCTGTACCATTTCTACCAACTAATCCAACTTTATCACCCTTATTTAATCGTAAGTTTAAATCTTGATATAAGTCTTGTGTTGGGTATGATTTTCTTATATTTACTAGCTCTATCATATTTTCTCTTTGCTCTTTTTGTCGATTTTATAAAATTAAAGGCAAGATTATACGATATTATCAGTTATATTATCATAAACTTGTTTTTAAACAATTCCAAAAGGAGTTTTTATGGCTGTACCTACGAATAAGGAAGAACTCTTAATTGCTATAAATACAAATTATATTAAATTAAAGAAAGAATTAAATGATATCCCTGTAGAAATAACAAATATAAAAGAACTAGAAGGGCATTCAAAAAATACTTTAATGTCTATAAACAATCTTATTTCATATTTAATTGGTTGGGGAGAATTAGTTTTAAAATGGGACAAGAAGAGACAAAATAATCAACAAGTTGATTTTCCAGAAACAGGTTATAAATGGAATCAATTAGGAAAACTTGCACAAAAATTTTATGAAGATTATCAATATGATGATTTTAATACTTTAATTATTAAATTAGATAAAGTAGTTGAAAATATTTTAATACTTATACAAAATAAATCTAATAAAGAACTTTATGAAGTAAGTTGGTATGAGAAATGGACTTTAGGAAGGATGATTCAATTTAATACATCTTCTCCATATACAAATGCTAAAGCAAGAATAAGAAAATGGAAAAATCAAAGTAGCAAAAAGCTACTTTAGAAGATTTTCGAAACTATAAGTTTCATTTTCACTAGGAATAATATGTTTTAAAAATCTTGGATATTTTCCTACAAATTCAACTTTTGGATATTTATCTGCAACTTTTAATAAAATTTCATTTTGTCTTAACCAGTCAAGTTCTACTGGAACACCATCTATCCAAGCACAAGTTGTAAGTAAATCCTCAATTCCATCTAAATTTATATTTTCTATTTTTTTATTGTATTTTACATATAGTTTTAAATATGATGTTTCAATACTTTGAGGTTTTGAATCGTCAAAAATAAATACAACTTTAAAATCATCAGCATTAAGTCCACTTTCTATTGGTAAAGACGCTAAAGTTGAAATAACTTGTAAATTTTTATGTTTATCTTTTTCTTCATAAAATGGTTTATAACTCTCTACACAATATGATAAAAAACTATCGCTTAAATCAAAAACCGCCTCACTTTTTGTAGTATCAACTGCAACTCCACTTTGTTTTATAGCATTTAAAAAAATTGCAGCACTTGAACTATTTTCGTTCCAGTTTATAGTAGGATATGTAACTTCTAAAATCTTATTTCTATCCAGAATACCTCTATTTACTCTAGCTATTGCAAAGGCTATTGGCTCTTTATACCAACTTTGTCTTTTTATATCTTCAACTAAATTTTTAAAATCATCTTTCGTAGTTACCATTTTATCTCCTTTGTTTTATTGATTTTACTAAATTTTTAATAAATAGTATCCATATCTATTGAAGCATCACTTGATTTTATAGAGTGCAATGCGTTTAATAGTGCTTTTGTATTGTTTGAACGAAGTAAAATTTCATATCTATATTTATTTGCTATTTTAAAAATAGCACACTCTCCAAAACCTATTACTTCAATATCCTGTATAGTTTTAAATAAATTTACAACTTCTAAAGTTTCTTCTTTTACTTTTAAACCATTTTTATTTGAAAAAACTATTCGTGCAAGTTTTACAAAAGGTGGATATAAATCTTTTCTGAATTCCATTTCACTTTGTAAAAACTCTAAATAGTTTGATTCTTCTAAATAGTATTTGAAGAAATCTTCATTTTTTGTCTCGATTATCACTTCTCCAAATCCACTTCTTCCACTACGCCCTGATATTTGAATAAGTAAAGATAAAGCTTTTTCTCTTGCTTTATATGAATTCATATTTAAAACAAAATCTATGCCTAAAACAACTGCTAACTTTACATTATGATAATCATGTCCTTTTGAAAGCATTTGAGTTCCAACTAAAATATCTATTTTATTATCATTAAAATCTTTTAGAGTATTTTTTAAAACCTTCTCACTTTTTATCTCATCTTTATCAAATCTTTTTATATTAATATTTGGAAAATTTGCTTCTAATTCTTCTTGTATTTGTGCAGTTCCTACTCTATGATTTCTGATAATCCCAGTTTTACAAGAGGGACAAAACTCTGGTATTTTTTGAGTATATCCACAATAGTGGCATTTCAAAGCTAAATCATTTTTATGTAAACTCATAGAAACACTACAAAATGGACATTCAACACTTTTTCCACAATCAAAACATATTTGATGTTTAAAATTTGCTCGTGTTGGTAAAAATACTATTACTTGATTTCCACTTTTTAAAGTACTATCTATTTTAGCTAAACTTTTTAGGCTAATTGTTTGAGAATTTGCTTCAAAAATATACTCTTTTTTTGTTTCAAAAAATGTCTTATCAAGATTAAAATAAGGTATTTTATGAAAAGAGCCAATAGATGGTGTTGCACTTCCTAGAACAAGCCTTATCTCATACTTTTTAGCTATATAGATACTCAAATCTTTTGCATTATATCTTGGAGTTTGATCACTTTTATATGAATCATCATGTTCTTCATCTACAATTATTAATTGTAAGTTTGTATATGGTAAAAAAAGTGCTGATCTAGCACCAGCTATTAATTTTATACTTCCATTTTGAAGTCCAATAAGTATCTCTTTTTTCTTTTTAGTAGTTATCTTTGAATGCCAAATAGCAATAGAATTTCCAAAAACTTTTTCTAGTCTTTTTTGCATTTGTGGAGTTAAGGATATTTCAGGCATTAAAAGTATAGCTTGAGAATTATTTTTTATAGTTTCTTCTATAGTTTTTATATATATTTCAGTTTTTCCAGCTCCAGTAGAAGCAAAAAGTAAAGCTTGCCTTTTCTCATCTAAAAAATCTTTTGCTTTTTGTTGAAAATTTGATAATTCTATTTTACTATCAATTTTTATATCAATATTCTCATCTTTAATATTTTTATTAAAAGCTTGAAAAATACTCAAAGCATAACCAAGAGAGCAAACATAATACTTTGATATAAAAATTGCAAGTTCAAGCATAAAAGAAGAGTAAAACTCATCACAAATTTCTAAAATATTGCTACATTCAAACTCTGGTTTTTCAACCTCTTTTATAACAACTGCCTCAATAAAATTTTTTCTATTTGCTAATTGAACTAAAACTTTTGAACCAATATCAATAATTTCCTTACTTTGAAAAGTAAGATTTTGTAGAGGAGATTTTAATATAGCTAATTCATAATAATTCATTCTAACTCTTTACAATCTATTTCTTTACTAATACAAATAAATCACTATCTTCTAAAGAGAACTCATAAGTTTTTGTAGATGTAAAAAATATATATTTATTATTCGATACTTTTGCCCAAAAACCATTTTCTTTATCTTTTGTTGTTGTAGATTTAATTGGTAAAGTTAAAATATTTGAAAATAACTCTTCATTATTTTTATCTATTTTTGCATTATCTAGTGAATTTATATAGTTATTTTCTTGTGTTAAAACTCTTTTTGTTTTCTCTTTTTGTAAACCGTTTTTTATTAAAATAATATCTGATTTTAATTTTATGATATCATTTTTTTCTAAGTATGTACTGATTTTTGGTAAAATAAAAGATAAGAAAATAGCTAATATTACGATTGTTATGATAATTTCCAAAGAGGAAAAAGCTTTAAGTTTAAACTCCTGCAAGTTTATTTGCAATATCTTCAACCTCTTTTTTAAAAGTTCTATATTCTTGAGTAAGTTTTAAATATGCAAGTAATAAAGATTTTGTTTCATTATTTTTATTTACATCTAAATACTTACAAAGTTCTCGTTCAAGATCTTCATCTGCTGTTATTGTATAAGCCATATTATTTATGTGGAAAGTTAGCTCTTTAGTCACTTCTGTGCCTTTATAAGTGTTAATGTACTCTCTATTTTTAGCATCATATCTTGGTTATTTCTTTCTAATTTATCATTTTCATCTATCAATTCTTGAATTTGTTGTTCTAAAGCAATTTTCTCAAGTTTTACTTTCTCATATTCATATAGTAAATTATCAATTCTATCATTTAAAATTTTAATAATTTCCATTTCTTGTCCCAAATTACTTATGATACACACTCTTCTAAATTTTCATCTTTTATGTAAACTCTTGCAATTTCATAAAGCGTAGCCACAGATTTTCCCCATGCTGAATAATTATTTACTTCTGAAGCAGAAATATCAAAATATTTTGCTATTTTATCTATTAAAATCTGTTCATTTATATTAAAATTCTTATCAATATGTATTAAAATCATCAATTCTAAGATAACTATTTTTTTACTTTTTAAACTTTTGAAGTTTTTTAATGTATCTTCTAAACTAAAACTATCTATATCAAAAGAATCAAGGTTTTCAATCCCCATTTCATCGCAATATTCTAAGATAACATCTTCTTCATCTCTTCCAAGGCTATTATCAATTCTTGCTAAATAGTGTGCTAGTTGTAAAAAAGCAAATTTTTCTCTTGCTTGAAGTTTCATCAATAACATATTTTATATCCTAATATTTATATTTTTATAATTGTCTATTATAGTATATTTTTACTAATTTGTAGTAAACCAAACTATTTTTTTAACTTTCCAGCTAAATATCCACTTGAAAAAGACCATTGAAGATTATATCCACCACAAGGTCCATCAATATCTACAAGCTCTCCACAAAAATATAAACCTTCTATTAAACGACTTTGCATAGTTTTAGAATCAATCTCTTTTAAACTTATTCCTCCTCTTGTTATCATAGCTTGTTTAAAGCCATCATGCCCAATAACGGTAAAAGGTGTCCAAGCTAAAGTTTTTATTAGTTTTTCTCTTTTAATTCCATCTATTTGTTTAAATCTTATATTTGTTTTTATTTCACATAAATTTAAAATTTCATTTGCTACACTACTAGCTAATAGTGTTTCTAAATTTTGTAAAATATTATCTTGTGGATTTTTTAATATTTCATTTTTTAAATGCTGAAAAATCTCTTCTTCATTTTTACCTTTTATAAAATTTATTAAAAGTGGAACTTCATTATATGTAGATAATATAGGAGTAATTTCTCTTGCAAAATCAAGAATAACTGGTCCTCTAAGACCTTGTGACGTAAATATCAAATCACCAACTAATTTTAATTTTTTATATTTAGGAATATTTACTTTTAATATAGCTTTTGAAATAGTATCAGCTTTACAAGAACCAAAATTTTTCTCTTTTGTAAAAAGTGGCATCATAGCAGGATGAGTTTTAGATATAGTATGTCCAAAATTTGAAGCAAAATTATATCCATCACCAGTTGCTCCTAAAGTTGGATATCCAAGCCCTCCAGTTGCAACTATAATATTTTTTGAAATAAAAGTTTCATTTGAAGTTTTTATATAAAAGAATTCTTCTTCTTTTTTTATGTTTTCAATATTTATAGATGTTTTTACTTCCACTTTTTGATTTTCTAACTCTTTATTTAAAGCTTCTAAAATAATAGTTGAACTGTGATTTATAGGAAATACTCTAAATCCATCTCTAGCTATGGTTTCTACACCAATAGAATTAAAAAAATACTGTAAATCTTGTTGGCTAAATTCATCTAATGCACTTTGTATAAATCTTCCATTTTTACCAAACTTTGATATAAAGTCATCTTGTGTTAATGTATTTGTAATATTGCACTTTCCACCACCTGTTGCTTTCAATTTACTTGCTATTTTTGGTAATTTTTCTAAAAGTAAAACTTTTTTCTCATTTTTTGCACAACTTATACTAGCAAATATTCCAGCAGCTCCAGCACCAATAACTATACAATCATAAATATTTTTCAATTTTTCGCTTCTTTTAAATTAATTTCAGTATTATACAAAATTGATTTTAAGTATCTAGGATTTTTGTGTATATTTTTTTAATTTCTATATTTTTGTCTCTCAACTTATTTGCAAATACTGATTTCTTCTCAGATGACATTCCTCTTGAAAAGCCAAAAGAACAGAAGATAGTTCTTCTTACATTTGATGATGGACCAATAAAAGCCACAAATAATGTATTAAAAGTAATTAAGAAAGAAGATATTCCAATTACTATGTTTTTTATTGGTTCACAGATAGAAAAATCAAAACATATTTATGAAAAAGCCTTAAATTTTTCAAATATTACTATTGCAAATCATACATATTCTCATGCAAATCACAAATATAAAAAGTTTTATAGTAATCCTTTAAATGTAGTTGAAGATATAAAAAAAGCAAATGACATAATCTCTCATGATAGAATTTCTAATAGTGCATCAGATTTTTTACCAGTTCGTCTTGCAGGAAGAAATGTATTTAGACTTCCAGATATAAAGATAAATGATTATGCAATTAGCAAAGAACAACAAGAGAAAGAGATGTCAGTATATGATGATCTTTTTAATGAAGGTTTCTATATATATGGATGGGATATTGAATGGGAATATGAATTTAATGGACAACCAATACAAACACCTGAAGAAGTTTTAAATTCTATGGAAAGAATTTATAAAAGTAAATTAACTACTAAAGAAAATAAAGTAATTCTCCTAATGCATGATATTATGTTTTCTAGTCATTTTGAAGGAGAAAAAAATCTCAATACCTTAATTACCCTCTTAAAAAACCATGGGTGGAGTTTTGAAAGTATAGAAAACTATTAAAATTATCTATTAAATTTTATTTTATTAGGAAAGATTAAATATTATTCCATTAAAAAAACAACTTAAAGGAATTTAATGTCTGGGATACTGGGATATTTATCTATTTTAGCAGATGATATAGGCTCTCTTGCAGGTAAAACTATGGCAACAACAGCAAAATCACTTGCAACTTCACTCGATGATATCGGACTTCTTTTTGATGATATTGCAACTTATACAAAACTTGCTAGTGTTAAATCAAGTGGGCTTTTAGTTGATGATTTAGCTGCTATTGCAAATTTTACAAATGAAACAACTTCTCAAATTCTAAAAAAAGAGTTAGAAAATGCAAAAACAGTTGAAGAGTTACAAGATAATATAAAGAAATTAGATGAGAATTCTAAAAAAGAAGTAATTAGTGAATTAGAAAATATAAGAAATATAGCAATACTTGAAGCAAAAAGAAAAGCAGCACAAAGAGAACTTCCTATAGTTTATAAAATTGCAAAAGGAAGTTTTATAAATAAATTTATCATTATTCCAGTTGTTTTAATTTTAAGTTATCTTGCGCCTTGGGCAATATCTCCTATATTAATAATTGGTGGAGTTTATTTAGCTTATGAAGGTGTAGAAAGTATCTTAGAAAAATTCTTTCACCATAAAAACCATCGTGAAAATAGTAGTAAAAATGAAATTTCAAATGAAAAATTTGAAGATGAAAAAGTAAAAAGTGCAGTTAAAACAGATTTTATACTATCTTTTGAAATAATTGTTATTAGCCTAAGTTTACTTGACAATAGTGATTTTATAACTAAACTTTTTGTTTTAATTAGCGTTGGTATTTTAACAACAATTTTTGTATATGGAATAGTTGCATTTATAATAAAACTAGATGATATAGGATTTTACTTACAAGGTAAAAAGAGTTTATATTTAAAAAAGATAGGAAATACTTGTGTAAAAGCTATGCCACATATTATAAAAATTATAGGGATTTTAGGAACTATTGCAATGCTTGCTGTTGGTGGTGGAATAATTGCTCATGAAACACTTATTTTAAAATCATTTGATAATATTTTAACAAGTATTCCTCTTGGAAGTTTTTTTAGTGATATTATTTTGGGAGCAATTGTAGGGTATATTACTATACTAATCATACAATCATCTTTTAAACTATTTAAAATTAAGTAAGTAAAGCAAAAATTATTTTATTAAAACATATATCAAATCAAAAAATAAAATAACTCTTTATTTATAGAATTTTTTGATACAATTTTGCTATCAAAAGGATTTTTTATGCAAGAGTTTATAGAAATATACAATAAAAATCAAAAAAATATTGAAACCTTTATAAAAGAGAGTATTTATAATATAGGTGATATAAAATCAAAATCTTCAAAAAACTATCAACAGCTTTTTAAAATATTTCCTTCTCTTGAACTTATTTATATTGCCGATATAAATAGTTTAAATCAAACTTCTCCAAATATTTTTAAAGATAAAATAGTAGAAAAACCAATAGGTAGAAATAGACAATATTTATTAGATAATATAGAATCAAAAGATGAAAAAATAGCTATTACAAAACCTTATGTTAGTAGTGCAACAGCACAAACTTGTATTACAACTATTATAAAATTGGATGATTGTATAATATTCTTAGATTTTAATTTACAATCAATTCTAAGAAAACTTGGATTTTTAGAAATTAATAAAAAATTTAATATCTTGAATAAAACATTTTATGTTGTTGTTTGTGTTCTGATGATAGCTTTAGCACTTTTTACTATATTTTACTCTTTATATGATTTTATTAATTCTATTTTAAATCATATAATATCTATTGAGTATATTTTTAAACCTATTATTGCTTTAACATTAGGTTTAGCAATATTTGATTTAGCAAAAACTGTTTTAGAACAAGAAGTATTATTCAAAAGTTATGATAAAAATGAGAAATCAGAGTATAAAGTTTTAACAAAATTTATGATAACAATCATAATAGCACTTTTGATTGAAGCACTTTTAGTAGTATTTAAAATAGCAATAAATGATTATAATCAAATGATAAATGCACTTTATTTAATAGTAGGTGTTGGAGTAATCATTATATCTTTATCTATTTTTATATATATCACAAAAAATAGATAAAGACTTTATTTAAAATATTAGTATAAGCTTTTTTAAAAATCAAAAATTAAAGATGTTAAGAACTTTTTATCTGTTTTCTTTTTTTCTGTATAGTTTACATAATCTAATCTATAACTTGCTCCTAAAGAAAAATTATCCATCATCTTTACAGCAACACCTGTTTCACTTGTAACAAAATATTTTTTACTATCTTCCATAGAAGCAAGATAACTTAACATTTGTTTGAATTCAATATTCTCTTTAATTTTATATTTATAATTAAGCTCTACTTTTGAAGCTACATATTCATCTTTCTTTCCATTATCAAATTTATCAATAGCATAATCAAATCCACCTTGAAGATCTAAAACTTCATCATCAGTATAAATAAATTTATATCCTAATCCAGGTCCTATATTTAATCTTGAATCATAATCTGAAAATTCATCATTTACATAAAATGCACCTAAATAAGTATATAATCTATCCCCAATCATATGGTCATAATCAAGACTTAATTCATATTTATTTGCTGATTTTTTATTGTTATCTTTACTTCTTAGTATAGAACCTTTTGCTTTTATTTCTCGTTCATCAAACTTTGCATTTACTCCAAGTTTTCCAGAAAGAGAACTTGTATCAGTGTTTCCACTTGTATTAATATACGATAATTCTAATCTTCTATCCATATCAACTGCATTTGAAAAACTAAATACTATTGACAATATCAATAAAATTTTTAAAATATTATTCATTCTATTCCTTTTTATAAATTTTGCGATTTTACTTAAAATGGTTTTATATTAACCTTTGATAAATAATAGTTTACTATACTTAAAGCAAAAAATCAAAAGGTTAACAATGTTAAGAACAAAGTTTTCTCAATTTAGAACAATATCTATAATCGAAGGGATATCTTATTTAGTATTAGTCTTTATAGCAATGCCCCTAAAATATTTTTTTGATGAACCACTTGCTGTTAAAATATTTGGAATGATGCATGGAATATTTTTTATTTTATTTTGTATAGCTTTATATAATGCTATGAGACAATATAAATGGGGATTCTTATTTAGTTTAAAATTATTTATTTATTCTTTAATTCCTTTCTTTTTTATATTAATAGAAAAAGAAATTGTTAAAAAAAGAGGAAATATTTAGGCTTTTGCCTAAATATTTATTTTAGTTCCATTCCTTGTGGAATTTGTAGCATCGCTTTTGGTAAAATCAAAACATCATTTGCATAAATACCATCTTCTCTAAGCTGTGCTTTTAAAATTTTAAATTTTTTATCTTCAGAATCAACTAATTCTATACCCATTCTACTTAATCCTATTAGATTTGCAATATTTTGAGCCGATTTACTATCAATTTTCAAATCTACATTTATAGTTTTAACAACATCATCAACAGTTTGGAAGTTCATATCACCTAACTTACTACTAAAAGTAATATTTGATTTTAAATCAATTTCTTCAAACCACTCTTGACCTAAGAAATTAAGATTTCTTGAATTTGCATATATTTTTATCTCTGAATCATTTTGTGCAATCTCTTTTAAAAGTTCTTTTAATTTGTTATGTATTTCATTGTTTATATCTTCAGAAATATTATAATAACTATCTATAAACTCTTCATACTTTTTCATAGGTAATTTATCAAGTCCTAAACCAAAAGAAGTTTCTTTTAAATTTACATTTGTAACACTATTTTTAAAAGATAATAAATCAATAGATATTTTTGTATTTCCATCTAATAAATCATTTGAAATTTTTTGAGAAGACTCACTTTCTAAACCACTTATATCTAATTGTACCTTTTCATCACCCAATTGTATAGTTTTTATATCAAAAGTCGAATCAATAGCTTTATTATGTTTTTCTTCATAAGAAGTTTTTATTCCATATAAACTAAGAGAAAATTTATTTTTTGGAATATCAAATTTAAAACTATCCATATCAAAAATTGTTTTATTTCCATGCATTCCTAGAAGACTAAATTTTGCTTGATTATCTGGAGAAACAATATTGATATCTTTAATTTTATAGTTATAATCTTCATCTATATTTATATGAAAATCTCTATTTTTTAACATATCTTCAAAAGTTTTTGGTAAATCTTCCATAATTTTATTTGAAAATCTTGTTAAATAAAAGTTCAAATCAAGATTTGCAGTTAAAAGAGTTAAACTAAATTCATAGTCGAAAACTGCACCTTCTAAAATTATTTTTGACAAATCAACATCTGGAGAAAATAACTTCTCATTGTTTACAAGTCTTTCTAAAGCTTTTTTAGCTTCTCCTTTTTGGCTTTGTACTATATATTGAGTAACTTTTGAAGAATCAACAACTTCAATTTTACCATCTCCAACTATTTTAAGTGGTACAAATTTTTCATTGTAAGTTACATTAAATCCATTTGCTTTCAGCTCTTCAATCTTTGCTTCAATTTTTGAACTAAAACTGCTTCTTAAAAAGAAACAAACAGCTACTAGAACAATAATAAGAGCAATAACTCCTAACAATATTTTTTTCATTTAAGCCTTTCTTATTTTTTACTATTTCTTAGAGTATATAAATCTATATCAGATATTTTTATTGGATATGTTTGTTGATCTTGTGTAAAACTTTGGTTTTGATTTGGTACAAGTTCATAATCGAATTTATTAGCTTCTGTTGAATATCCTCTTAAATTTATTTCAAGAACATTATTCAAATCTGTAATATCTAAATCAACACTTAACTCTTTTTCAATATTTTTATCATTCCAATCTTCATCCCAACCTTCAATCATTAAATATGAACCAGTTATGTTCTCTTTTAATAATCCACTATAAAGTGTATCTCCAGATTTATAAACATCAAGTTTTTTAAATGTTTTTGTATTTTTAGCTTTTACTCTTGTATCATCTTTAAATTGAGGGAAAGATACAGAAATTCCACCAGAAGATATATCTTTTAAACCTGTTTTATATTTAAAATTAACTCTTAAAAGATTTGGAGAAACTAATTCATAAGAATAAGATACATTATCTATGTTAGACTCTTTACCATCATATGAGCTATATGTATCATTATAACCATATGAGTTATAATTATTTGAATATAATTTTAGTTTATCTTTTTTCAAAGTTAAAATATTGTTTACATAAAGCCCATCTTCTTTTAATTCAATTTCTAGTTTTTTAAAATTTTCATCATTTGCATTTTCAAATTTTAATTTACCTTTTAATTCCTCATCAAAAGTTTGTATAGATTTCTCAATTGATTCTTTATCTACTTCAATATTAGCTTTTAAAGTGCTAAAAATATCATTTAAAGTATGAATATTAAATAAATCTAAATTTTTATTCAATATTAGATTTCCAGATAATTTTAAATCTTTATATAAGCTATTTTTATCTACATTTAAATCTTTTGACTCACCATTTATATTGATAGTTAAATCAGATTTTGTTAATACTTCAAGAAATTTTTTATCTGAATCTTTAGTATTGGCTGTTGGTTGTAAAGAATATGCTTCTATACCTAATGATTTTGTAAATTCTTTATATTCTTTATAAGGTAATTTATCATAAGCAATAGTAAGAGATGTATTTTTTAAATTTGTACTATTTTTATCATTTTTTGTATAGTAATCAGTATTTTTAAAATTTAATTCATCGAAAGATATTTTTGTATCACCTTTTAAATCATCACCATTTAAAACCGAACTTGAATGCACTTTTAAATTTTTTATATCATATTCATTTAGAAGATATACATTTTTATATTTAAGACTTCCTATATCAAACTTTGAATCAACTTTTTTATTTTTATCTTCATTATAAGAAAAATATACATTTTCAAGAACTATTTTATCATCTAAGTAATAATTTCCTATTTCAAAATCTAACAAAGGTATTGTTATACTATTTTGATTTCCTTTAATTCCTCTAAATGTATATATTCCATTATTTTGAGAAATAAAAGTAAAATCAGAAATACTAAAATTACCTTTTTCATCAATATTTATATGAACATCTCTATTTTTAGCCATTTCACTAATAGTTGAATTTGAATAAGAATTTTTCATTGCATTATAAGTATATTTTATAGGTAATTTTGTTAAATATAAATTCAAATCTAAATTTGAACCTAATTTTGAAACTACAAAATTATAATCGAAAGTTAAACCATTTAAAACTTCTTTTTTATCATCATTTTCTATAGATGATAATAATGTAATAATTTCCTCTTTTAGCTCATTATTAGCTTTTTTACTTAAAAGATAATCAATAGCCTTTACAGCATCTGTAATCTCAATTTTTCCTTTACCTTTTGTATTAAAAAAACTACTATAATTTTTATTTGTTACATAAAAACCATTATTATTTAATTCATCTACTTTTGATTGAATACTACTCTTTGTTGTACTTGTAATCGTAAAACAAATAAGTAATAATGCTACAAAAATAGCTACTATTATAAGTACTATTTTTTTCATTTATATCCTTTTTTAAAAATTAAAATTAATTTTATCATTAATAGACTTATTTTGGTCTATAAACTTTAATATTTGTATATCCTTCACTATCTTTTAAAAACTGCCCATGAAGTTGACTTAAAACTCCTTTATCACAATAAAGAAGATATGTTTTTTCTTTTGATAAGTTTTTAAACTCTTTTTTAAGATTATAAAATGGTATTTTTAACGTTTCAACATCTGTTTTTATACAATCTAAACTTTGTCTTATATCAATCACAATATCATTTTTATTTGGCTCATTTACAACTTCTAAACTCCCTATTTCACAAATATCATCTAGAACTTCATCTATACTTTTAATTTTAGCATTTTTAATAGCTTCATCTAAAATCGAATAATCAAAAGCTTTAGCTTCTTTTTCAACTCTATCATAACTACCAAAAGTTACTGGATGTTGAGATATAACACCACAATATTCAGGCATTGCTTCAGCAAATTTTCTAGTCCCTATTTTTGTAGCAATATCAATAATATCTGGCTTACTCATAAAACTAAGAGGTCTTAAAATAAGCATATTTGATGCACTATCGATTAAACTTAAATTTCTTAAAGTTTGACTTGAAACTTGTGCAACACTTTCACCTGTTAAAAGAGAATCTATTTTTAAATCTTTTGCTATATTTTCTGAAGCTTGTATCATTAATCTTTTAAGCATTACTCCCATATAAGAAGGACTTATATCTTTAAAAATTTGAGAAACAACATCTTCAAAAGGTACAGTTATAAATGATACTTTATGAGAACTTGAAAATCTATTCCATAAATACCAAGCAACTTGTTTAACACCTATTTCATGAGCTAAACCACCAAGATTAAAAAATATAAAATGAGTTTTTATCCCTCTTTTTATAGATAAATAAGAAGCAACTGTTGAGTCAAATCCACCAGACATTAAAGATAAAATATCACCTTGAGTTCCTAAAGGGAAACCACCCATTCCAAAATATTTTTTTGTAATAATATTTAATTTAGCGTGTTCTAATTCCAAATTAATTGTAATATCAGCATTTTTTAAATCCACACCTTTACTATTTTTATTCATAGCTAACATATACCCACCAACAGTTTGTTCAATATCTGTTGATTTAAAATTTTGAGTTCCTACTCTTTTCGCACGTACAACAAAAGTTTTATCAGAGATAGTATGACTCATATATTCATTGACTTTTACTTTTATTTCATCTAATGTATGCATATTATCAATTTGTATTGCTTCCAAAACTTGTTCAATTCCTGAAGTTTCTAAAAGTTTTACTCTTAATTCTTCAACAAAATCGAAAGGGGTTACAAGTTCTATCTTATCAAAAAATTTTTTTATTTGTATATCTTTTGAAATTCTTAAAGATATTTTTTGTAGATTTTGATATAGTTGATTTATCATTTGCCTTTTAGCACTATCACCTTTTATCATAATTTCAGTAAAGTATTTCACTATAAACTTTTGTGTTTTTATCTCATTGTCATTCATTTTTTCTAAAGCCTTAATTTTTTTAAGGTATGATTATACAATTTTTTGAGATAATATATCCTTTACAAAAAAATAAAGGCAAGTAAGATGGATATAGATAATTTAGAAGATTTAGCAAAAGAGCTTAAATCTGATAAGAACAAAAATGTTTATCAAATCTTTGAGGATTACGCTATAAAGCATAACTTAACAAGTGAAGAGTTAGAACAAAAATTAGCAAAAGAACACGATTGTTTTAAATGTGATAGTTGTGAAAGATTCTATTGTTATGATGAATATTCATTCTTTGATGAAGAGTGTGTTTACTGTTTTGATAGCGAAGCAGAAGATGAAGAGGAGTATTAAGACTCTCCTTATCTTTAATAATTCAATAATTTCTTTTAATCATCAAAATTAGCTTCTAATTCATCTTTTAAAATTAAAGCATCGATTTCTCTACTTTTTATATTAAGTTCTTTTGCTTCACCAAAACATTTAATAATAATTTCATTATTGATTTTCTCAAAAGTAACTTCTCCAGCACCTTGAATTACATAATCAGTAAAAATTCTATTTGCCACTCTTTTAAATGCAAATTTTTTAGGAAATATTATAAATTTTGTAGAAGTTATAATATATCTTGATTCAACTACAAATGAATCTAAAAGTTTATTCCTAATTAAAGCATCCGTTCTTCCTTGAATTAAATCACACTTTAAATCATCTTCCAATAAACAAATTCTATCTTCATTTATTTTTAAGTAACCAAACTCTTTTGGTTTAACTCTAACATTATAAAATTTCTTAAACACTTCTATATGGCTAAAAGAGTTTGAAAAAACTATCAAACTCTTATTTGTTCTTGCAAATTTGGCAAAATTAGTAATCATATAAATTTTTCCTTATAAAACTATAAAACATATACTAGCAATTAATGTTGGAGCTAGTGCACCTAAAAATAGATATCTTGGATCTATAGTATTATCTTCAAAATGGCTTTTTAAAATAGCTGCCCCTGCTGGGTTTGGTGCATTTGCGATAACAGTTAATCCACCACCAGATACTGCTCCAGCAACTAAATAATATTTAAATTCATCACTTAATCCTTCAACTAATGACCCTAAATATGTTATAGCAGCATTATCTGTAAATGCACCTAGAGTAATTGCTCCAACAAATGCTTCAGCATTACTTAAACTTGAAATAATATCTTTTAACCACCATTCTTGTTGTCCACCTAAGATTACAAGTCCACCTAAGAAAAATGCAACTAAAAGACCTTCTCTTAACATCAATCTATCTTGATATTGTTGATAAGCGTAAGTTACACCTAAAAAAAGTAAAAATAAAATCATAAAGAATGCTGGATAGTGTGCAAAATATACTACCAAAATTAAAAACATAAAGTGTACCAAAACAATCCCAAAAGGAAGCTTTTCTCTATCACTAACTGTTGTTCTAATATTTATTTTTGATAATTCTTTATAGAAAAGTAATATCATAAAATTAGTATTTATAAGAATTGCAATAATTGCTTTCCAACCAAAAGTTTTAAACATAAAAACAGTACTCCAATCCCAAGTTTGAGCAACCATTAAGATAGGAGGAGCAGCAAAATTTGTTAAAGTACCACCAATTGAAACATTTATAAAAAGTACTCCTAAAGTCATATATTTAAATTTATTTGAAATTCCTTGAGAAAATAACTTATCACTTAAAATAAGAGCGGCAAGAGTCATAGCTGCTGGTTCAGTAATAAATGAACCCAATAAAGGAACTATTGCTAAAACAACAAAATAGAATCCCATTGCACCTTTACCTGGCAATATATTTGATAATTTTTTAACAAAAGCTATAACAGTATGTAAGATTGGTCTTGTTGCAGCAATAACCATAATTACAAAAACGAACATTGGTTCAACATAGTTTCTAGTATTTACATAATCGACTGTACTTTGTTTACCTAATAAAAGAAACATAAAAATTACTAAAACCATAGCCCAAATACCAAAAACTACTTCTATTTCACCCAATAAGTGAAAAAGTCCTGAGTGTTTTTGACTTCTGTGAGATAAATGTTCAAAATATTTAACGGAGAATATGTGTATAATTGCGAGAACGAATATAACAAGTGCGATAATTTGCAAGGTAGTAGGTGGCATAATTATTCCTTTAAGCTTAATTTTGCCCGATTTTACTAAAAAAAAATTAATATAAACTTAACGAAGTTAAAGATCTTTTACCATTGCAACTTCATTACAAATTGGAAAGAGTTTACAGCGAATACAATCTGCCCAAATTTTTTGTTCTGGGATATCCTCTTTTTCTATCTCTATAAAACCACATCTTAAAAAAAACTCTTTTTCATAAGTTAAAGATAAAACTTGTTTTATTCCATAAAATTCTGCTTCTTTAACACAGGCTTCAACTAATTTCTTTCCAAGTTTTAAACCTCTAAATTTTTCTTTTACTATTAAACTTCTTACTTCTGCAAGTCTTGGAGAGTGAATATGTGTTGCTGTAAATCCAGCCATTTCTCCATCAACTTCAACAATAGTATAAGAGCGAATTGTTGTAGCCATTTCATCTTCAGTTCTAAGTAAAATCTTTCCACTTTCAACTTCAGGTTTTACAAGTTCTTGCATTTTTGGTATATCAATAACTGTCGGTTTATAAAATCTAATTTCCAAATAAATATCCTGTAATTTTATTTTGAAGTTCTATTATACCTCTTTTTTTAAGGTTTGATATAAAAATTCCTTCTGGATAATCTCTTTTTAATTTTGATAATTCACTACTATTTAATTTATCTGTTTTTGTAAAAGCATTTACAATTATTTGATCACCTCGTTTAATAGTTCTTAAAAAATCATCAACATTTTTATCTATTTCAAGTTCTGGATGTCTTGAATCTATTAGATGTACAAAAATTTGTAAATTTGGGCGTTGTTGTAAATAACCAGTTAAGTTCTTATTCCAAGCAGCTTTTAAACTTTTTGCCACTTTTGCATAACCAAATCCTGGTAAATCTACAAATCTTGCAAATAAATATGGATTTTCTTCATTTGTTGTTTTAAATTTGATATCAAAATAGTTTATTAGCTGTGTTTTTCCAGGTGTTGAAGATGATTTTGCTAAACCTTTTTTATTTGTTAAAGAGTTTAATAAAGAAGATTTACCAACATTTGAACGACCTAAAAATGCAACTTCTGCAATATTTGGTGCAGGAGAATCAACTATACTTTGAGCTGATTGTAAAAAAGTAGCATCAATTAAATTCATACTAATTTTTATCTCCTCTTTCAACATTTATTATAAACTTTACTGGTTTATTTTCACTTCCTTTAACTTTTGCTTCACCTGTCAATTGATTTATATATATATTATCTCCATAAACTTTTCTATCATCATTTTTTTCATGTACAAAACCATTCCCAAGAATAGTATATTCTTCTTTTTTAGGATTATAAACTATTTTATCACCTTTTCCAACATAATGTTTATCTTTTGAAATTACTTCAAAATCTGCATTTCCAGTAGCTTCATATTTTGTAGCAACTTTATTTTTTGAGTTTTTATCATTTTCAAAATATACATCTACTTTATCTGCATTTAATTTATCTTCACCCATTCTTACTTTTACATTACCTGTAAAAGTAGATATACCTTTATTATCATCCGCTTTAAAATCAAGTGCATCTATTACTAAAGTTTCGCTTTGTGAAAATAAAAGTGTAGAACACACTATTAATCCAGCCAAAATTCTCATTTTTTACCTCTTATTTTTTCATATCAATCTCAAAATGTGTATTTTTTGAGTTTATAATATCTTTGTCTATATTAAAGTATAAATTTTCACCATTATATTTATGTGTATAATACTCTGCTTTAAATGGTTTATTATTTTTTGCAATTTTATTTAAATCATCATAAATCAAATGTTGTGTATATATTTTAACAAAATCATCTCTTAAATATTCGACATCGTCTTTTAAAGTATAAATTGCACCTTTTTTTACTATAAAATTTGCTTTAATACTTTCACTTTTAAAATCTCTTTTTTCATTACTATTATTTATAGTAATATCTCCAAAATACATTTCATCTCTATTTTCATATCTAATTGCTTGCTCTGCAATAATTATTCTAGTTAATCCATTTTTATCAAAACTATACATATTTGGTTTTTCAAATATAAATAATGCTATATCTTCATTTTTTATATCTTTCTTTGTTTCTTTTATAGGAGTAAAATAAAAGAATATTGATATAATAAATATAATCCCTACAAAGATTTTTAAACCCATGCGTTTAAAAACTCCTTTTCCATACCATCTTTTTTTATTATATATTCAATCATCTCTCTTGCAGCACCTTCACCACCTCTTTTTTTGCAAACTACATTAACAAAATCTTTTAAATATTGTGTCCCATTTGCTGGGGTAAAAGACAATCCTACATTTTTAAGCATTTTATAATCATTCAAATCATCGCCAATAGCAGCAACTTGAGATAAAGTTAAACTCTCTTTTTTTAAAATTTCTTCTAATACTTCAAGTTTATTTTTTACGCCTTGATAAATATGAGAAACATTTAATTCCTTTGCTCTTTTTTCTGTAATAGATGAATTTCTTCCAGTAATAATTGCTACTTTTTTCCCTAAATTCCTAGTCCAAACAGCTATTGCTAATCCATCACTGACATCAAAAGATTTAAATTCATCTCCATTTGAGCTATAAGTTATTTGTCCATTTGTTAATGTACCATCAACATCAAAAACAATTAACTCAATCATAAAACACCTTTTGTACTTGGGATTCCAAGTTTTTCATTTTTCACTAATGCTCTTCTTAAAGCAACAGCAAAAGCTTTAAATGTAGCCTCAATAATATGGTGTTTATTTCTACCTCTATCTTGAATTAAGTGCAAAGTTATTCCAGCATTTGAGCTTAAAGCATGAAAAAATTCCTCAACTAATTCAACATCAAAAAGACCTACTTTTTCAGTTACATCTATTTCATAAACTAAAAATGGTCTATTAGATAAATCTAAAGCACATGAAACAGCAGCTTCATCCATTACAACAGTTGCATTACCATATCTTTCAACTGCTTTAATAGGAAATATTGCTTTTTTCAAAGCTTGTCCTAATACTATTCCACAGTCCTCAACTGTATGGTGAAAATCTATATGCAAATCACCTTTACACTCTAAATTTATATCAATACTACTATGTTTACTTAAAGCTTCAAGCATATGATCAAAAAAACCAACACCTGTATTTATAGAAAATTGTCCACTACCTTCTAAATTCAATTTACATTTAATATCTGTCTCTTTTGTAACTCTATTTATTTCTATCATTTTAAATCCTAATTTTGTACTACTATTGAACTTGTTAAATTATTTCTTTCTTTAAATTTTTGTCCATCATCATAAGATGAAAATCCTCTAATATAAACTCTATATATTCCACCTGTTTCACTATATTCAACTTTTTTCGAAGGGAACTTTGACTTGTATTCATCAACTGTTTTTATTGCACCTGCTTGTAAACTAAACGCTCCAACTTGAATACTAAATTTTCCTTTTCCAACAACTGGCTTAGTAGAATTTGATGTTTGGATTGGTGCTCCAATATTTGTATTAACATTTGTTGTGACAATAACATCTTCAACTACATCTATTGTTTCTACTGCTGGTTTTTTTTCAATAGTTCCAACAGATGGAGCATTTTTATCATCTATTAGTCCATTATATCCTAAAACTGTTACTTTAACTTTAGCAGTTCCTTTTCTAACCATATCAATTTCATGAGCTGCTTTATTTGATAAATCTATAATTCTTCCTACAACAAAAGGACCTCTATCATTGATTCTTACGACAGTTGTTCTTCCATTATCTAAATTATCAACTTTAACAACAGTATTCATAGGTAAAGTTTTATGTGCAGCTGTCATTGCATACATATTATAAATTTCGCCATTTGAAGTCTTCTTTGAATGAAAATCTGGACCATACCAAGATGCAATACCATCAAAAGTATCTCCAACATTTGCAACAAAAGGATAATATCTTACTCCAAATACTTCATAAGGTCTCATCGTTGCTCTATGCATAGCTTCTGAATTATTAATATTTGTATTTCCTGTATTTTTATGAAATGAGCTATAATCATAAGAAGTTTGTCTTGTTGAACAACCTGTAAATAAGAAACCAAATACAAGAATTAAATATATAAAATATCTTTTTTTATTTATAAATCTCAATTTTTTCTCCTATTTTTAACATATTTGTCTGTTTTTTATTATCACTTTTTATCTTTTTAATACTTACTTTATATTTTTTAGATATCCCTTCTAAAGTATCACCTTGTTTAACTATATGTATAGTTTTATTTGATTTTACTAAATTATTTGTATTATTTTCTTTTTTAGGTATATTTGTGTTTTCAACAGTTAATCCACCTTTAATAGTTGCTATTCTAGAATCAAATAACTCAACTTTAGTATGAGGGATATATAAACTATAGCTATTTTTATCTGTAGGAATAATCTCTTTTAAAAGATGTTTATTTAAACCTTTTAACTCATTATAATCCATAGACAATGCATCTGCAATAGTTTTTAATCTTAAACCTTTTGCAGCAGTTACTTTTTCAAGATTATATCTTGAATTTCTATCTAGATTTTTAAACTTATCATTATTTGCTAATATTGAAAAAGATACAAGCATATTAATATAATTTATACTAGTTTTTGGAAGATAATCTCTTGAATTATTATATTTTAACAAATATGTATAATCAAATTCTCCATTTTTTTTACCTAAATCTTTATAGATAGTATAAAGGTTATCTATTCCTTTTTTACTTTTTCTATAATCATTTATATAAATGTTATATAATTTGATAACTTTATCATGATACATATTAGGATTTTTTTCTAAATAATTATCCAAAGATGCACGTGCTAATCCATGTATAATTCTTCCTTCGCCAGCATTATATGCTAAAACTGATAGGTACCATTCTCCAAATTTCTTATAATATTTTTTTAAATAAGAAGTTGCTGCTTGAGTAGATTTTATTAAATCCAATCTTTCATCTACAAATTCATTTCTCTTTAATTTTAAAGTATTTGCAGTAAGAGGCATTATTTGCCAAAGTCCTGAAGGTCCTTTTTTACTTATTTGATTAACATAACTTGATTCTATAAGTGGTAGAAAAAATAAATTACTAGGTAACTTTTCATTTTCTAACTCTTCTCTTACTATTTTTGCATTCAATAAAGATTTCTTAATTAAATTATCATAATATTTAATCTTTTTTTGTGTTGATAAATCTTTATATTTTGAAAGAAAAGAAGAAGAAGTAAGTAATTCTTTTGGAACTCCAAGTTCATCTAAAACTTTATAATCTTCATTAGTAAAAAAGTTTGCATAAACTGAAGTACTTAAGAGTAGTATTATTAAGACTAGTTTTTTCAAAAGTACCTCTCTTTATTTTGAATATCTAGATTATATCTAAGAAATATTAGAAAATTCTTTAAATAAATTTTTAGCATTTTTTGTTGTAATATCTTCTATTTCAACCTTACTTAAATCTAAAAGTTCAGACATTTTGTCTGCTACAAAGACTGTATAATATGGTTCATTTCTAATACCACGATATGGATGTGGAGTTAAATATGGAGCATCTGTTTCTATTAAAAGTTTATTTTGTGGAATTTTTGGTAAAATTTCAACTAATTTTTTTGCATTTTTAAATGTTAAAACTCCACCTATACCGAAATAAAAATTATGTTCTGCCAACATGAGTAAATGTTCACTTGCGTTATAACAATGTAAAACTCCACCTACTTTTCTTGCTTCGTAATCTATCAATATTTGTCTAGAATCATTTGAAGCTTCACGTATATGAATAATTAGAGGTTTGTTATGTTTTATTGCAAATTTAACTTGAGCAATAAAAACCTCTTTTTGTCTTTTTACATTTTCTATTTTTTCAACTTCATCTTCAGGTAGTCGATAATAATCTAACCCACACTCACCAATAGCAATACATTTTGGATGAGTTACATATTTTTCCATAATATTTTCATCAAACCCATCTATATCATATGGATGTACTCCCACAGCAAAATATACTTCATTATATTTTTCTGACAATTCTATTGCTCTTGGTAAATCTTTTAAATCAGCACCTGGTATTAAAAAAGCTTTTATACCATTTTCTAGTGCTTTTTTGATAACTTCATCAATATCTTCATAATATTGAGAGTTATCTAAATGGCAGTGTGTATCAATAATAATGGAAAATCCTTATGATAAAAATCTTTTATTTAAAAGATTTATTAGATTATTTATTTGAGAAATATCAGCACTTTTTATCCAAGCATCTATTCCAAAATTTTTAAAGGCATCATAATCACCTTCGTCTTCAATTATTGCAATACTTACAAATTTATCTTTACAAACACTATGTTTATTTTCTTCATACTCAAATATTGATTCTATGTCTAAAATAGCAATATCTGCTTTATCTTCACTTTTTGAGTGAAAAGACTCAACGTGAAATTCTGGATTAAAAATTGTATCATCAACTTGACAAAAAGTTATTACTTTCATATATTCCCCTCTTTTTTAATTAAAACACACATTTTAGCAAAATATTATTAATCTACAATATGTATCTAGTAATATCAACATTATCCACAATTTTTTCTAATTTTTGTGAAACCAAATTTTCATCAACAATAACTTTTGTTCCTTTTTTCTCATCAGCATCAAAAGATATATCTTCTATAACTTTTTCAATAACAGTATGAAGTCTTCTTGCACCTATATCTTCAGTTTTTTCATTAGCTAAAACTGAATATTTTGCAAAGGCTCTTATTGCTTTGTCATCAAACTCTAATTCTACACCTTCAACATCTAAAAGTGCTCTATACTGTCTTAAAAGCGAATTTTTAGTATTTGTTAAAATTTTATAAAGTGCTTCTTCATCTAAAGATTCTAACTCTACTCTCAAAGGAAATCTTCCTTGAAGCTCTGGAATTAAATCACTAGGTTTTGATACATGAAAAGCTCCCGCAGCTATAAACAATATATGATCAGTTTTTACTTGTCCAAATTTTGTTTGAACACTACTTCCTTCAACTATTGGAAGTAAATCTCTTTGAACTCCCTCTTTTGATGGATCTGAACCATTATTTTTCTTGCTTGTTGCTATTTTATCTATCTCATCAATAAATATAATACCACCATTTTCAGCTCTTTTTATAGCTTCAATTTTTATAGCTTCTGTATCAAGCAATCCATCACTAGCAACATCTCTTAATAAAATTTTTGCATCTTTTATAGTAACTTCTTTTTTGATTTTATCTTTATTTAGACTTCCAAGCATTTTATTTAGGCTTTCTTGCATAGAACTCATATCAAAAGGTAAACTTGAATCAATTATCTCAACATGAGTTTTTTTTGGAACTTCAATCTCAATTTTTTTATCGTCTAAATCTCCACTTAATAATTTTTTTTCCATTAGATTATAAGTTTTTATAAATGCTTCTTTTGCACTATCACTTGCTGCTTCAGGTAATGGAGGAACTAATTTCTCAACTATTTTTTTAGTAACTTCTTCATCTATTTTATCTTTTATTTTTTCTTCAAATTCTTTAGTTACAAGAGAGATTGATTCATAAAGTAAATCTCTAACCATAGATTCAACATCACGTCCTACAAAACCAACTTCTGTATATTTACTAGCTTCAACTTTTACAAATGGTAATCCCATCATTTTTGCTAATCTTCTAGCAATCTCTGTTTTACCAACTCCTGTACTTCCAATCATAAGAATATTTTTTGGCATAATTTCTTCTTGAAGTTTTGGTTCAACTTGCATTCTTCTATATCTATTTCTCAAAGCCAATGCAATAGTTTTTTTAGCATCTCGTTGCCCAATGATGTAATCATCTAAATAAGCAACAATTTGCTTTGGTGTCATATCCATAATATTTTTAATCCTCTAACTTTAATATTTTTATATTTTGATTTGTATATATACAAAGTTCTCCAGCTATCATTAAACTTTCTCTTACTAAATCTTCTTCATCTAAATTTGAATGTTTAGCCAAAGCTCTTGCTGCACTAATAGCAAAGTTTCCACCACTTCCAATAGATGCTATTTCTCCATCTTCAGGCTCAACTACATCACCATTTCCACTTAAAATAAATATTCTCTCTTTATTTAAAACTATCATCATAGCTTCTAATCTTCTTAAAACTTTATCTTTTCTCCACTCTTTTGAAAAAGCAATAACAGATTTTAATAAATCACCTTTTGAAGCTTCTAAATGAACTTCAAACATATCAAAAAGATTAAAAGCATCAGCTGTACTTCCTGCAAATCCAGCTAAAACTTTTCCTTGATAAAGTGTTCTTATCTTTGTAGCATTTCCTTTTAAAACAGAATTTCCAAAAGTAACCTGTCCATCTCCACCAATTACGGCTTTATTAGCCCCTTTATAAGCAAGTATAGTAGTTGCGTGAAACATTTTTTACTCAGCTATAATATCAATTTTTAAATTTGCAGTTATAGAGTGCCCCAATTTACAATTTACTTCAAAGATACCTAAATGTTTAATTTTATTATCAATACTAATATTTTTTTTATCAATCATAATCGAAAATTGTTTTTCTAATTCTTCACTTATTTCTTTATTTGTTACACTACCTATTAATTGATTATTTGCTCCAACTTTATGTTTAATTGTAAGTTTTGTAGAATTTATTTTTTCTGCTAATTCTTTAGCATTTGCTATTTCTTCTTCTTCTTTTTGTGCTAATCTTTTTTGTTCGGCTTTATGTCTATTTAAAACTTCTGTAGTTGCATGTAAAGCTAAACCTTTTCCTATTAAAAAATTTTTACCATAACCATCAGCTACTTCTTTTATTTCTCCAGCTTTTCCTAAACTTTTTACATCTTTTAATAATAATACCTTCATAAAAACTCCATTTAATTTGATATTTGATTTTACAATATTTTTAATAAAAAGAGGATTTATACCTCTTTTAAAGCCTTAACATGCTCTTTTATAGCTCTTTTTTTTACATAATTATTTAAACCAATATGATTATTGTATCCCAACAATTTAGCTATTTTTCTTACACTCAAACCAACTCCTAAAAGCTCTTCGATTTTATCTCTTTGTAAATCAAATTTTGATTTTTGAATGGTTCCTTTTGGTTTTCCTAAAGCTATTCCATCTTGTTTTTTAGCATTTAATGCCTCTTTTGTTCTAAGACTCATAAGCTCTTTTTCTAAATTTATAGTCATTGATATAATACTTAAAATCATCTGTGTAAGTTTATCATTATCATCAAAGAAATCTAAATTTTGTTCAACAACAACTATTCTAATTTTATTTGAAAGTAAAAATTTAACAATTTCTAAAATTCTATCTATAGTTCTTCCAAAAACATTTAAATTTGAAACAATAATTGTAGAGTTCTTTTCACAATTTTCTAAAAAATGAACAATATTTTTTTCTTGAGAAGGTCGATTTATTTCGATTTCAATACTTTTATTAACAGTCAAGTTATTTTTTTTTATATAACTATCTATAAAATCTTTTTGATCTTTAGTATATAATTCATTATTCTGATTTTTCCTAACATAGGTAAATATTTTAGACATATTTATCTCCTAATTTTGTAATAGTTTAAATAATTTAATTTATACAAAATGTTATCTATTAATTGATTTATAAAAGCTTATACAGTAAGTTTTAAAATATACAAAATACAAAATAAAACTCAAAGCTTTTTTTTGGTAGTATAAATGTTTTTATAATTTAATTAATTTAGAGGTTTTTTTGAGATTAACAGTTGCAATTAGTGGGGCTAGTGGAGTAAATCTTGCTTTAAAGTTTATAAAACAAATTCCAAAAGATATAGAGCTTTTTTTAGTTTTTTCTAAAAATTCAAAAAAAGCTTTAAAATTGGAAAATGGTATAAAAATTAAAGATATTTTTAAAGATGATAAAAATATCACAATATTTAAAGATAAAAATATTGGTGCAAGTTTAGCCTCTGGATCTTTCAAAGTTGATAAAATGATTATTATTCCATGTTCACAAAACACATTAGCTAAATGTACAGTAGGTATAGCTGATAGTTTAATAACAAGAGCTTTTAGTGTAATGTTAAAAGAAAAAAGAGAAATTATTATAGCTCCAAGAGAGCTACCTTTTAATACAATATCGTTAAAAAATATGTTAAAACTATCAAAACTTGGAGTTACTATTGCACCACCAATTTTAGGATATTATAGTTCACAACAAAGCTTAGAAGAAATGGAAAATTTTATAATTGGTAAATGGCTTGATTTACTAAAAATTGAAAATAATTTATACAAAAGATGGAAATAAATATGAAAAATAAATATGATTATATAGGTTCATATAAAAAAGCTATTTATAGTGGTACTTTTGATCCAATAACAATTGGACATTTAGATATTATAGAAAGAGCAACAAAGATTTTTGATGAAGTAATCATCAGTGTTGCAAAAAGTGAGTTAAAGAAACCTATGTTTTCTCATTCAAAAAGAGTTGAATTTGTAAAAGCGGCAACAGAACATTTATCAAATGTTCAAGTTATTGGGTTTGATACATTGCTTGTTGATTTTGCACAAGAACTTAAAATAAATACTATTATTAGAGGTTTAAGAGCTGTTAGTGATTTTGAATTTGAACTACAAATGGGATATGCAAACTCTTCAATAAATAAAAATTTAGAAACAGTTTACTTAATGCCAACGCTTGAACATGCTTTTGTAAGTTCTACTATAGTTAGAGAAATCATAAGATTTAAAGGAAGTTTTGAACATTTAGTTCCAAAAAGGATAATTGAATGTATGTAAGCATAGAAGGTATTGATACAGCTGGAAAATCAACCCAATTAGAAATTTTAAGAAATAAATTTAAGAATGCAATTTTTACAAAAGAACCTGGAGGAACAGTTCTAGGAAGTAAACTTCGTCAAATAATATTAAATGGAGAAGCAAATTCAAATATTGCTGAGATGTTTTTATTTTTAGCAGATCGTGCTGAACATACACAAGAAGTAATTATACCAAATTTAGACAAACTTATAATTTCAGATAGATCATTTATCTCTGGGATTGCTTATGCTAAAGATGAGAATATTGAGAAATTACTTGAATTAAATCGTTTTGCAACACAAAATAATTTTCCAAACAAGATAATTTTACTTGAATTAAGTAAAGATGAATTGATTAACAGACTCTCAAAAAAAGAGAATGATAGTATAGAGAAAAGGGGTATTGATTATCTAATGTCAATTCAAAGTAGAATGAAAGCAGTTATTAAAAGTATAAATATTGAGCATATATTTATTGATGCAGGGCAAAAAATAGAAGAAATTGAGAAACAAATAGAGGATTTTATAAATGCAAAGTAGCACAAAAACTATTCAAAGTTTAAGAGGAATGAAAGATATTGTAAATGAAGATAGTATTTTATTTACATATTTTATTGAGAATGCTTCAAAAATTGCAGAAAAATATGGATTTTCATATATAGAAACTCCACTTTTAGAAGAAACCGCACTATTTAAAAGAAGTGTTGGAGAAAGTAGTGATATTGTAAATAAAGAGATGTATCAATTTATTGATAAAGGTGAAAATGATGTTTGCTTAAGACCTGAAGGAACAGCTGGAGTTGTAAGACACTTTGTAGAAAAAAAACTTGACCGTGCTGGGGGAATTTATAGATGGTTTTATTATGGAGCAATGTTTAGATATGAGCGTCCACAAAAAGGAAGATTAAGAGAATTTCACCAATTTGGTTGTGAAGTTTTTGGAGTAAATAATGTTTATGAAGATGCAAATATTATAATGTTAATAAAAGAGATTTTAGATTTTTTTGATATTGGATTTACTCTAAAATTAAACTCTTTAGGTTGTATTGAATGTATGCCAAAATATAAAGAGAATCTAATAAAACATATTTCAACATTTAAAGATAAACTTTGTGATGATTGTAATAAAAGGCTTTTAACAAATCCTATTAGAATACTTGACTGTAAAGTTGAATCTTGTCAAAAATTGCTTATTAACTCTCCTAAAATAACAAATAGTTTATGTAGCTCTTGTAATAGTGATTTTGAAAAGTTAAAAGAGATTTTAACTTTTAATAATATTTCATATGAAATTGATTCAAATTTAGTAAGAGGTCTTGATTACTACAACAAAACAGCTTTTGAGTTTATAAGCAATGAAATAGGTTCTCAAAGTGCTATTGCTGGTGGAGGGAGATATGATAGACTTGTGGAATTTTTAGGTGGTAAAAGTACTGCAGGAATTGGTTTTGCTATAGGAATTGAAAGATTACTTGAATTAGTTAAAATTAAAAAGCAAAAAGAAGATTTTATTTATATTGGCAGTTTAGATGAATCTTCACAAAATAAGGCTTTTGAAATAGCTATTCAAAAAAGGAAAAATACCAAAACCTATATAGAGTATTCAAGTAGAAGTTTTGGAAAACACTTTTCAATAGCAGAGAAATTAAACTGTAATATTGTTGCACTTATTGGTGAAAATGAGTTAAAAAATAATACAATTTTTATTAAAAATTTAGATACAAAAGAAGAAAAAAATATTGCATTAGAGGAGTTTTTAGTTGAAAAATAAATATGGTATAGACATTTGGTCTGATAATAATTTTTTTATTGAAGATGGTTTAGTAAAGGTTGATTATGATAGTAATCCATCTTTAATATCAATTGTAAAAAATGTAAGAAAACAAGGGTTTAAAGGACCTTTACTTTTAAGGTTCCCTCATATAACAAAAAAACAGATAAAAACTCTTTTTAATACCTTTAATGCAAGTATAAAAGAATATGACTATAAAGGTACTTTTAATGCAGTATTTCCTTTAAAAGTAAATCAATTACCAAATTTTATTCACCCATTAATAAGTGCTGGTAAAAAATACAATTATGGACTTGAAGCTGGAAGTAAAGCTGAACTAATTATTGCTATGACATATAATAATATGGGAAGTCCAATTACAATCAATGGCTTTAAAGATAAAGAGATGATACATCTTTGTTTTATAGCAAAAAGTATGGGGCATCATATAACTGTAATTATTGAAGGTTTAAATGAATTAGAAATGATAGTTGAAGTTTTAAAAGAGACTAAACTAGAAGCTCCAAATGTTGGTTTAAGAGTAAGACTTCACAGTGGAGGAAGTGGTGCTTGGGCAAAAAGTGGAGGAATTGATTCTAAATTTGGACTTACATCAACAGAAATATTAGAAGCTTTTGAACTTATGCAAGACAATAATCTTGAAGATTTACTTACAATGATTCACTTTCATATAGGTTCAGCTATGAACTCTATAAAACCATTAAAAAAAGCTTTAAGAGAATCTGGACATATTTATGCAGAACTTAAAAATTTAGGAGCAAAAAATCTATCTTCAATAAATATTGGAGGTGGATTAAGTGTAGAATATAGTGCTTATGAAAGAACTAGATTTTACTCATTAAGAGAATTTGCAAGTGATGTTGTATTTACATTAAAAGAGATTGCTAGACAAAAAGGTGTTGAAGAACCAAATATTTTCACTGAATCAGGAAGATTTATAAGTGCCGCTTCAACTGTACTTATAACTCCTGTTTTAGAACTATTTTCAGCTGAATATGAGATAAGCCATCTAAAATTAAAAGAGAAAAACCCACCTTTAATTGCAGAGTTAAATGAACTATTTAAAGATATGACTAAGAAAACAGCTTATGAGTTTATGCATGATAGTATTGATCATCTTGAGTCTTTATTAACTCTATTTGATTTAGGATATATTGATTTACAAGATAGATCAAATGCTGAAATATTAACTCATCAAATTATAAAAAAAGCTATTTCATTACTTCAAATTGATGATTATGAAGAGTTAAAAAGATTTGATAAAAATATTCAAGAAAAATATCTTTTAAATTTTTCTTTATTTCAATCTTTACCTGATTATTGGGGAATAAATCAAGAATTCCCAATTATGCCAATAACTCACCTTGATGAAAAACCAACAAGAAGTGCATCTTTATGGGATATTACTTGTGATAGTGATGGAGAAATACCTTTCGATATAAAAAAACCTCTATACTTACATGATGTAAATCTAAATAAAGAAGATTATTTTTTAGGATTCTTTAATGTTGGAGCATATCAGGATACTTTAGGAATGAAACATAATCTTTTTTCTCATCCAACAGAAGTAAATGTAGTATTTAAAGATGGAGAAGTTGCACTTGAACATATTTTAGAATCACAAAAAATCATAGATATTTTAGAAGATATAGATTATGATACAGAAGAAATCCAAACAATTTTAAGAAGAAGTGTATCAATAGAAACTTATGAAATTCTACAAAAATATCTAAGTGATAACAGCTATTTAAAGACTATCTGGAGTTATTATGACGACGAGTGAAGAATCAAAAAAAGATAGTGAAAAACTATCTTTATGGAAACAGTTAAAAGAAGATTTTTCTGTTCCAAAGTTAAATGATCCAGTTTTAGAATCAAACTTTGAGATATTTTTTAATTATCCTGGTGTTTGGGCAATAATAAATCATAGAATAGCAAATAATTTATATTATAAAGGTTTTAAAAAATTAGCAAGAGTTGTTTCTGGAATATCATCTTTTTTTACTAAAACAGATATTCATCCAGCAGCAACTATTGGAAGAAGAGTTTTTATTGATCATGCTATAGGAGTAGTTATTGGAGCAACTGCTATAGTTGAAGATGATGTTTTAATTTATCAAGGTGTAACTTTAGGTGGAGTTAGTCTAAATAAAGGTAAACGTCATCCAACTGTTAAATCCAATGTTGTTTTAGGAAGTGGAGCAAAAGTTTTAGGAAATATTACTATTGGAGCAAACTCAAAAATAGGAGCAAACTCTGTTGTAGTTGTAGATGTACCTGAAAATTCAACTGCTGTTGGAGTTCCTGCAAGAATTATTAAAAAAGATGAAAGAAAAGATAACTCTAAAGATAAACTAGCTCACAATGAATTACCTGATATCAATAAAGAGATGTTTAAGTATCTAATAGAGAGAATTTCTATTTTAGAAAGTAATGTAAAAAATGAAAATTGTGACTGTAATATAAATGAAAAGAATGAAGTATTAGAAAAAGAGTACCAATCTTTTATTGAAACATTAAAAATTAATAAAAAAGGTTAATTATGGAATTTGGGTTAATAGCTTTTGGGCTTATCACGGGTTTTACTTCTGGTTTTTTTGGTATTGGAGGAGGAAGTATATTAATCCCTATGTTATTACTTGCAAACTATGGAATGAAAGAAGCAGTTTCAATATCTATTATGCAAATGGTATTCTCTTCAATTTATGGTTCTTTTTTAAATTCAAAGAAAATTAAAGGCTTAGTAAGAGATGGTGTTATATTAGGATTAGGAGCTAGTTTAGGTGGAGCTACGAGTGGTTATTTTTTACCAAAAGTTCCAGATATCTACCTTCAATATCTTTTTATAACTGCACTTTTATATACAATTTACACTCTATTTAGAGCACCTGCTTATTCAACTGCTCAAAAAGAAGACAAAGGTATATTTGTACTTTTAGTTATTGGTTATTTTGTTGGAATTTTAGCTATGAGTATAGGAATTGGTGGTTCATTAGTATTACTTCCTATTTTAGTTGGATTCTTAAAATATGATTTAAAAGTAGCAACTGCTTTAGGACTATTTTTCGTAATTTTTTCTTCAATTGGAGGTTTTATTTCTACTTCAATTTATGGAAATATGTTATATTATGAAGGTGCAATAATCGGTATTGGTTCTCTTATTGGTGTATATTTTGGAATAAAGATAAAAGAGAGAACAAAAGCTACTTCATATAAATCATTTGTTTTACTTTTAAACCTTCTTGTACTAATAGTTACAATTTATAAAACAGTGTTTTAATATTCCAAGGCTAAAGCCTTGAAATATTAAGTAAATTTACAAAACTATTAACAAAACTATCCTATAATATTAGCTTTAAAATTTTAAAGGCAATATATGAGTGATACAATAAAAATTTTTAATGCAAAAGAGAATAATCTAAAAAATATAAACTTAGAAATCCCAAAAAATAAGCTTATAGTATTTACAGGACTTAGTGGAAGTGGAAAATCAACTTTAGCTTTTGATACACTTTATGCTGAAGGTCAAAGAAGATATATAGAGTCTTTATCTTCTTATGCAAGACAGTTCTTGGATAAAGTTGGAAAACCTGATGTTGAAAGAATAGAAGGTTTAACTCCAGCAATTGCAATTGATCAAAAAACAACATCAAAAAATCCTCGTTCAACTGTTGGAACAATTACTGAAATTTACGACTATTTTAGACTTTTATATGCAAGAGTTGGAAAACAACACTGTCATCAATGTGGAAAACCCATCTCACAAATGAGTGTTAGTGATATTATAGAACAAGTTTTATCTTTACCAGAAGATTCAAAACTTATTATTTTAGCACCACTTATCAATAGAAAAAAAGGGAGCTTTGCTGATTTACTAGAAAGCCTTAGAGGTAAAGGATATGTAAGAGCAATAATAGATGGTGTTATGGTAAGACTTGATGAAGATATTGAGTTATCAAAAACACAAATGCATACTATTAAAGTGGTTATAGATAGAGTTACAATAAAAGATGAAAATAAAGATAGGATTGCACAAGATGTTGAAAAAGGATTAAAAGAGAGTTTTGGAGAATTAGAAATTGAAATAGCGAATTATGAAGAATTAAGTACACAAAAAAGTATTCATTACTCTGAACATATGGCTTGTTTTGACTGTAAAATATCATTTGAACCACTTGAACCATTGTCATTTTCTTTTAACTCACCAAAAGGTGCTTGTAGTTCTTGTGATGGTTTAGGCATTCGTTATACTCTTGATATGAAAAAAATAATAAATGAAGATTTAGATATTGAAAATGGAGCTATAAAAATCATTTATGGTTTTAACAAAGGTTTTTACTTTAAAATGCTTATGGCATTTTGTGAAAGTATGCAAATAAATACTAAAATTCCTTTTTGTGAGCTTGAAGATTATCAAAAAAAAGCAATACTACATGGAAGTGCTGAAGATTTCTCATTTTTCTGGAAAAGACATAAACTTACAAGAAAATGGGAAGGTATCATAAAATTAGCTTATGATATGATAAAAGATGAAAAAGAGATGGCTGAATATATGACAGAGAAGAAGTGTGATTCATGTGGAGGAAATAGATTAAAGCCTTCTTCTCAAAGTGTTTTTGTCGCACAAAAAACTATTCCTGATTTATTAAATATACCTATTGAAGATTCACATAAATTTTTTCAAGATGAAAAAAATTTTGAGTACTTATCTGAACAAAATAAAATGATTGCAGCACCTATTTTAAAAGAGATAAGAGAAAGAATATTTTTTCTTTTTGATGTTGGTTTAGGATATATAACTTTAGGAAGAGATGCCAGAACTATAAGTGGAGGAGAAGCCCAAAGGATAAGAGTTGCTTCTCAAATTGGAAGTGGACTAACAGGAGTTATGTATGTACTTGATGAACCATCTATTGGACTTCATGAAAGGGATACAAGTAAACTAATAAATACTTTAAGAGCATTACAACAAAAAGGTAATACAGTTATTGTTGTAGAACATGATAAAGAAACAATTCAATCAGCTGATTTCATAGTTGATATTGGTCCAAATGCAGGAAAATTTGGTGGAGAAGTAGTATTTGCTGGAACACTAAAAGAAATGAAAAAAGCAAAAACTTTAACAGCACTGTATGTAACAGAAGCAAAAAGAATAGAGTATGCTCACAACCGTCCACAAAAAGAGTTTATAGAGATCAAAAATGTAAATATAAACAACATAAAAAATCTTGATGTGAAAATTCCTCTTAAAAATTTAGTTTCAATAACAGGAGTTAGTGGAAGTGGAAAATCATCGCTTATATTGCAGACCCTACTTCCTGTTGCACAAGAACTTTTAAATCGTGCAAGAAAAGTTAAAAAAGTAGATGGAGTAGAAATAGAGGGACTTGAAAAATTAGATAAAGTTATCTATCTTGACCAAAGCCCAATAGGAAGAACTCCAAGAAGTAATCCTGCAACTTATACTGGACTTATGGATGAAGTAAGAGATTTATTTGCTAAAACAAAAGAGGCAAATTTAAGAGGATATAAAATCGGTCGTTTTTCATTTAATGTAAAAGGTGGAAGATGTGAAAAATGTCAAGGAGAAGGTGAAATAAAAATAGAAATGCACTTTTTACCAGATATTATGGTTAAGTGTGATGCTTGTCATGGACAAAGATATAATGCTCAAACTTTAGAGATAATGTACAAAGGTAAAAATATATCTGATGTTCTAAATATGAGTGTTGATGAAGCTTTAGAATTTTTTATAAAAGTACCTAAACTTAAAGCGAAACTTCAAACTTTAAGTGATGTAGGACTTGGATATATAACTTTAGGGCAAAATGCCATCACACTATCAGGTGGAGAAGCACAAAGAATAAAGCTAAGCAAAGAATTAAGTAAAAAAGATACAGGAAATACTCTTTATGTATTAGATGAGCCTACAACTGGACTTCATTTTGCTGATGTGGACAGACTAACAAAAGTTCTTCATCATTTAGTTGATTTAGGAAATTCTGTACTTGTAATAGAACATAACCTTGATGTTATAAAAAACTCTGATTGGGTTATAGATATAGGTCCAGAAGGTGGAAGCAAAGGTGGAAAAATTGTAGATGAAGGAACACCAGAATTTATGGCAAAAAATCATAAAAATAGTGGTTCATATACTGGTTACTATTTAGATAAAGAGATAAATCACAACTAAAAGAGTTTAATTAACTCTTCTAGTTCATGAATATAATATTCTTGAAAGTGATCTATTCTTAAATTTTATATAAATTTATAGCTATTTCTATCTCTTTAGAAGTTGCTTTTTTTCTACAAGAAAGATATCCTTTTTTACCATTAGATAATAAAGTGGGATAAATTGTTGCAAAAACCCAATAAAATCCACCAGACTTCGTAGTATTTTTTACATATCCTGTCCAAATTTTATCATTTTTTATAGTATTCCATAAATCTTCAAATGCACTTTTGGGCATATCAGGATGTCTTACAATATTATGAGGTTGTCCAATTAATTCATCAATACTATATTCAGCAACTTTACAAAAATCTTCATTTGCGAATTCTATAATTCCTTTTTCATCTGTTTGACTCACTAAGAATGCATAATCATCTAAAATGATTTCTTTTTCTTTATTCATAATTATTCCTATAGAAATGATTTCTTTAGAAGATTGTATATAAGTTATTTTTAAAATACTCTTATAGAAATAATTTCTATAGGAATAATATGTTAAATTTACCAGAAATAGTTACAGAAGAAGAAATTGAAGAATATTTTAAGCAGATTTCAAAGAATGTTAAAAGATTAAGAAAAGAGAGAAATTTAAGTCAATTAGAAGTTGCTTTATCTATTGGACAAAAATCTTCAGGATTTTATGCAAATACTGAAAACAATGCACATGGAAAGCATTTTAATTTAGTTCATTTACTCAAACTCTCTAAGTTATTTAATACTTCAATGGAAGAGTTTTTTAAAGATATAGAATAAAAAGTAGAAGAGTTTATTTTAACTCTTCTGGTTGATGTAGATAATAACCTTGAGAATAATCTATATTTAATTCTTGAACAATATCAAAAACTTCTTTATTATGAACAAATTCTGCAACAGTTTTTATATTTAAAGCTTTTGCAAAATTTACAATAGCTTTCACTGTAAGATATAAATGTTCATCTGTATCTACATTTTTTATTAAAGAACCATCTATCTTTACATAATCAACATCAAGTTTGATAATATATTCAAAATTTGAATATCCAGTTCCAAAATCATCTATAGCAACTTTACAACCTAATTGTTTAACTCTTTTTATAAAATTACCAACTTCTTCAAAATTTTCAATTCCTTCACTTTCAACTATTTCAAAAGCTATAAGTTCTGCTGTTTTTGTTCTAAGAAGTGTATTATAAATAAAATCCATCGTATATTGATCTTTTAAATCTTCTAAAGTTAGATTAATACTAAAACCTATATTTTTACCTTGAAAATATTCACAAGCTTTTTTAACTATCATTCTTGTCATATTAAGATATAGTTTTGATTTTTTTGCTTCTTCTAAAAATTTAAAAGGAGATAGTATAGAGCCATCACTTAACTTTAATCTCATAAGAGTTTCATATTTCTCTTCACCAGTAAAGTTATTTATCATTTTTTGACCATAAAGTAATAGATTATTATTTTCTAAAACATTTTTTAACTCTTCAACTAATTCTCTATTCTCTTTTAGCTTATTATATAACTCTATATTTTCATCTAAGAATAGTATGGCATGACCTTTTTTTCTAGCAATTCTTACAGCATATTCAGCTTTTGATAGTAGGTTTGAATTATTATCTAGACAATTACAAGCAACACCTATTGTAACATTTATATAAAAACTATTATTACCAACTAAAATTGGATTTTGTGCAATCTTTTCTATAATATTTTTACAAAAATACTTTAGATCATCTAACATACCTTCATCTTGAGATAATATTGCAAAAATATCATTTGATAGTTTGTATAAAAATAAATTTGAGGGTGTCAACTTTTTAAGAATAGATGCAAACTTTTGAATAACTTTATCACCAGCTTCAAAACCATAAAAATTATTTATATCTCTAAATCTATTTATATTTATAAGTGCTACTTTTGAATATTCTGATTTTTTTATATCTTTTAGAAGTTTCATTCTATTTGGTAAATTAGTTAATTCATCTAAATATTGTTCTTGAATAATTTTTTCTTGTTCATATATTTTTGTAATATCAAATCTTATTGCCATAAATTCAATAATATTATCTTCATTATCAAGTATTGGAATAATAGTAGTATCTACATAGTAAGCGCTACCATCTTTTCTTTTATTTTTAATAATTCCTTTAAATATTTCTTTTTTTGCAATTACTTTCCATAACTCTTCAAAAACTTCTTTTGACATATCTGGATGTCTTATTATATTATGATGTTTACCTATCAATTCTTCTTTTGTATAGCCTGAAATTTCACAAAAGTTATTATTTGTATAAGTTATGATACCTTTAATATCAGTTTTTGAAACTATTGAGCTTTCATCCAAAGCTCTTTTATACTGATTTAAAAGTTTAAGTTTATCTAGTAGCTGATGTTTATCTATGTTATCTTGAGATAGAATATCTTCAATTTCATTTGAAAGAGTCTCGTTTTTATCTATTTGCTCACTCAAGAAGACTCCTTAATATTAATTTCTAAATTAAAAAAAATCAAGTAAAAAAATAAAGGTAAATCAATTACCTTTATTTTAAATCATTTATTAAAGTTAGATTATATAATAATATTTTGTAAATTATTATTAATTACAAAGCAGAAGCCATATTTAAATAATGATGTGCCATATATGAACTTCTTGCATAAGGACTTGCTTTCACAAATTCAAATCCTAAATCATAAGCTAATTTCTCATATTTTAGGAATTGTTCGGGTTTTACATACTCAATAACTTTTTCATAATCTCCACTAGGTGCGAGATACTGTCCTATACTTAAAAATTTACACCCAACATTTAACAAATCTTTAAAGACTTGAACCATTTCTTCTTCTGTTTCTCCAAGTCCTACCATTAAAGCACTTTTTGTTTTAACTTTGTCTCCACCAAGTTCTTTTAACTTTCTTAAAACTTCTAAACTTCTTTCATAAGTTCCATTTCGTCGTATTCTATATAAACTAGGTACTGTTTCAACATTATGTCCAATTATTGTAGCACCTGAATCAATAACTCTTTTTAAGCTATCTTCATTCCCTCTAAAATCAGGAATTAAAATCTCAACTTTTGTTTGTGGAGATTTTTCTATAATATCTTTTGTAACTTTGTAAAATTGCTCTGCTCCACCATCAGATAAGTCATCTCTTGCTGGACTTGTAATAACTACAAATTTAAGCCCAAGTCTTAAAACTGAAGTTGTAACTTTTTGAACTTCACTTAAATCTACTCCATTTGGACGTCCTGTTGTAACATTACAGTATGTACATCTTCTTGTACAAATATTTCCTAAGATTAAAAATGTAGCATTTTTATTTGCAAAACATTCACTTATGTTTGGACATTTTGCTTCTTGACAGATTGTATGTAATCCACCTACATCTTTAAGCAGACTCTCCATTTCTACTTGTGTGTGTGGAGTTAATTTCTTTCTTAACCACTCTGGTTTTTTAAAATTTGCTGATTGATTTAATTTCATTTGTTGTGTCATTTTGTTTATTCCTTACATAATTCATTATATATTTTTAATTCATCTTCATTCAATTCTGAATTTACAAGTTTTGCATCAAAAGTTTTTTCAAATGCTTCTTTTAGTTTTTCTATTGCTTCTTTAAACTCTAATTTTATACTAAAACTCTCCAAGCTTGTACCATATTTCTCATCATTCTTTACATTCTTTATTGGAATTGAGCCATGTTGAAAAATTACTTTTTTTGCTCTTTTTTGTGCATTCCCACCTATCTTCTGTCCATTTATTATAATATCATAAGCCTCAAATCCTACTTGACAAAAAGGACTTTTACTTAAAGTTATCTCTTTTATATCTTTTGCAAAAGAAGCATTTAATCCAATATCATTATAAAAAGTTATTATGAACTTACAAATTAACTCATAAGTCTCTTTTACATTTTTATTTTCTATCATTTGTGATGGAAGTATTAGTGAATATGAAATATCATGTCCATGAAATAAAACTCCACCACCAGTTATTCTTTTTGAATAATTGTTTTTATACTCCTTTATAAAATTTTGATAATCTTCTGGATTCTGTCCAGCACCAAATGTAATTGAGTTCTGCCACGAGTATATTCTTAATATTGGTAAATCAGTCTCTTTAAAATTTTTAAATAGTGTGTTATCTATATTTGAGTTAACTTTTGCGCTATGATTATGTGATATAATCAGTCTAAATTTATTATTGAATATCATTTATATTTATCCTAAAAAAATTTATATAAGTGAATTATAATTTATAATAGATTAAAATTGCAAATTAATTTAAAAAATTAAGATAACTTTTATAAAGGGAGTTTATATGCCAACATTAAATTTAGAAGATGTTAATCCTCTTGAAACACAAGAATGGATTGAAGCCTTAGAAGCTATAATAGAAGAAGAAGGGGTAGAGAGAGCCCATTTTCTATTAGAAAAATTAATTGACAAATCAAGAAGAAGTGGAGCACATTTACCATATAGTGCAACAACAGCTTACATAAATACAATTTCTCCAAATGAAGAACCAAAAATGCCAGCAAATATGGATTTAGAGAGAAAAATAAGATCTATCATTAGATGGAATGCACAAATTATGGTACAAAGAGCTTCAAATAAAGGCTTAGATCTTGGAGGGCATATTGCATCTTTCCAATCATCTGCTACACTTTATGATGTTGCTTTTAATCACTTTTTTAGAGCACCAAATGAGAAAGATGGTGGAGATTTAATCTTCTTCCAAGGACATATAAGCCCTGGTATTTATGCAAGAAGTTTCTTAGAAGGAAGATTCACTGAAGATCAAATGGATAACTTTAGACAAGAAGCATTTAATGATGGATTATCATCATATCCTCACCCAAAACTAATGCCTTCATATTGGCAGTTTCCAACAGTTTCAATGGGACTTGGACCATTACAAGCTATTTATCAAGCAAGATTTTTAAAATACCTTACAAATAGAGGTATCAAAGATTGTAGTGCACAAAAAGTTTATTGCTTTATGGGAGATGGTGAATGTGATGAACCTGAATCACTTGGAGCTATTGGAATGGCAGCACGTGAAGGTTTAGATAACTTAATTTTTGTTATAAATTGTAACTTACAAAGACTTGATGGTCCAGTAAGAGGAAATGGAAAAATAATCCAAGAACTTGAAGGTGAATTTAGAGGAGCTGGATGGGAAGTTCTAAAAGTTATCTGGGGTGGATTATGGGATACTTTACTTGAAAAAGATACATCAGGAAAACTTCTTGAATTGATGGAACAAACGGTTGATGGAGAGTATCAAAACTTTAAACAAAAAGGTGGAGCATACACAAGAGAAAACTTCTTTAATAAATTCCCTGAAACTGCAAAGTTAGTTGAAAATTTAAGTGACAATGATATTTGGAAATTAAATAGAGGTGGACACGATCCAGTTAAAGTTTATGCTGCATTTAAAAGAGCAACAGAAACAACAGGAAGACCAACTGTAATCTTAGCAAAAACTGTAAAAGGTTATGGAATGGGAAGTGCTGCTGAAGGTATGAATATCGCTCACCAAGTAAAAAAAGTAGATGTAAATCATCTAAAAGCATTTAGAGATAGATTTGATCTACCAATCAGTGATGAAGCTGTTGAATCATATTCATATTATAAACCAGAAGAAAGCTCACCTGAAGTTCAATACTTAAAAGAAAAAAGAACTGCTCTAGGTGGATTTGTACCTCAAAGATTAGAGAAATTCACGAATAAATTAGAAATTCCTGTATTAAATGATTTTGAAAGTATACTTGCTGGAAGTGGAGATAGAGAAATATCTACAACTATGGCATTTGTAAGAGTTTTAAATGTTTTATTAAAAGACAAAAATATTGGGAAACAAATAGTTCCAATAGTTCCAGATGAAGCTAGAACTTTTGGTATGGAAGGTATGTTTAGACAATATGGTATTTATTCAAGTGCTGGACAAAAATATATTCCTCAAGATAAAGATCAAGTTGCTTTCTATAAAGAAGATATCAAAGGTCAAGTTTTACAAGAAGGAATTAATGAACTTGGAGCTATGAGTTCGTGGATAGCTGCTGCAACATCATATTCAGTAAATGATTATCCTATGATTCCATTCTATATTTTCTACTCAATGTTTGGATTCCAAAGAACTGGAGATTTATGTTGGGCAGCAGGTGACCAAAAAGCAAGAGGATTCCTTGTTGGTGGAACTTCAGGTAGAACTACTTTAAATGGTGAAGGATTACAACACGAAGATGGTCACTCACATATTTTAGCAAATACTGTTCCAAATTGTATTTCATATGACCCAACTTATGGATATGAAGTTGCTGTTATTGTACAAGATGGAATAAATAGAATGTATGGTGAGAAACAAGAAGATATTTTCTATTACATTACAACGTTAAATCAAAACTATGCCCAACCAGCAATACCTGAAGGAGCAGAAGAAGGAATTATTAAAGGTATCTATAAAGTAAAAACTTTTGAAGCAAAAAATGATTTTAAAGTTAAACTTTTAGGTTCAGGTTCTATTTTCCAAGAAGCAATAAGAGCTGCAGAGATTTTAGCAAATGAGTATGATATTAAAGTAGATATTTACTCTGTAACATCATACAACGAATTAACAAGAGAAGCTCAAGATATAGAAAGAGAAAATCTTTTAAATTTAGATGCTGAGCCAAAAATTCCTTATGTAGAAAAAGTATTAGGAAGTAATACTGATAATATTGTTATTAGTGCAACAGACTATATGAAGGCATATTCAGAACAACTAAGACCTTATGTAAAAGGAAGTTTTAAAGCTTTAGGAACAGATGGATTTGGTAGAAGTGATAGCAGAGCAAATTTAAGAAAATTCTTTGAAGTTGATACAAACTTTATTGTTTATACAACTTTAGCTGAACTTGCACGTGCTGGTAAATTAGATAAAAAAGTTGCTATTGAAGCTATGAAAAAATATGAGATTGATTCAACTAGAATCTCTCCAAGAAATGCTTAAGGAGTAAATAATGGCAAAAGTTTATGATATTTTTATTCCTGATTTAGGTGCTGATAAAGATGTTGATTTAATTGATATTATGGTTAAAGTTGGCGATAGAGTTGAAGTTGAAGATGGACTTATAACTCTTGAAACTGAAAAAGCTTCTATGGATGTTCCTACAACTCATGCAGGAATTATTAAAGAGATTTTAGTAAAAGTTGGTGATAAAGCAAATAGCGGTGACTTAATAGCTAGAGTTGAAGTTGAAGATGATTCAGTTTCTGATGAACCAAAAGCTGAAACTGTAACTCCAGTTAAAACTGAAGAACCAAAAGCAGAAGAACCTGTTTTACAAGCTCCAACACAATTTGTAAAAGAACAAACTATAAAATCAGTTGTTGAAGAAGTAAGAGTTCCTGATTTAGGTGCAGAAAAAGATGTTGATTTAATAGAAGTTATGATTCATGTTGGAGATATTATAGTAAAAGACTATAGTATCATTACACTTGAAACAGAAAAAGCATCTATGGATGTTCCAGCACCATTTGGTGGAGAAGTTATTGAAATTTTTGTAGAAAAAGGACAAAAAATAAATAGTGGAGATTTAATAGCAAAAGTTATAAAAACTGTTGTTGTTGAAGATAAAGTTCCAACTCCAGCATTTACAGCAAATTCTACTCCTACAAAAGTTGAAAAAGCTACAAATTCTACTCCTACAATTCAAGAAGTTGCTGCTATTAGTATAGAAAAAGAAGATAGTAAAGTTCTATCTAAAAAAGCTACAAAAGTATATGCTTCACCAAGTGTAAGAAAAATTGCAAGAGAATTTGGTGTTGATTTAGGATTTGTAAAAGGAAGTGGTGAAAAAGGAAGAATCTTAAAAGATGACATCAAAGCTTATGTAAAAGAGCAATTAAATAAACCTGCATCTGCTTCAAGCATTGGCTTTGGATTTAATTTACCTGAAGCAAAAGAGATAGATTTTTCTTTATTTGGTAAAGTTGAAAGAGTTGAACTTAGTCGTGTTCAAAAAGTTTCTGGACCATTTTTACATAAAAATTATCTTTCTATGCCTCATGTTACACAATTTGATGAAGCTGATATTACTGAACTTGAAGAGTTTAGAAAAGAACAAAATGCAAAAGCTGTTGATTTCAAACTATCTCCACTTATATTTATAATAAAAGCTGTTGCTAAAGCACTTCAAATTCATCCAAAATTCAATTCTAGCTTAAGTTTAGATGGACAAGAACTTATTATGAAAAAATACTTTAATATTGGGGTTGCTGTTGATACACCAAATGGTTTATTAGTTCCTGTAATTAAAGATGTTGATAAAAAAGGATTTAAAGATATTGCCATTGAATTAGCAGAAATTTCTAAAAAAGCAAGAGATGGAAAACTAACAAGTGCAGATATGAGTGGTGGTTGCTTTACAATCTCTAGTTTAGGTGGAATTGGGGGAACATACTTTACTCCAATTATTAATGCACCGGAAGTTGCAATATTAGGTATTTCAAAATCTTCTATAAAACCAATTTATAATGGAAAAGAGTTTAAACCAAGATTGATTTTACCATTAAGTTTATCTTATGATCACAAAGTAATTGATGGTGCAGATGGTGCTAGATTTACTACAACAGTATCACAACTTTTAAGTGATATTAGACTATTAAGTCTATAAGGAGTTTATAATGACAGAAATAAAAACTCAAGTTTTAGTAATCGGAGCAGGTCCTGGAGGATATTCAGCTGCTTTTAGATGTGCTGATTTAGGCTTAGAAACAACTATTGTTGAGAGATACTCAACTTTAGGTGGAGTTTGCTTAAATGTTGGTTGTATTCCATCAAAAGCCCTACTTCATGTTGCAAAAGTTGTAGAAGAAGCAAAACATATAGAAAAAGCTGGTATATTTTATGAAGAGCCAAAAATTGACATAAAAAAAGTTGCAGAGTATAAAAGTGGTGTTGTAAAAAAACTAACTGGTGGTTTAGATGCAATGGCTAAAATGAGAAAAGTAAATCATGTTCAAGGATATGCAAAGTTTTTAGATGAGCATAGCGTTGAAGTTGCTTTGACAAATAGTGATGAAAAAACAAAAATTACTTTTGAGTATTGTATTATTGCAGCTGGTAGCCAAAGTTCAAAAATGTCATTTATTCCACATGAAGACTCAAGAATTTGGGATTCAACTGATGCACTTGAAGTAAAAGAAGTACCAAAAAAACTTTTAATTCTTGGTGGTGGTATAATTGGACTTGAAATGGGTACAGTTTATTCAACATTAGGAAGTCAAGTTGATGTTGCTATAAGAGGTGAACAACTTATGACTGGAACTGATGCTGATTTGATAAAACTTTATACAAAAGCAAATAGTAATAGATTTAATATCATGACAAAAACTCAAACTCAAAGTATAATTCCAAAAAATGAAGGAATTTATGTTGAGTTTAAAGGTGATAATGCTCCAAAAGAAGGTATTTTATACGATGCTGTTTTAGTTGCTCTTGGAAGAAGTGCAAATGGAAATAAACTTGGACTTGAAAATACAAATGTAGAAGTAAATGAGCAAGGATTAATCAAAGTTGATAATCAACTGAGAACAAAAGTATCTCATATCTTTGCTATTGGAGATATAATAGGACAACCAATGCTTGCACATAAAGCTGTTCATGAAGGTCATGTAGCTGCTGAAGTAATAGCTGGGCACAAAGTATTCTTTGAACCAAAACAAATCCCATCTATTGCATATACATTCCCAGAGATTGCTTGGGCTGGAATGACTGAAATTGAAGCTAAAAAAGCTGGAATTAATTATGAAGTTTCAACTTTCCCTTGGAGTGCAAGTGGTAGAGCACTAGCAAGTGATGTTTCTTCTACTGGTATGACAAAACTAATTTTTGATAAAGATACACATCAACTAATTGGTGGAGCAATCGTAGGAGAAAATGCAGGAGAACTTTTAGGAGAAATCTCTTTAGCACTAGAGATGGATTGTGATGCAGAAGATATTGGTCTTACAATTCATGCTCACCCAACACTTCACGAGTCTATTGGTATGGCTGCTGAGATTTTTGATGGAACAATCACAGATTTACCAAATGCAAAAGCTGTAAAGAGAAAGTAATTTTCTCTTTTAGCTTAAAATATATATTTTATATTTCTACTTCTGTCTTAAAATAATAATCGTAGCAAATGCAGATAATAAAATACCAAATAAAACTCCAATAGATATAGTCTGTCCTTCAAATAAAAACATTAAAATAGCAACAATTGCTGGATTTAGATAAATATAAGCCATTATCTTTTTTGCACCTAAAATTAAAGTTGCTTTTTGATATAAAATTAGAGTCATTATAGTAGTTCCAATAACTAAATATAATAAAGAGTATAGATGATTTAATTCTATTTTATTCCATTCATAAGGTATATTTAGAATTTGCATAGTTAAACTCATCCATATAATTCCACCCAAAAGTGTAGCAAAAACTAAAACTAATAATTCATCTTTTTTACTATACAAAAGTTTTATAAATATTGGGTATAACGCCATAGAAAATGATGCAATCAAAAATACAATATCACCATTATTCAAATTCAAAGCTAGAAATAAACTAAAATCAGCTTTAAATACAACAATACAAGTTGATATAATTCCTAAAATATATATAAATAATTGTTTTAAAGGGATTTTCTCTTTAAAAAAGAATATACATAAAATTGCTGTCATCAAAGGTACTAAAGTATAAATTGTACCTGTATTTAGAACTGTTGTATCTTCTAAAGCTTTTAACATTCCAATAAAATATAAAGTATATACAAGACTAACAATCAAAGCCTTTGGAAGTACTTGAACTACTTTTTTTAATCTAGTTTTATTAAAAATAACAACTGGAGATAAAAAAAGTAATGCCAAAACAAACCTAAACAGAGTTAAAGATGTTGGATCAATAACATTTGCTAGTTTTTGTGAAGCCAAAAATGATCCAGCAATTAAAATAGTTGCAATAGTTGCTAAAATATGAGCCTTTAAAGTTTCACTCAAAGAAAATCCTTATCAAGTTTTAAATTAATTCCCATTTTATCGAATTTTTAATAAAATATGTTCCTAAAAGCAGGGACGACCCTGCCTCTTTATTCATAGAGGACGGCCTCAACTTAAAAAAAAGGATTTTTATGAGTTGGATTATACTCTTCTTAGCTGGAATATTTGAGGTGGTTTGGGCTGTTGGCTTAAAATATAGTGAAGGTTTTACAAAATTAACTCCTAGCATAATTACTATTGTTACTATGATTATAAGTTTTTACCTTCTTAGTCTTGCATTAAAATCTCTTCCATTAGGAACTGCTTACGCTGTTTGGGTAGGAATTGGAACTATTGGTACAGTTATTGCAGGTATATTTTTATTTGATGAATCTATGAATATTATTAGAGTAATTAGTATTTTATTTATTCTATTAGGTATTATAGGACTTAAACTTACTACAAATTAAAAGTATAGATAAATGTTGTTCCAGAGTTTTCTCTGGAAACAACATCTATTTTTATACTATTTTTTTTACAAATATTTTTTACAATACTAAGCCCTATTCCAAATCCACCAGTTATATTATCACCTCTATAATATCTTTCAAAAATTGTACTAGTATCTTTTATACCAACACCTTCATCTTTGAAAATTAATTTTACAAAAGTACCTTCCTTTTCCAAAGTAACATATATATTTGAGTCATTTTTTGAGTATTTTATAGCATTTGATAAGTTATTATCAATCAATCTAAAAGCTTCTATTTCATTGAAATATATATTTATATTTGTCTGTATATTTTTGTGAAAAACTATATTTTTACTTACGGCTAAGTCATTAAAAAATTCAACTCTTTTTTCTAAAAAACTTGAAAAATCAATAGTAGTTTTTAGTTCTTTCACTTCATTTTGTTGCATATAATATTCTAAATCTTCATATATAATTGTCATATTCTTAAGTGCTGATTTTACTCTTAATATATTTTTATCATTTCTTAATCTCATAGATAACATATCTATATTTATTCTAGCAACTCCAATAGGAGTTTTAAGTTCATGCATTGCATCCTTCAAAAACTCATCAAGATAAATATTTAACTTTTTATATGGTTCAATACTTTGTTTTATAACAAAAAATGAAAGTAAAAATATAAATACACTTACAAGTAAAAGTAAAATTAGAGCATTATAAATAACTTCACTATAATCAATATTTTTACAAACAACCAAAAAAGAAGCACCTAAAATATTAGATTCTAAATACTCTTTATAACAGAATTTATCATTAAAATTTTTAAAATCTTCATCAAAAAGTTCTATTGAACTATTTGTATAAAAAATCTCTTTTTTATTTTTATCAAAAATAGATGAAAAGAATATATTTGATCGGGGGTAATAAAAAATATCATTATTTTGTTTTTCAAAATTTTCTATTTTTAAAACAATTTGATTTGAGTAATTTTGTAAATCTAATTTATCTTTAATATTTTGATTTTTTATTGTTGCATCTATATAAAAATATATTGGAATAAAAGCTATCAACAAGCTAATTGATACTTGTATTACAATATATTTTATTTCTAATTTACTGTTTATCAATCTTATATCCTAAAAATCTCTTAGTCTTTATAAAATCCTTATGAGTTTTTTCTCTAACTCTTTTTATACACATTCTAATATCTGCATAAGATATATCTTTATTTTCCCAAACATTTTCATGTAAACTCTCAATAGATACAAAAAAACCCCTATTTTGTACCAAAAAAGATACAAGTTCAAGCTCTTTTGATGAAAGTTCTACAACAACATCATCTTTATATAAAATAGATTTTTTTATACTATACTTAAATCCAAAATCTAGCTCAATTCCATCATCACTTGTCTTAAAATGATTTTTTATAACCTGCTCTATTCTAAACTTCAATTCTATCATATCAAAAGGTTTTCTTATATAATCATTACATCCTAAAGTATAACCACGACTCAAATCCTTTATATCAGTAAGTGAAGTTAAAATAATAATAGGAGTATCAATAGAAGCTTCTCTTACATATTGTACTAGAGAAAAACCATCCATTTTAGGAACTCTTATATCAAGTAGAAGTAAATCATATTTTTTATCAAAAATAGCATGTAAAGCATCTTCACCATTTTCAAAATCATCAACTAAAAAATCTAATTCTTCTAAAAACTCTTTTATAGATATTTTATATAAATAATCATCTTCAAGTAACAAAACTTTTATCATCTTATTATTATCTCTTTTATTTGGTTATTTTTAAAATCTTTTTTATCTTGTTTTATAGTTATATCTCCCAAATATTCATATTTTGGTAAGTATGAAAAATTCTTTATATTTTTATCAAAACATATAAGTAATACTCCAACACTACTATTTTCAAAATTTCCTAATGGAATTTGTGTAATTATTTTATCTTTTGTTTCATAGTAAAATTTATCATTTTTTAAATATTCTGGATTTTTTGATAAAATTTCAAATAAATTTTTATTAAAACTATTTTGTAAAATTATAAAATTCTCCAAAATTTTGTTACTTTTATGATATTCTGCAATATCTAAATATTTTGTTTCAAGTAATACTAAAGAATTTATTCCAAAAGCTTTTAATCTTTCAACCAACAAACTAAAATCTACAATAACTTCAATAGAACCTATAAAAGTATTATTTCTATCAAAAATAGGAGCTATAGCTTTTATATTAAATCTTTTACCTAATTCACTTGAAACATAAGGTTCTTGTGTATTTTTTACTTTAACAAGTCCTTCTCTAAAACTTTCTAGTTTTAAACCAAAATCCTTGTCTTCCCAACTTCTAGTAAAAACTTCTAAATCTTTTGTATGAATTTGTATATCAATTTTTTGTTTTGTATATGTTTTTATAATCTCTATAAGTTTTACAAGCTCTTTTTTTAACTCTATATTTTTATTTTGACTTAAATTTTCTATAATATCTTGATTTTTAGAAAACATTAAAGCTAAAGATAAAGCTTGATTTTTTTGATTCTCTAGTTCATTTTGTGCAATTTGTACTTGGTTTGATACTAAAATATCTAAAGTTCTTTGATTTAGTATATTGTTATATTTATATAAGAAATATAATAAAATAGCTATAAATAAGGCGAACAGAATAAAAGTTTTTTTATATGATTTAAAAAGAAGTATCATAAAGATACTCCTTTTTTATTTGTTAGTTTTGATAAATTGCCCAAATGGCCCAAATTTTCTTTCAATTGGATCTTTTCCTTCTATATAAGTATCAGGAGCTTTTACAGATAAATCTGGGAAATCTTTTTCTCTATTTGCTTTCTCAGGTCTTTCATGCTCATCTAAATTCATATAAACTGCAACATCATAAGCTTCTTCATCTGTCAATATTGGATTTTCATGTGTAGCACCTAAAGGCATATTAGCTTTAATAAAGTCCATAGCTTTTAAAGTTCTGTACATTCCTGCACCTTTATTGTAGCTATCTGGTCCCCATAATGGTGGATATAAATATCCATTTGCTTTACCTTCATTTTTGATACCTTCACCATTCTCACCGTGGCAAGAAGCACATTGCATATCATACACAACTTTTCCTTTAACTGGATCTGCTGCTTTTGTTTGTATCATTTTTCTATTAACTTCAGATAAACTTGTTCCTTCAACTTTTGTCCCGATTGGAACACCTAAACTTAACCAATACATATAAGCTTCCATAGCTTTCATTTCTTTGCTTTCAACTGGAAGTGATTTTCCACTCATACTTCTTTCCATACAGCCATTGATTCTATCAGCTAAAGTTCCAATAGTATCTTCTCTTGGTCTATATTGTGGGAATGAAGCAAATATTCCAACAAATGGTGCTGCATAAGGTTTTGTTCCAGCGTCAAGGTGACAGCTTTGACATGAAAGATTATTTCCAGCATATCTCATGTTTTTATCTTCAACTTCAGGACCTATATATTTATAAGTATGAACAACTAACTCTTTTCCATATTTGATTAAATCACCAAATTGATTATTTGGAAGAGTACTCTCATCTGGAATTTTATACTCTGCTTTTGGACCTTCATATTTGAATCCTATATCATTTCTTTCTTTGATAAGTTTTTTCTCAAACTTAACAATTTCTGCAGAAGACAATGAACTCATAGCCAACATAGATAATGTTGCAACAGTTATAATCTTTTTCATAAATAATTCCTCCTACTATTTATATTAAAAGAACTATACCTATTGTAGATAACTTGAATGTAACAAATACTTGCAACTATAAAGATTATAATTGCAAATATTTGGATAGTATTATTCTAAAACTCCATTTTCATAGAAAATGCAACACTTCTCGGGTCTCCTAACATTGCACTATGTGTCCAATAAACTTCATCTGTTAAGTTATGTACATTTAGATTAAAAGTAGTTGGAAAGTTATCTATCTTTGTTTTATATCTAAGTCCTACATCATATACTGTATAACTTGGTATAATATCTGTATTTGTATCATTTCCATATTTTTTACCTGTATAGTATGCTCCACCATTTATTGCTAAACCTTTAACAAATGGAATTTCATATTCTGCATAAATTTTTGCCATTTTTGTTGCTGCATTTATTGGTTTATTTCCTTCAATAGATTTATTACTATGTTTTTCTACACTTAAATCCATAAAAGTTCCACCAGCAATAATTGTAAGATTATCTGTAACTTTTCCAGTTGCTGTAAGTTCAAATCCTTGATGAATAGCTTCACCATCTTGTGTTAAAGTTGGTTTTGGTGTTGTCGTATTATCAATATAGCTATTTGCTTTTTCAATCCTAAATAATGCTCCAGTTAATAAAACAGATTCATTTAAACTATATTTTGCTCCAACTTCATATTGTTTACTTTTATATGGGTCTAAAAAATCTCCCTCATTTTGATACACACTACCAACAGTTTCTCCAGCTTCTAAACTTTCTATATATGTTACATAAGTAGTTAAGTTTTCAAAAGGTTTATAAATAAGAGATAAAGTAGGAGTAAGTTCTGATTTATCATATTTTGTATCATTAGAGTAACTTTTATTTATAACTGTTGCATAATTTACTCCAACTAATGCACTCCATTGTTCATTAAATACAATATCATCACCTATTAAAATATTTTTATACTGTTTCTTTTCCCAAGGTTTTCTAGGAGTTGTTCCTATCGTTCCAATTCCCCAAGGAAGTTGATAAAAATCACTCATTGTTACATTTTTAAAATCATTTAAAGCAACATCATTTTTTAATCCATAACCAATCCAATCATCATCACTTATAGAAAATTTGTATGAATTAAATGAAGTTCCAAAAGTTAAAGTATGATTTATTCCAAAAGTATCAAAATTCGAATCTAAAAAGATATTTGCACCATAGTTATCTGTTTCTCTATATCCATATCTCCAATAACTTGTATCATTTGCTTTTACTATTCTATCTTGAACATTCATAATTATATTATTTACATAAGAAAGTACATTTTCATACATAAAATTTGTTCTTAAAGTAAAAGTATCATCTATATTATATTTGATATTATTTTCAAATTTATCAGATTTATATTTTTCTTCTACTAAATCGGGATTATAGCTTTTATTTTTCTTTATAACTGAACGGTCGTTAATAGTATTAATGGTAGTAAATCCACCATTAGTAGTTTTTTCATTTCTTGTATATTTAATATCTATATAGAAATTATCAGTTGGTTTCCAATCAAATATTAAGCTTCCTGCTTTTTGCTCACCATCTACTTTTGAAGCTGATTTTCCATCTAAATAAAATAAATTTGCTCTATATCCAAAAGTATTTTTGTCATCAATCTGTCCACTTAAATCAATATGTGCAAAGTTTTGACTTCCACCATAGTTCCCAATACTTACATTTGCTAAATTTTCAATAGTTGGTTTTTTAGTTATATAATTTACTGCTCCTCCAACTCTTCCACCACCATATAAAAAGCCAGTTGCTCCACTTATGATTTCAACTCTTTCAATATCATACATCATTGGTGTAGTAGAATATATATCTGCACTTGGAATCCCATTTATAATAGGAAAACTTGAGTTAAATCCTCTCATAGTTACATGTTGTGTATCTATTCCTGTTTGAGCAAACCTTCCTGTTTCTTGAGTTATTGGATTCATTTTATATATTTGATTCATATCCGCGGCAACTATATTTTCGATTAAATCTTTTGAGATTATACTCATTGAGTAAGGTGTATCTTCTAAACTTCTTTTTCCCCAAAGTCCAACACCTGTTATATTTTCAGTTAAATATCCACTTTCAGCACTTCCATTTTTATAGCTTTCATTTACAGAAATTGTATCTATAACTGTTGTTTTTGAAAAACCATTTACTGCTTTTGGTTTATCTATTATATATATTATCCCTTCTTCTTCTACTGCTTTTAATTCTTCAGTTTCTAAGACTTTATTTAAACTGTTTATTACCCCCCCCCCGAAACTCATTTTGCTATCATCAACTTTCCTATCCTTCAAGCTTTTTGATTTTGAAATATAACTTACCTTATACTCTTTTACTATACTATCTACTGCCTCTTGCAAACTTATCTCTTTTGCATTTAACATTGTTCCACTTATCATCATTGATGTTACTACTGAAACAAAAACTTTATTCTTCATCATCTCTCCTTATCTTTATTTATTATGAGAATTGGTTTCTCTAATTAGTAAGACGACTGAACTATAAAAAAATGGACGTCTTTTTACAAGAAATTTTGAAATTTATTAAATGTCCATCTAAAATTACCATAAATTAGTACTTTTTAAAATGAAATATTTCTTATATTTTGATTATTTTAACTAATTTATTTTTATCTCTTTACTTTGATTTTACTTAATAAATAATCTTTAAGGTTTTATTAAGCTCTAAATCATTTAAAATAAACATTAATTTCAAATCTAAATGATATAATCTTTAACAAATAAAATTAGGGGTTTTTATGAAAATATTTGAACTTAAATGTATAACATACTTAAAACAAGATGTAGTTTTTGAAGATAGTTTTGATGTAATTTCAAAATATATCAATTTCTCTATTTGTCAAAAAGATGAATATTTGGAAAAACACAATAAAAATATGTTTAATAATTTTTGTTTTGGAAGTTTTTTTCCAATAGAAAAAGATAAACTTTATAAAAAAGGGAATACATACTCTTTTACTATTAGAACAGTAGATGAAAAGTTTGCAAAAGAACTAATAAACTTGCTTCGAGAAAATATCAATAATCCATTTTTACAAATTATTCAAGTTGAAAAAAAAGAGAAAAAACAGTTTTTTATAAGTGAACTTTATAGTGCAACTCCTGTTGTAATGTCTATTAAAAAAAAGGATTTACAAGATAGACAACTTTTTTGGACGTTGGAAAAAAGTGGTGATATAATAGAACTTCAAAATCAACTCCAAGATAATTTACTAAAAAAATATGAAGAGTTTTTTGATGAAAAACTAATTCCAACACAAAACTTTATCCAACTTCTTGAGATAAAAAATCATAAACCACAATATATTTTTTTTAAAACTACAAAAAATGAAATTCAAAGAAAAGTAGCACTTATAGGCAATAAGTTTAGAATAGTTCCAAATGAAGATGAAATAAGTCAAAAGTTAGCATTTTTAAGCTTGGGTGTTGGACTTGGTGAAAAGATAAGCTATGGTGCTGGGTTTTTGATTGTAAAGAGATAGCAACAAAGTTAAACACTTTTTAAATATTGTTTAAATCAATACCAATTAAGGAGATTTATTTGAAAAATCAAATTATAGAAAAGAAATTTAATATTAAAGATATGTTATTTAATAATGGCATAGTGAATTTATATCAATTTTTAAGAGAGAAAAATTTTGAGTTAGAGTATAAATTAACACAAAATGAATTGATTTTAAAAATAAATTCGCAAAATCAAGATGAAATTTATAATCAAATTTTAAATACTTTTTTAAAAGACAATAAAATAGTCTATCAAACAAATAACGATAGATGGTATTTTGATGAAAATAAAATGGATTTTGTTTTAGATAAAAAATTTGACACAAAAGGTGGCCAAAAAAATGATTTACGCAATGGAGTTTATCTTTATAAAAAAATTTCAGAATTAGGTTTATCAAGAGATGAAACAGAAAAGCTTTACATTGATTTTTGTGAAAGAGAAAATTTAAAACCTGAAAAAGAATCAAATGGAACATTAAAAGTTCCAAATAAAAAGAATGAAGTTATTATTTCAATAACACTTGATGAAGCAATTAAAAGATTTAGTAAATATTTTGTAAGTAATGATATTTTATCGATTGATTCAAAAATACACTCTTTTGAAGATGGACAGAACTATTTTCATGATATGCTAAATCAACCAAAAAGTTATAAGATTGATAAATGGAATGCTTTAATTTATTGGTTTGGTGGAAGAACAAAACGATTTTATAATTACTCTTATTTTATCTATCCTAATTCTTCCAATTTAGAATCTTTAAATACATTTAAAGAGTTTTTAAAAATAGATGATGACCGAATAGAATATAGAGGTAAAGATGATAAGATAGTTACTACATCTTCAAATATAGATTTTTTTAAAGTTCTTAGTAAAGATGAGATTACAAATCAACATTTTTATATATCTAATCATTCAGAAGAGTTTGAAATAAAGTTTTTTATGTATCTATTTTCAATAATATATCATATTGAAGAAGAGGCTAAATCTTTTGAAGATAGTGATTTTGCTTTATTATTTGATGAAGATGTAGAAGAATATTCTAAATTGTTATTTGAATTATTACAATATTTAAGTTTTGTAATTTATACAGATGATGGTACATTTAAAACATCTTTAAATGAATATACAAAAGCTTATAAATTAATTCATTTCTTTCAAATATTAAAAGAGAAAAATTTATTAAAATATTTAAGTGATATATTTCAAATATTTTCTTTATCTCAAAAGAAAAATGAGTTAAACTTAAATTTGAAAAATTGGTGTAAAAACTTGCTTAATTTTCAAGATTTAAGAAAAGATTATTATTTGGTAAGTTTTAATATTTTAAAAAATGATTCAAGAGGTTTTGGAAAAACACTTTTTGACTTTGAAAAAAGTTATTTAAATTATATATTAGGAGATAAAGATATGAGTATTCATGAAGATTCAAAAATAGTAGGTGATGGTATAGGTCATTTTTGTGCAGAACTTGATGATAGAGATTTACTTTTCAAGCTAAGAAATATAAAAAACTATAAACAGTTAGTTTCATATTTTAAAGATTTAAAATTTTCATCTTTGAAAAATGAAAAAGAGTCAAGATTTTCAAAAGAGTTCAATGATTCATTGGAATCTATTTTAACAAATATTGAACAAAATTGGGAAATTGCTAGAGATTACATAGCTATCTATGCTATCGATAAATTTAAAGTAACAAATTATAAAAATTCAAAATCAAACAAAGGAGAATAAAAAATGTTTTTAAATATAGCATATATAACAAAAGTAAATGTAGCTTCACTAAATGGTAGTGAAGGTAGTGGTGGAAATGTTACAGTAATGAAAAAAATTTCAAATACAAATGGAGATGAATTTGCTTATGTATCAGGTCAAGCTTTAAGAAGATATTTAAAAGAAACTCTTATGCAACTTGGAGAAAAAATAAGTAGTGTTGATGAGGATGGAAATCCATCAATTGAAGAAAATGGAAAATATCCATCTTTAAATGTAAAAATAGATGATAAACAAAGAGAAAAAATTTATAAATTGGTTTGTGATTTAGATTTATTTGGATTTATGTTACCAAAAGGTGGACGAAGATGGTCACCAGTTAAAGTTAGTCCTTTAGTATCTTTACTGCCATATAAAGGAGAGTATGACTATCTTACTAGAAAGCAGAAGACAGAAGATGAGAGTAAAAAAAGTGGAAATATTGTACAAGTTGAAGTAGATACACTGAATTTTATGAGAGGAAATATGATGGTTAATATTTCTCATATTGGAAAAGAGATTAATGAATATACTTATGAAGAAAAAGAAATTTTAAATAAAGAAGAGAGAAATAAACGGTTAAATATTTTACTTGATGCAATAAAATCATTTAATGGTGGAGCAAAACAAGCTAGAAATCTTGAAGATATTTCGCCAAAATTTATAATCATTTCAAAACAAAAAACTGGAAATCCATTTTTACTAAATACTTTAAATGTAGATAATGATGGAAATATAAATATAGAGAATATAAAAGAAGCTTTAGCTGATAATATAACGGAACAATATACAGTAGGAATAGCAAAAGGAATTTTCTCAAATGAAAAAGAAATAAAAAATACATTTCCAAATGTTGTAACTATTTCACAAGCTATTGAAATGTATAAAAACAGTATAGAAGCTTAAAGTGAAAGTTATAAGATTTGAATTAGAGGGATTGTTGAATTCATTTAGAATTCCTTTTTTTAGAACTTATCATAAAACATTTTTAGCTCCTCCCAAAACTACTATAATTGGAATGCTTTGCAATATATCTTTAAAATCTCAAAGAGAATTTTTTGAGATTTTGGATAAAGAGCTAATCGATGTATCTGTTATTATTGATGAAATAAATGGAAAAACTAAAGATTTATGGAGTTATAAAACTTTAGAAAAAGGGAATATGGGTAAAAGTGTTGTTAGAAGAGATAAATTATATTTATCAAAATACACAATTTATCTTAATGTAAAAGATGAAAATCTTTTTGATGAAGTTTTAGAATCTTTACAAAAACCCAAAAATACTCCATCATTAGGGCTTGATGATGAATTAGTAATAATAAAAAATATTGAAGACTTCACAAATAAACTAAGAGTAAATGATACAAATCAAATCAATTCTGTATTTTTAAATAAAAATTATCAATATAAAGCTTTTGTAAGAGAGTTAAATAAACCTATTGAACTTCCAACAGCAAATTTAACTCCAATAAAATTTATAGCTTTTGATAAAAAAGAGAATAGAATTTCAAAGGAAGTTAAAGAAGAGTTTTTACAAGTTGAATATATAAATTGTAATATACAAATTGATGACATAACAAGTTATGTAGATGAAGAAAGAAACAATAAATTGGTATTTTATTAAATGGAAATTTGGGCTAAAAAATTAGATGATAAATATCAAAGCTTAGAAGAACATACTTTATGGGTAGTAGAAGAAGCACTAAAACAAATTGATGATAAAACGATTCAGAAAGTATCTAATATCTCGGGTTGGAGTGTTGATAAAATCAAAGATTTGATATTTTTTAGTGCATATTTTCACGATATTGGAAAAGCTACTATAGAGTTTCAAAATACAATTAAAAATGGAACAAAATCTTATCATCCTTTATACAGTGCTTTTTTATTATTAAATATAAAAGATTTTATTTATAAAGATGAAGGATTTAGTAATTTATTAGTAATAATTGTATTGTCACATCATTCATTATTTCCTAAAACATACAGTTTGGATAACTATAATTTTACTTTTTTATCTAGTTATAAAAGCTTTCAGAAGAATTATAAATATCTTTATAAAAAATTATTTAATAAAGAATGTTTATATGATTTTAATTTTAAAGAAGTAAAAAAAGAGAATTATCTACAATATATTAATACATTAGAAAAACAATATTCAAAAATCAATAATATAAATAAATTTGGAATACTTTATACTTATGTTTCAGGAATTTTAAATATTGCAGATTGGATTGCTAGTGCAAAATTTTCTAAAACTACTCCACAAACAACTTTTAATTTAATACCTACAAAACAAGATTTTATAAGTCATTTAACTTTTAAAAAGTTAAGAAATTTTCAAGAAGAACTCTCTTTTTCAAATCAAAGTGTTTTAGTTGAAATTCCTACAGGAGAAGGGAAAACTGAAGGATCTTTATTGTGGGCAATAAATAATATATATGATAAAAATACAAAAATAATCTATACTTTACCAACTCAAACTACTTCAAATAAACTTTATGAAAGAGTTCAAAACTTTTTTGACAAAAATGAGTGTGGATTGATTCATTCAAGTGCAAGAATATTTCTACAAAAAGAGTATGAAAGAGATAATGGAGTTGTAGATGAACAATTTAGAAGTGAGTTATTATTTAGTAAAACTTTTAATAAACCTATAACTGTATCTACAATAGACTCTTTACTAAAATACTTTATAAATATTGGAAGATTTAATATTGCAACTAAAAACTTTTTAAATTCTGTAGTTATCATAGATGAAGTTCACTCTTATGATTTTAAACTAATGGGCTTTTTAAAAAGATTTTTAGAACTTTGTAATGAGTATGAAGTAAAAGTTTGTTTAATGAGTGCCTCAATACCAAATAAATTAAAAGAGTTGCTTAATATAAAAAATTATCCAGTTATTACACAAAACGATCTGTTTGAGAAAAAAGCAAATGAGATAATAAAAAAAGATTATGAATTAAATGAAGATTATGATTTTATTTATGAAAAATTTAAAGAGTCAAAAAATATTTTGATTATTAGGAATACAGTAAAAAGTGCAACAAATACATACAGGTATTTAAAAGAAGAATTTTTATTAAAGGATGAGGATATAATACTTTATCATTCAACATTCAAGAAAATAGATAAACAGAAAAAAGAGAATTTAATTTTTGAAAAATTGAATTCTAATAAACCTTTTATTCTTGTAGCAACTCAAATTGTGGAAGTCTCACTTGATATAGACTTTGATTTAATGTTTACAGATAATGCTCCAATAGATAGCTTAATTCAAAGATTTGGAAGAGTAAATCGTAAAAAAAGTGAAAAAAGAAAAGGTGAAATATATATTTATAAAAAGAAATGTATAAAACCATATTCAAATGAAGCTTTATTGGGCTTAACATTTCAGACAATCCAAAATGGATACTATGAATTGGGAGAGTATGTTAAATGGTTAAATATTGTGTATGATAAATTGTTTGAAGATGATATACAATTTAAAAATGTAAAAACTAGACTTTTTGATCCAGCATATTTAAAATATGACGAAACAATAAAAAAACTAAATGGTATAGAAAAATCATTGGATAATTATGATTTAAGAGATATTGAATTACCTAAAAATGACTATTTATTATACGATGATTATATAAATGGAAGAGTTGAATATGACTATACAATTTCATTACCACTTTATCATGAAAAACAATATTTATACCAATCTCAAGAAGAGTTAAATTATAAAATTCTAAATTTAGAATACTCTTTTGAAGAAGGAATAATATTTTCTGATAATAATGGTTTGAATGAACTTGGATAAGTAGTGGATTGCATTCCAAATTATATATATTTTATTAGGAATGTATTCCTGATTTTTAAGGTTTAAATTTGATAAATATTAACGGAACTTTAATTTCATACTATTTTATTTGTAAAGCAAAGCTTTGGCTCCATGCAAATCGTATAAATCTTGAAGACAATAGTGAAGATGTACGAATAGGAAAAGTTTTACATGAAATAAATGAAGAGAAAAATAAAAAATCAGAAATTAGTATCGACAATATCAAAATAGACAAAATTACAAGAGATTATCTTGTTGAAGTTAAAAAATCAGATAGCGATCCAGAAGCTGTAAAATGGCAAGTTCTACTCTATCTTTATAAGTTAAAACAAAAGGGTGTAGAGAAAAAAGGGAAAATTGAGTATATAGAAAAAAGAGGCGATAAAAAAATAGATTTTATAGAGCTGGATGAAACAAATGAAAAAGACCTTTTAGAAGTTTTATCAAATATTGAAATATTGATAAATCAAACAACTCCACCAAAACCAATATTTGAGAATAAGTGTAAAAAATGTGCTTATTTTGAGTATTGTTTTATTTAAGGAAACAAAATGGCAAAAAATCATACAAGATATATTTTTTCTATGGGTGAGTTAAAAAGAAAAGATAACTCAATAGCATTTAGAAATGAAAAAGGAAATTTTTATATTCCAGTTCAAGATACAAGAGAAGTTTACTGTATGAATGAAGTGAGTTTCAACACAAAATTTTTAGATTTTATCTCTAAAGCTGGGATCACACTTCATTTATTCAATTATCATGGAAATTATAGTGGTACATTTTATCCAAAAGAGCAACTAATAAGTGGTGATTTAAGTATAAAACAAGCTTTATGTTATGTAGAAAATCGGCTCAATATCGCAAAATCAATAGTTCAAGTAATAGCGGACAATATTTTTGAAACACTTTATCACTACTTTAGACACGATAAAAAGGAGTTAAAACCAACACTTGATTGGCTTAAAACTGAACCAAAAAAATTTTTACAAAAAGATATTACAATTGAGCAAATTATGTTTATTGAAGGGCAAATTTGGAATAAATTTTATGATAGTTTTAAATACTTTTTACCAGAAGACTTTTTGATGAATAAAAGAGTAAAAAGACCTCCAAATAATCCTATGAATGCACTTGTAAGTTTTGGGAATACCCTACTTTACACAAAAACAATAAGTGCAATTTATACAACTCATCTTAATCAAGCAATAAGTTTTTTACATAGTCCACGAGAAGGAAGATTTAGCTTATGTTTGGATTTAAGTGAAGCTTTTAAACCTATAATTGTTTTTAAAACTATTTTTGACTTAGTTGGTAGAAAAAAACTGCAAGTTGAAAAACATTTTGATAAAAGTTTAAACTATGCACTTTTAAATGAAGATGGTAAGAAAATCTTTATAGATGCTTTTGAAACAAGGCTAAATGAAACTTTTATGCACCCAAAACTTAAAAGAAAAACTACATATAAAAATTGTTTAAAACTTGAAGGATATAAACTTATAAAATATATTGTTGAGAAAAAAGAGTTTATTCCTTTTAGACTAAAGGATAAGATGTGAGTAAAGATAAGTTTAACTATAACTATGCTTTTTTATTTTATGATATTGCTGATGAGTTTAGTGAAATTGGGAAATATAGAGTTGCAAAAGTTTTTAAAATATGTAAAAAATATCTAAAACATCATCAAAAATCTATATTTAGAGGAAATATAACTCCTTCAAATCAGATAAAATTAGAAAATGAACTAAAAAAAGTAATAGACAAAAATCTTGATTTTATCTCTATTATAAAAGTTCAAAACAGTGGAAGTTTTAATGAAACAATCATTGGAACTAATCAGAAAAAAGAGGAATCTATATTTATTTAATTTTCCAATCTATATGAGTTTAATTTAATAATTAAGTTGCTAAAATAGGAATCTAACAAAAGTTATTTTACAATTTATTGTTAATTAAATTTTTGATTGGAAAATATGGTTATATAACCTATTTTCAGGGAAAGTCTATATTTAAAGTATTGATTTTACCTTGATTGAACTAAAACATATAATGTATTGAAATATCAAAAAAAAATGGTACGAAAGCCCTGAAAATATATTGAACTAAAACATATAATGTATTGAAATAGTATTATTAGTGTGATTGATTTTACAAGTATTATATTGAACTAAAACATATAATGTATTGAAATTTTGATAGTTTCACCTTTTTTAGTTTCTTCATCAGATTGAACTAAAACATATAATGTATTGAAATCCATTTGCATTTGACAGTTCAGGTACTTGTACAAATTGAACTAAAACATATAATGTATTGAAATATCATTAATAAAGTCTATCGGCTTATCTCTATAATATTGAACTAAAACATATAATGTATTGAAATAAAGCAATTAAAAACTGCTCTCTATCTCCTTTTGATTGAACTAAAACATATAATGTATTGAAATACTGATCAAATACACCCCCACCATCTGTTGAGTCGATTGAACTAAAACATATAATGTATTGAAATTCAATTTAGTTAATCCTAAGGTGTCGATAAAAGGTATTGAACTAAAACATATAATGTATTGAAATAATTCTTCCACATTTTGAAATTGACGCTTGTGTTCATTGAACTAAAACATATAATGTATTGAAATTTTAAAAAATTTAATAAATGAAATTGACAAATATCCCAAATTGAACTAAAACATATAATGTATTGAAATTTAAATAGTGCAATAGATGAAGCCTTAGCAGAACTTATTGAACTAAAACATATAATGTATTGAAATTTAATCATATTGCTATGTCGAATCCATCAGGCACACAATTGAACTAAAACATATAATGTATTGAAATCTAAATAAACAAATACAAGCAGAGTTAGATGAATTTAATTGAACTAAAACATATAATGTATTGAAATAAACACCCAACACAAAATCAAAACATACAACAAAATTGAACTAAAACATATAATGTATTGAAATCCATTTTCTACCTCTACCTCTTGCACTTTTGTTGTAGAATTGAACTAAAACATATAATGTATTGAAATAATCAGGAGTTTAAATTTCAGGTAGATGAAGAATATTGAACTAAAACATATAATGTATTGAAATAGTGTAGTTTTCTACTTTTGTTCCTGTTCTAATAATTGAACTAAAACATATAATGTATTGAAATTGGATAGAAACGATATTAAATCTATGAAAGGTGAAATTGAACTAAAACATATAATGGATTGAAATAGGTTCTAGCTATCTTAATTTGTTTATTGCTAAAATTGAACTAAAACATATAATGTAACTAATTACCAACAGAATAATTAATTACATTATCTTAATAACTTAAATTATAAATGACATTCTTTATTTATTTTATCACTATTTTTTAAAATTCTCATAGAGTTAAATATAGCTAAGAGTGCTACACCAACATCGGCAAAAATGGCTTCTTTCATACCTATGATTGCATCTGCTCCTAAAACTAAGAAAATAACTTTTATAGCCATTACAAAAATAATATTTTGATATACAATAGTTTTTGTTTTTTTAGCTATTTTAATAACATCACTAATTGCATTTAAATTATCATTTAAAACTATCACATCAGCTGATTTTATAGCTAAATCACTTCCAACTTTTCCCATAGCAAAACCAATATCTGAATTTGCCAAAGTGGGAGCATCATTTATACCATCACCAACAAAAGCTGTAGTTTTTCCATTCTCTTTTTTTATTTCTTCATATATTTTTAGTTTATCTTGTGGTAAAAGTTCATATTTTACCTCATCTATTCCTATATTTTTTGCAACATCTAAGGCTACTTCTTTTCTATCTCCAGTTAGCATAAAAGTTTTTAAAATATTTAATTCTTTTAACTCATTTATAAAATATTTTGCTTCAGCTTTTACAATATCACTTACTACAATGTATCCAACAAATTTTGAATTTATTGCAACATAAATAACATTTAAACTATCTTCAATTTTTTCTAATTTTACACCAAATTTTTCAAGTAATCTTTCATTTCCAACTAAAACATCATTATCTAAAATTTTTGCTTTCATTCCTAAACCACTTATTTCTTCACTAAAACTAACTTCTTTTAGATTTAACTCTTTGTTATAAGCTTTTACTATTGATTTTCCTATTGGATGAGTAGAAAAACTCTCAACTAAAGCACAATTTTTAAGTAGTTCATCTTCACTTATTCCAAAAGATTTTATTTTTGTAACTTCAAAAACCCCTTTTGTTAAAGTTCCAGTTTTATCAAAAACTATATTTTCAATCTCAGTTAATTTTTCTACATAGTTTGCACCTTTTACTAAAACACCTTTTTTAGAAATAGCTCCAATAGCACTAAAAAATGATAATGGTACAGATACAACTAAAGCACAAGGGCAAGATATAACTAAAAATACTAATGCCCTTTCAATCCATTCTGAATAATTTGCATTCTCAATAAAAAGTGGAGGTAAAAATGCCAAAAATATAGCTAGAATAACAACTATTGGAGTGTAAACTCCAGCAATTTTTGATATAAGTTTTTCAGCATTTGCTTTTTTTGAACTTGCATTTTCAATCAATTCAATAATTTTTGCAATTGTTGAATCTTTATACAAAGAGGTTACTTTAATATATGAAGCATTTGATATATTGATAAATCCACTTAAAACATTTTCATTTGCTTTTAAAGTTTTTGGTTTAAACTCACCTGTAATTGCACTTGTATCAAAAGAACTATTGTCTATCAAAATTCCATCAACAGGTACTTTTTCTCCAACTTTAACCAAAATAGTATCACCTACTTTTACATCTTCTGGAGATTTTTGAACTATTTTATTATCTTCTTTTACATTTGCAAATTCTGGTTTTATATCAATTAAAGAGTTTATACTATCTCTTGAATTATTTACTGCAACTCCTTGAAACATCTCCCCTATTTTATAAAATATCATAACAGAAATACCTTCTACAAAATCTCCCAATGCAAAAGCCCCAATAGTTGCTATTGACATTAAAAAATTCTCATCAAAAACTTTTCCATTTAAAATATTTCTAAAAGCTTTATATAAAACATCATAACCAACAAGTAAATAAGCTATAAGATAGCCTATAAATTTAAAAGAATTATTTTCTATATAGTTATAAGATATATATGTTAAGATAAGAGATACTAAAGTTAAAGCCAAAAGTTTCTTATCTATTAATTGCCAAAAATTTCTTTGTAATTTTTTATCATTTTTTATAATAATAACTTCTCTTTCAATTTTTTGTATCTCTTTTTCTATTTTTTCTAATAAATCATCTTTAGTATTTTGTTCAAATGTCAAAGTTGATGTTGAAAAATTTAGTTTTACATTTGAAAGTTCTTCCATATTATTTAAAGCTTTTTCTATTTTTAAAGCACAATTAGCACAATCCAAATTTTGTAGTTTTACTTTTTTCATTTTAACCTTTCGTTATATGATCTAGTCCCATATCGTAAATTCTTTTTATATGATCATCATCAAGTGAGTAATAAACCCATTTACCTAATTTTTTTGATTTTATTATCTTTGCATTTTTTAAGGCTTTTAATTGATGAGAAATAGCTGATTGACTCATATTTAAAAGTTCACTTATAGCTCCAACACAAAGTTCTTCTTCTTGAAGAACTGAAATTATTTTTATTCTTGTTGTATCAGCAAAAGCTTTAAAAAGCTCTGCAACATCATAAAGTATCTCTTCATTTACCAAATTTTCTTTTACTCTATCAAACTCTTCTGAGTAATCACAACACCTGTTTTTCATTTTATTTCCTTATTTGAACATATGAACAAATAATCATATATAAAAAAATCTTAAAGCTACATAAAGATATAATCACAAAAAATAAAAAGGAATTATTATATGCAATACATAGAAACTTCATCTAAAAGCGTTCAAGAAGTAGTAGATTCAATACAACAAATATCTTCAAAATATGGTTTTGGAGTTCAACATATTTATAATTTACAAGAAACTTTACATAATAAAGGGAAAAATCTCGATGAAGAATGTCAAATAGTAGATATTTGTAATCCTACATTTGCAGAAGAGTTTTTAAATGGTGATATATCATTATCTTGTATTTTACCTTGTAAAATTGCAGTTTTTACAAAAGACAAAAAAACTCATATTGCACTAAACTCTTTAGCTCAATTAGTAGATGATATAAACCCTGATTTTATAGAAGTTGCACAAGATGCACAAGAAGAACTTTTAAAAATTATTGAAGAAGCAAAATAAATGCTCAATGAAATTGATGTAAATAGTGTAAATAGTGTTTCACAAATAATTCAACTTTCTGTTGCTCCTGTTTTTTTACTTGCAGGTCTTGCTGGACTTCTAAATCTTTTTACATCAAGACTTTCAAGAATTATTGATAAGATCGAAAAGTTAGATAAAATTGAAAAAGATAACTCTTTCAAAGAAGATATAATTTTATTAGATGAAATAAAACAAAAAAGAAAATTTTTAAGAATAAGAATGAGAAATACAAACTTAGCTATTTTATTTGGAACAACTACGGGATTACTTATATCTTTAGTAATTTTAACTATGTTTTTAAGTAAAATTTTTGAATTTAAAGACTCTTTATTTATAGCAATTTTGTTTATTCTAGCTATGATTTCTCTAATATTATCTTTAATTCTATTTTTAAAAGAAATTTTCACAACTATTTTTATGAATACATAAATAAAATTTAACATTTAAGAAGAAAATTAAAATATGAATATAGATAAAAAACTCTTAGAACTTATTACTTATAATAATAAATTAAATGAATCACAATTTAAAATTTTAGATATACAATTAGATAATCATAATTGGCAAGATGTGGCTTTAAAAAAAGATATATCAAAAAATGATATAAATTTACTAATGCTCTTAAGAGGTGATTTTTCTATAAGTATTCAAGAACAAATCATAAAAAATTATCATACTATTTTAGAACACAATAATATACAAGCAAAAGTTTATACTCCAACAATCAAAGAAGAAAATCAAAATATAGAAAATGAAAAAGAATATATAAAAATCTATTGTGATGGAGCTTGTAGTGGAAATCCAGGAAATGCCGGAAGTGGACTTGCTATTTACTCAAATAACAAAAATCCTATTTTAATATATGGTGCTTATGTTGAAAATGGAACAAATAATATAGCTGAATTAAATGCACTACTTAAAGCTTTGAATATTGCTTCGCAAACTAATTCAAAAAATAAAATATCTATTCTTACTGATTCAAAATATTCAATAGAATGTGTTACAACTTGGGCATACTCATGGAAAAAAAATGCTTGGAGTAAAAAAGGTGGAGAGATAAAAAATCTTGAAATAATCCAAGAAGCACACTATTTATATGAAAAAATAAAAGATAAAATAGAAATAATTCATGTAAAAGGACATAGTGGAGTAGAAGGAAATGAGTTAGCAGATAGAATGGCTGTAAATGCGATAAAAGAGAAAAAAGAAGATTTTACTACATATTCTTATAATAAAATAGAAGATGTTTTAACACTTAAATCTTATTAAGTGGCTTTTTGCTACTATCTTATATATTAAAAATCAAGGAACAACAATGATTGAAAAAAAGGGTTCAATTCTATCAGTTAGAGAAGATATAAAAGTATTTGATTGCACAATTAGAGATGGTGGTTTAGTAAATAACTATCATTTTAGTGATGAATTTGTTAAAGCACACTATGAAGCTTGTCTTGAAGCTGGTGTAGATTATATGGAAATTGGTAAAAATGTATCTCCGACTATTATGAGTGAAAAAGAGTATGGACCTTGGAATTTCTGTAAAGAAGAAGATATCAGAAGAATTGTTGGTGAGAATAAAACAAATATGAAAATTGCTGTTATGAGCGATATAGGAAGAAGTTTAAAAGAAGAACTTAAACCTAAAAGTGAAAGTGTTGTTGATATGATAAGAATTGCAACTTATATTCACCAAATCCCAGCAGCAATTGAGCTAATAGAAGATGCCCATGCAAAAGGTTATGAAACAACAGTAAATATAATGGCAATTTCAAAATCTTTTGATGATGAACTTGATGTTGTTTTAGAACAACTATCAAAAACTAATGTTGATGTTATTTATATAGCTGATAGTTTTGGTTCTTTTTACCCTGAACAAATAAAAAAATTGACAGAAAAGTATCTAGGTTTTGCCCAAAGTTCTGGTAAACAAATAGGTATTCATGCACATAACAATCTTCAATTAGCTTATGCAAATACTTTAGAAGCTATGATTTATGGAGCTAGTTTTCTTGATGTTACTATTTCAGGGCTTGGAAGAGGAGCAGGAAACTGTCCACTTGAACTTTTAATTGGATTTTTAAAAAATCCAAAATATAAACTAATGCCTGTTTTAAAATTTATTGAAGAATATATTGTGCCACTTGAAAAAGAACTTGATTGGGGATATAGTATTCCTTATATGATAACTGGTCAATTAAATGAACATCCAAGAGCTGCTATGAAAGCAAGAGATGAAAAAGATACTAAATATAGAGAGTTTTATAAAAATTTAACTATTGAATAAAAAAGGTTTTACCTTTTTTATTCAAACCCAATATGTTGGATAAACTATATTTTTATGTATATTATTATAAAACAACCCTACAATTACTAATATTATAGCTCCAATTAAAGTTGGAAATACCAAATAATCCCAATTTGCACCCAATAAAAATATTATCAATGGATTTGAACCAGCTGGTGGATGAACTGTTTTTGTAAGCATCATCAAAGCTATTGCAGTTGCCAAAGCTAAAGCCATACTTATATAATCATTTCCTATTAAATGTAAAAAAAACAGTCCAACAAAAGAAGATATAAAATGCCCAAAAATAACATTTCTTGGTTGAGAAAATGCAACTTTGGGAAAACCAAATAGTAAAACACAACTTGCACCAAATGAACCCATAATCAAAAGATTGTCATAAGTTTTTGTCAAATAGCCAATAGTTGATATTGCTATAAAACTTCCAATAAAAGCGAATATAACCTCTTTTAAATTCGGATTTTCTACTAATCTTTCCTTTTTACCAGTAAACTTTTTTAAATAAGTATTCATTAATTTCCTTTATAAACCAAACGATTGTTTGAATAATAAAACAAAAAAAAGATTAGAGTAATCTAACCAATTTTTCACCTACTTTTAGATAGTTTTTAGTATTCTCATATAGATTCATCATCATAATAGCACCTTGAGTTAATGAAACATACTCCATTGCTATATTTTTTGATTCAAATTTGCCATATTTATTTTCAAGTATTTTTGCTATTGCATCTTCCCACGCACTAAAATACTCTTTTATAACTTCTTTAAATTCTAAATTCTCACTACTAACTTCTAAAGCTAAATTCCCTAATAAACAACCACCTTTACTATTTAAAAAATACTCATCTGTTTTTTTTACAAAAAGTTTCATTTTTTCTAAATCACTTAAGTTTGTTTGATTCGATATAACAAAAATATTTTCTACAAAATAGTTATGAATATATTTTAAAGACTCTATTCCTATCTCATCTTTACTTTTGAAATAGTGATAAATACTCCCTTTTATAAGCCCACAAGCATCAGCAATATTTGCCATAGAACAGTTATAATAACCTTTTGTTTTAAAAAGTTTTATAGACTCTTGTAAAATCTCTTCTTTTGATGTTTTTTTAATTGCCATATTTTTATCCAAACGATTGTTTGATAAAATTTTAGTTGGATAATACTTTGAAAAAGCTTATACAAAATATGTATTTTATTCTATCCTTTAAATTTCCAATGATATAATGTTAGATACAAATCAAAAATAGAAATATCTAAATTATGTATATCATAATTTGTAATTTTATAATTTTTACCACTTACTGTTTTTATATTAATATAATGATTTTTACCTTTATAAACAAAAAAATCAAACTCAATATTTATAATATCATTTCTATAAATTTCTTTATTACTATTCAAAACAATTTTATCTTTATCAATTTTAATCTCATAATTTATATTAAATAAAAATCTTACAATTAGGAAAGTTACTAAAATTACTATAGATAAAATAATATAATTCACTGTAAATAATAGAATCACAATAATTGGTAATAAAGTAAAAAAAAGTAAAATTTTAAATAATGTAAGTTTTTTCTTTCTTTTTCCTATAGTGATATGTAAATTTTCTTCTTTTATATTTCTTTTATAATTTTTAAAAAGTAATTCTAAAAAATTTTTATAATTTTCTAGCCTACTTGAAATTGGGATTCTTTGATTTTCTAATTCAAAAACTATTAAATTATTTATATAATCAAGATTTTTTATTTCATCAAAAGAAAACTTATATTTTAATGTATTTTTATTTTTTATAGATATATACTTATCATCTATTTCAATATTATAGTTCATAACTTTAAAAAACTTATATTCTATATAAGTAAAATAATAAGATATAACAATTGCCAAAAAGACTATATTTAATATAAAATATTTTATTTCATTATTCCATAATGATATATCATAGAATTGATAAGTTAAAATAAATATAACTATCAAAAAGATAGGATAAAACATATAAAAAAGTATTTTTTCTCTTTTTTCTACAAAAAAATTATTCAATAAAATCCTTCAAAATAGTTTTTGTAAATATACTCTAAAACTACTTGTATCCTCTTTTTGTTTCATTTTGATAAATTAAAACTCCAACTAAAATAAACACTATATTTTTACAATTAGATAATATCATTAATTCAATTGTATTTTATTCCTTTATAAAAAGAAATTTTATAGCATCTTTATATTTCAAAAGCATTTTTTACAATATCTACTCCATATTTTTCTCTTAATACCTGTATTTTATCTGTTAAACCAATTTTTTTTATTTCATCTTCATAATCAAAAAGGTTTGAAGTGAAGCCATTGGTTTTGGAAAAATTAAAAACTGTAATATATAATTGCAAAATACCGTGTGTTCTATGCAAATCTGTATCTTCAAAAAGTTTTATCATACAGTTTTTAAAATCTATTTCATTGAAAAGTTTTGAAACATTTATAGAGTTTTTAGATTTTACACCAAATTCATATCTAATTAAAATTGAATAAGAAAGGGGATTTACCTGCTCTTTTTTGACAATAAAACTAAGATATCGAGATAAAATCATAACTCGCCTTCTTAACTCACTTCTATCAAAAATCACATCAAAACTTCGCCCTATTCCAAGGCTTTTTCTCTCTTTTTGAATTGTTAGTTTATTATCTCTTATCCCACAAACACGATTATATGTATCAACTCCAATTTTCCCAAAGGAATAAAAAAGTTTTTTATTCTTTCTTATATCACCTAAAGTATTAATGTTATAACCTTTTAATTTTTCACAAAAAGCTTTACCTATACCTGTAAATTTATATATTGGAATATCTTTTGTAAAAGATGGTATATCCTCATCTTTTATATATTTTATACCATCAGGTTTTGCAAATTCAGTAAAAAGTTTTGATAAATATTTTGTTTTTGCAATACCTATTGAAATTGGAAGTTTAAGCTCAGTTAAAATCCTATTTTTAAGCTTTAGAGCAAAATCTAAAACCTCATTTTCATCTATATATCCACTTAAATCTCCAAAAAATTCATCTATTGAAAATTGTTCTACTAATGGGATTTCATCTTCTAAAATATCTTTTAGTTTTTGTGATAATTCATCATATAAACTATAATTTGGTTGAATCATTTTTAAATTAGGACAAAGCCTTAAAGCTTCATTGACACTCATTGCAGTTTTCACTCCAAACTTTCTTGCCTCATAAGAGCAAGTTGTGATAATACCTCTTATTCGACCATTTTCATCAATAAAATAATCTTTTGAATTTGATTCATCATTAGTACTTAATATTTTACTAGAAAAAGCTGCACGATTTACAGAAATAGTTCTTATAGTTTTTTTTGAAGAGAAAATATCAGTATTACTTCTTCCTCCAACAGCAACTGGAATATTAAGTAACTTTTTATCTAAAGTTCTATGAGCAGATACAAAAAAACAATCTAAATCTAAATGAATAAACATAGTGCAATTTTACTAAAAAATTTAAAAACTTTATAAAAAAATTACAATTTGTAATATTCCTTATTTTTACCTTTTCATTAAGTCCTAATTATTAAAATGTGAATAATTTACATATATTTTAAATACTTATATTTACATATTATTAGAAGTTAATGTTTTAAACTAAAATTAAGCTTAATAAATTATGATTGTTATGTATTTACTTAATTTTTCTAAGGAGAGAAAATGAAAAAACTCGTATTTTTATTTTTATGTTTATCAAGTCTATCGTTTGCGGTAGATTATGATCCTGTAAGAGGAGAGATGTTATCACTATCTTGTGCTAACTGTCATGGAACAGATGGAAAGTCTAATTCAATATTCCCTTATATTGCTGGTTTAGATAAAGATTATTTGTATAAAACTTTACTTGATTTCAAAACAAGTAAAAGAACAGATACTTATATGATGACGAAGCATACAAAAGGTTTTACAGATGAAGAACTTGAACAACTATCTTACTACTTTTCAAAAGTTAAATAAGCACAAAGGATAAAAAATGTTAAATAGAAGAAATTTCAATAAATTACTTTTGGGAGCAACTGCTCTATCTTTTACTGCTTGTAGTAGATTACCAAGAGAAGAAGTTGTATTGTTCCCAGCAACTAAACAAAGAGTTATTATTGTTGGAGGAGGATTTGGCGGAGCTGCAACAGCTAGATATCTTAGAAAATTCAATTCAGAAATTGAAATAGTTCTAATTGAAAAAAATAAAGAGTATTATACTTGTCCAATGAGTAATGCCGTTATTGCAGGTATGGAAAAAATTGATTTTATAAAAAAAGATTTAAAAACATTAGCTAAAAAACATAATATCCATGTTTTATATGAAACAGTTACAAAGATTGATGGAGAAACAAATAGAGTTATTTTAGGGAATGGTAGAATTATTACTTATACTAAATGTGTTGTATCACCAGGTATTGACTTTAAATATGAGAAAGGATATATTGAAGGTAGCGAAAAATACTCTCCACATGCAGTTCAAGCAGGTGAACAAACTTTATTACTTCAAAAACAACTTGAAAATATGAAAGATGGTGGAACATTTGTAATGGTTGCTCCAGCAGATCCTTTTAGATGCCCTCCTGGACCTTATGAAAGAATTTCTCTTGTAGCACACTATCTCAAAAATAACAAACCAAACTCTAAAATAATAGTTTTAGACCAAAAAGACAAGTTTTCTAAACAAGCTTTATTTACAAATGGTTGGAAAGAACTATATGGAGATTTAATCGATTGGAGAGCTGCTCAATTTGGTGGAAAGGTTATAAGTGTTGATCCTATTAAAAAAATAGTTATAACAGAAGATGAAGAGATACAAGCAGATGTATTAAACTACATTCCAAATCAAAAAGCTGGTAAACTGGCATTTGATTCAGGACTTATAGCAAAAGGTGATTGGGCTCCAATTCATCCAAAAACATTTGAATCTAAACTTGTAAAAAATGTTCATGTAATAGGAGATGCTTCAATTGCTCAACCTATGCCAAAATCAGCATTTAGTGCAAGTACACAAGGAAAAGTTGTAGCTTTACAAATTGCAAGATTTTTAAAAGGTCAAGAGCCTATTAATCCTCCAAAACTCGCTAACACATGCTATAGTTTATTAAATCCTAACTATGGTATATCTATTGCAGCTGTGTATAATGCACATGATGATGTAATAGAGAGTGTTCAAGGAGCTGGAGGAGTAAGTCCTGATAATGATGAAGGATTTATAAGAGAATTAGAAGCTCAATATGCTTATTCTTGGTATAAAAGCCAAACTGAAGATATCTTCAACTAAAAATTTAAAGTTCAGAAAAAATCTGGACTTTAGATTAAAATTAATAATCTTAATTTAAAAAATTAACTTTTTTATTTGTAAATCTTCCTGAAAAATCTAATATTTTTATATTATCATTTTCTTTGATACTTGAACTATTTCCTTCAGAAACCATTAAAGAATTACTTTCATAAACTGCACTAATCATTCCAGAACCATATTTATTATCTCTTGTAACTATAAATTCACCATTTTCAACTTTACCTAATACTGCTTCTGTACGACTTTCTTTTACTTTAAAACATTTTTTATTTATAACAACAGTAAAATCATGATAAAAAGATATTTTACCTTGAAGTTTTTTTAATATAGGAATTACAAATAAATAGCAATTTATCATAGCTGCTAGTGGATTTCCTGGTAAACTTAAAACTAAACTACCATTTAAAGTTCCCATCATCATAGCTCGTCCTGGTTTTAGATTTATACCATGATATGCAATATCTAAACCACATTTTAAAAATGCTTGTGCTATAAAATCAGCATCTCCCATAGATATTCCACCACTTGTAATAATAATATCAAAATCACTTAAATTTTTAAGAAAAACAACAGACTTTTCTAAGCTATCTGGAATAACTCCACAATAAGTACTTTCGAAATCTTTCTCTTTTAGTTGAGAAATTATAGCAAAGGCATTACAATTATAAATTTCTTCTTCATCTGCTTTTTCCCAAGGCTCTTTTAATTCATTTCCTGTAGATAAAACAGCAATCTTTAACTTTCTAAAAACTTCTATTTGAGTTATCCCTTGAGAAGCTAATAATGCAATATGAGATGAAGTAATAGCCTCACCTTTTTTTATGATGATTTCACCTTGCTTTAACTCTTCACCTTTTAGTCTTAGATTTGCACCTTTTTTTATATTTTTTGGGATTATGACACTATTGTCTGATAATTTTTCACAACATTCAACAGGTATAATAGTATCTATATCTCTTGGAGTTTTTGCTCCTGTCATTATTTTAAAACACTCATTTTCCTCTAAAGCTTCAAAATCTTTTTTATCTCCAGCAAATATAGTATCTTTTATTTTTAAAGTTTTTCCAGCATCACTAAATCTTATAGCAAAGCCATCCATAGCAGAGTTATTAAAAGATGGAAGATTTTTTACACAAACAATATCTTTACTTATTACTCTTCCTAAAGAATTCATAAGATATATAATTTCTGTTTTTAATATAGGATTTACAAGTTCTAAACTTGTTTTACAAGCTTCTTTAAAATCTAAATAATTCAATTTCTCTTTCATCTTATAAAACCTCTTTTAACTAAAACTTTTTATTTGTATATATTTTTTATACATTATATCAACTATAAAATCTATTTCATTTATACTAAAATTTTCATTAAAACTAAAACTTAACGCATTTCTACTTGTAAGTTCATCATATCCCATAGCTTGTATAATTCTAGATGGTTTAGATAATCCTAAACTGCATCCTTCGCCATTAGATAAAAATATATTTTCAAAAGCTAAAGTTCTTATAAGCTCTCTTGCTTTAATATCTTTTAAAGCTATATGAAAACTATTAACTAAAGTTTGTTGATTATCAACAAAAAAATATAAATCATCTTTGAATTTTTCTTTTAACTTTAAAATAAAAATATCTTTAATTTTAATATCATCTTTTATATTTTTATATGATTTAAAACAAGAGTATATTGCTAGGCTATCTGTAAAACCAATATTTAGTTGTTCAAAACTTTCATCATTAAATAATAATACACCACTCAAAGCATAACCAGATAATTTATAGTTATCAAAATATATGATATCACTAATTTTACTAAAATTAGCACTTGCATTTGATATTATTTTTGCTTTGGTAAAACTTTTTATATCTTCTAAATTTATATTTAAAAATGTATCCATAACATAAGAAGATATAAAAACATAGTCAAATTCTTCATTTTGAAGATTAGACAAATCTACACTTCCATCTTTATTTAAAGATAAATATGTTATTTGAAAACCTAAGCTTTCATATATTTTTGCTCCATCAATTAAAGCTTGTGTTTCACCTAGGCTAATAGCTATTTTTTTATCTCTTAATTCTAAAAAGATTCCTAAAAAACCCTCTTTAGAAAAAGAAAAAGTTTTTAATTTTTTAAAAGAAAAATTATTTAGAAACTCTAGACATAAGTCATCAAACTCAATATTTGAATCTAAACTATCTAAACTATAATCTACTTTTAAATTGAAATCTATTTTATTATATTGTAAAAAATTTAGTTTAATCAACTTTTACTCTTCCACTATGTGTATAAACATTCATTCTATGTTCTCTTGCAAAACCTATAAGAGTAACTCCGTGTTCATTTGCAGCTTTTATACCTTCAAAAGTAACAGCTGCTTTTGATACAACTATTGGAATTTTATGCATTACACATTTTACAACCATCTCATTTGATAATCTTCCAGTCACATATAATACTGATTTTTTCAAATCTTTTCTAGATATTGTTACAAGACCTATAACCTTATCAATGGCATTATGACGTCCTATATCTTCTGTTTCAAAAATAGTTCCATCTTCTAAAACAATTCTTGCTTTATGTACACAGCCTGTATCATCAAAGAGCTTTGAAGATTTGTTAAATTCACTCATTTGTTTTAATATTTGAGTTGATTTTAGAGTATATTGTGTTGATATAAAAGCACAATCAAAAGCTTTTTCAGCATTTCCTGTAACTCCTACACAACATCCAGAAGTTAGAGTTTTTTGTTTAAATAAGTTTTCATAAGCTATTTTAGAAATATCAGCTTCTACAAAAACACTTAAACCATCTTCACTAATTGTTAGTGATTTTATATCATCTATACTAGAGATAACTGCTTCACTTAATAAAAATCCAACAATATGAGCATCTTGATGCTCTTTTATACTCATAACAGATATTAGTTTTTCACCATTTAAGTAAAAATCTATTTTTTCATCTTTTATAACAAAATCTTCAAAACTCTCAAAATTATCTTCAAAAAATTTTTCAACAAAAATCTTTTTTGTATTAGTTTTATCAAAAGTAGGAAAAGAAGAGAAGTTTAAACTTCCCAAAACTTTCGTCATTTTCTTTTTCCTTCATTATTGATAATATCATTAAGAACATCAGGAGCTAATTGTTCTAAAAACTCTCTTGGGTATCTTCCTGTTATCAAACCTTTTAAGTTACCTTTTACTGCTACTAATGCTGAATACACAAAATCCATCAAGAAAAACATTATTAATACACTTGATCCAAAGTGTACATATAGCAATGCTCTTTTAAACTGTATATATTGTGCATTTGTATATGCATCTGGGTGTATAAACCATATTAAAAATCCACTTAAAAGCAACCCTGCTCCCATAGCTACAAATGCTATAAATATAATCCTTTTCATTGGTTTATATTTACCTGGAAGAACTATCTTCGCTATTAAACTATTCTTAGACATAATTTTCAAATCTTTAAATGCAATTATACTCATCATCAACCAGAATGGAAACCACAATATACCAGTTACTTCATGTGTACCTCTTAGGATAAAAGGTATATACCCTCCTTCACTTCTTAGGCTCCAAGTTATATTAAATCCTGTAATTATCAAGGCTATTATTATAAATACATTTAACCAAATTATTGCTCTATGTACTACAGAAAAAACTTGTACTTGATCATCTGGTCTAGTTATTATTGCTTCTTTTCTTCCACTTATTGCATACATTACACAAAAAATTGTTATTTCACCTACAAATACCCACCAGATATAAAGTTGTCTTTCATTACTAGCTCTTATTATTTCAGGTGCTATAGCTTCATAGTTTGGTCCAAATGCTCTATTTACCATCTCTTGATAGTGTGTTTCTGCTGGTACTAATATTCCATCTATATTGCCACCTGTCATAATATGGATTGTATATTTTATCAAATACTCCCAATCCATAATCATCATAAAGCCAACAAAAACTCCTCCTACTATTGACAGTCCTAGAAGAGTAAAAATATATGCTTTATTCCTTTGAAAAAACGAGCTATTTCCCATATTTTATCCTACCATCCATATGAATCAGTTGCAATACCTTTACCTTTATGTGTTGCTCTATATGTTTTTATTAAAGCTACTTCATTTGCATCTCCTACAAGCAGTGCTTTAGTCGAACACATTGAAGCACACATTGGTACTTTACCTTCACTAATTCTATTCTGTCCATATTTATGAAACTCTTCAGGAGAATTTGTCTCTTCTGGACCTCCTGCACACATTGTACATTTATCCATCTTCCCTTTTGTACCAAATGCTCCATTCTTTGGAAATTGTGGTGCACCAAAAGGACAAGCAAAAAGACAATATCCGCAACCTATACATTTATCTTTATCATGTAATACTATACCATCTGTTCTTATATAGAAACAATCTGTTGGGCATACTTGTTGGCATGGTGCATCTGCACAATGCATACAAGCCATTGACAATGAAAACTCTTGTCCTATTACTCCTTCATTGATTGTTACTACTTTCCTTCTATTTACTCCTACTGGTACTTCATGTGCCTCTTTACAAGCTACTACACATCCATTACAATGTATACATAGAAGTTCATCACAATAAAATTTCATTCTTGAAAAATCTACATTACTACTCATGATATCCTCCCCCTATGCTCTTTCTATTCTTACAAGTGAACATTTAGTCTCTGGACAAGCTGTTTGTTGATCAAACCCATAACTTGTTACTTGACCTGAATTCTCACCCATTGCGTATGGTGCAGTTTTATCTGGATATCTATGTGTTAAATCCTCTCCACTCCACCAACCAGAGAAGTTCTGTGGTAAAAATACTGAGTTTTCATCAACTCTTAAACTAACTTTACACTTAATTTTTATCTTTCCACCTTTTGTCCCATGTACCCACATCATTTCACCATGTTTAATTCCAAGTTTTGCTGCCATATTTGGATGTAATTCTCCATACATTTCAGGGCTTAACTCTGCTAAATAGTGAGATGCTCTTGTCTCTGTACCCGTTCCCATATGTTCAACTACTCTTCCTGAAACAATATTAATTGGGAATTCTTCTTTCCAATTTTTCTCAGTTTGTCTACTAATATAAGGAACATCAACTCTCCAGTGATTTGTTTTATCAGCTGAAGCTGGATATTTTTCAATCAAATCAGGTCTAAATGAATGTAAAGGTTCTCTATGTTTTGGAATTGGATCTATGAATGATGGAGCTATAGTCATAGCTTTTGCATTTCCATATGGACAAAGTCCTGCTTCAAGTGCATATTTTACTAATATTCCACTATCATCATTTTTCCAGTTTTTACCTTCAACTAATGCTTTTTCTTCAGCAGTTAAAGTAACTCCAGCTAACTCTTCTATATTCTTATCTGTAATCTCAGCATATCCACCTTTAACTTTAGAACCTTTTGGATAGCTTCCATCAACTGCTAGTAAGCTTACTCCATTTCTTTCTAAACCAAAGTTTGCTCTAAATCCCATACCACCTTGCATAACAGGTAAATCTGTATTATATAAAACTGGGCTTCCAGGATGTGTTTCACTCCAACAAGGCCATGGTAATCCATAATACTCTTTTGAAAACTCTCCAGTTCCTTTTAAAGATGAAGAATTAAACAAGTGCCAATTTTCTTGTTGTTTTTTCAATCTTTGTGCAGTAACACCTTTCATTCCAATAGTTTTTAAAGCTTTTGCAACTTCATCTGTTGCATCTTCTGGCCATTGAAAATTATTACCTTTACCCATACCTGCAATAAATTCATCATAGAATCCCATTCTTTTTGCAAAATCAAATAAAATATCATGATCCGTTCTTGATTCATACATAGGTTCTACAACTTTACTTCTCCATTGTGCACTTCTTCCTGTATTTACAACAGTTCCAGATGTTTCAACTTGAGAAGCAGCTGGTAGCAAGAATAGATTATCCGTTCTTGTTGTAATAACAGTAGCATCATTCACATAAGGATCTATAAATACAACTAAATCTAATTTATCTAAAGCCTCTTTTATTCTTTTAACATCAGTAACAGTAGAAATACCATTTCCTATACAAACAAGTGCTTTAATTTGAGTTCCACCATTATATTTTGCATTTGCTTCATTGATAATATTATCTGCAAAAAGTGAAAGAGTATTACCTCTTGCTTCCATCAGCTCTTTTGATTTAAATCTACCTTTTAACCATTCATAATCAACTTTCCACTGTTTTGCAAAATATTTCCAAGAACCTTCAGCTAACCCATAATACCCTGGTAATGTATCAGCTAAACAACCAATATCAGTTGAACCTTGAACATTATCATGTCCTCTTAAAATATTACATCCGCCTCCAACTTTTCCAACATTTCCAAGAATTAATTGCATAATAGAACCAAGTCTTGTATTTGATGAACCAATTGTATGTTGTGTCCAACCTTGATTCCAAATTAAGCATCCTGGCTTCGAACTTGCATATAATGTTGCAGCTTGAATTAAAGTCTCTTTTGGAAGTCCAGTAATATATTCAACATGTTCAGGAGTATACTCTTCACACTCTTTAAATATCTCTTCAACTCCATATACTCTATCACTTAAGTATTTTTCATCGTACCACTTATTTTCTTTTATTAATCTAATCATTCCATAAAGGAAAGCAACATCTGTTCCAGTTCTTATTCTACAATATAAATCTGATTTCGCTGCTGTCTTTGTATATCTTGGATCTACAACTATTATTTTTGCTCCATTTTGCTCTTTACCTTTTAATATATGTTGCATCGCAACTGGATGGTTATCAGCAGGGTTAGAACCTATGATAATAATAGCTTTAGAATTATGCATATCACCTAAATGATTTGTCATAGCTCCATATCCAAATGTACTTGCCACACCGGCAACTGTTGGACTATGTCAAATTCTAGCTTGGTGATCTATATTATTTGTTCCAAACATTGAAACAAATTTTCTAATATAATATCCTTGTTCATTACTTACTTTTGCAGATCCTAAAAACATAACTGAATCTGGTCCAAATTTCTCTCTTAACTCTAAAAGTTTATTAGAAACCTTTGTCATAGCATCATCCCATGATACTCTATTCCATTTTCCAGCTACTTTCTCTATTGGATACTGTAATCTGTTTGTAGATCTGATTTTATCAATCATATCTGCACCTTTACAGCAATGTCCTCCATTACTTATTGGGTGATCTTGTGCTACTTCTTGTCTTACCCATACTCCATTATGTACTTCAGCTATTACTCCACATCCTACTGAGCAGTGAGTACAGATTGTTTTTACTAATTTCGATCCAGGAAAAGGATTTCTCACCTCTTCATCAGTCGCATCTCTTAAAACTTTATCTGTATTTGCAAAGGCTGATGTTGCGCTAAATGCTGTTGCTAAAGAAGCCATCTTTAAAAATGTTCTTCGTCCAAAGCTATTCGCTCCCATTCTTTCTCCTTTTTAAATTTTAAAACTATTTTGCAACTTTATAAAATTGATTCCAAGCTGCTGTTTTATTATAAAGAATCTCTTTTTTCTTTGATCTTCCTACTACTACACCGTTACCAACACTGTTATTAGCACCTCTATCTTGTTTTTCAGTTGTAGCAGCAGTCGCAACAACAGATCCAGCAAAAACAGAAGCAGCAATTCCAGCTCTCTTGATAAATTGTCTTCGTTGTTCTAATTCATCAGCCATGATAACTCTCCTTTTAATTAGATTTAGGGTTAAAAGCCCTGATAAAAACTCATTTGAGCTCTTATCACAACTTTTAGATTATTTTAATTTTTTATATCTAAATAAGCTCTTTCAAAGCCTATAAACTCTTTTAAAATTATTCCAACTCTTGAATATATAAAACTAGAACTTCCTATAAGTTTATAAAATAACTCATCAATATAAGGGTTTAAAACTTCTATAAAAAGATCTTTTTGTAAATCTTCATCTATTTCTTTCAATACTTGTTTATCTAGTAAATACGTACTCAAAGTAAATATAAAACCATAGTGATCTTCTTGTGCAGTAAAGTTTTTTTCATCTTTTCTAATAACTGTTTTCCCCAAAATATCTTTTACTTTTAGTTGCATAAAACCACCTTCTCTTCTTTCATGGTACCAAGAAGCACTAAGAGGAATATACTCATCAAAAGGTATTAAAAACAGATCTTGATATTCACTAAATATTATGTTTGTAGATTTTTCTTTTAAATATACAACTAATTCTTTTGATACATCTTGGACATTTTCACTAAAAGAATTTTTTGATAAAACTTCTAAATTTTCTAAGATTTGAGAAGATTTTGTTTTTGTATATTCTTCGACAAAAAGTAAAGATAAAATATTATATATAAAAGCTCTTGCTTTATCAATTTCTACATTATGCATCTAGTAATCCTTGTTTTATCATAATTTTTGCTTTACAGTCTTCACAACAATAAAGAGTTCTTTTTTTAGTTTCACTCTGTTTTGCAAAAATTGGTCCCATAATAGCAGCAATTTTTTCTATTGCTTTTGTAGTAGCAAACTCTTTTCCACACTCAACACATGCGAAAAGTTTATCTTTAGCCAAAATACTTTCTGTAAACCAAACTGGACTTAATTCTATCTCATCTTGTTTTATAGTTAAACAATCATTTTCAGGGCATACAACTTCACAATATCCACAACCAGTACAAACAGATGGATTAACTCTTAGTGTAAAATCTGCTTCATTTGCAAACAATGCATCTACATTACATGCACCTACACATGATAAGCAAAGTGTACAATTAGCTTCATTTACCAAAACTCTACCATAATGGATATTCTCACCAGTTTTTACAATACCTAAATCTTGATTCCCTACTAATTTTTGAAGTCTTTGAGCAAATATTTCTCTTTTTTTCAACTCTTGTTGATTAAAATTAAAATATGAATTTTCTACAAATTCTACTTCTTTTAGAGCAACTTCAAGTTCTTGTATATTTTCAACTAAATATATAGCTTTTTTATTATATTTTTTCTCATAAATTTCATTTAGAATTTTTATTGCTTCTTTTGAGCCTTTTGAAATATCTTGGCTAAAATAGATTAATTGAGAACTTGAAACTTGTAAATATGTCAGAAGTATAGATTCATCAAATATATCACCAGTTATAACTAGGGGGAAAACATTTTCCTTTAATGATACATCAATAGAATCTAAATCTATACTTGATGAGATTATCAAAGGGTGTCTATTTTTATAAAAAAGACTAATTTCATATAAAGTTTCTCTTGAAGTTGCAGCACTATTTAATGCTCCACTAGGACATACACTAACACACTCTCCACATGCTAAACAATCAACATAAGAAAATACTAGTTTTTTATTTTTATCATCTTTTGTTATTGCATTAGTTGGACAAACTTCTTCACATTTAGAACAAGTTTCTTTAACTTTTCTATCATCATATTGACAAATATTTTTATTGTAAAGTAAAGTTTTTTTAAAAGAGAAACTATCTATATTCTCTCTTATTTTTTCTAAAATACTATCTATTCCCAATATATTTGGATCAAAAATACCATTTTTAACTTTTGTCAATTTTTGATTAAACCAAACTATTTGAGAAGTAGGAAGTTTTATATCTTTATCATTACTGTTTACAATAACCTCAAAATTTCCAATACTATTTTTTATATCTTTTATAAGTTTTGCTTCAACTTTATATAATTCAAATTCATTTGGCTTTAAATTTTTTATAAAATTTTTATAATCTTCTATATCATCATAAATTATCATTAAAGAGTTTGATATTTCAATAGTTTGTGAGATATCTTGCGAAAAATCAAATTTTGTAGCATTTATCTCATAAAGTGCAGAAACATTTGTGATTTTTAAAGCTAAACTATCTTTTGAGTTTTTTATATAAAAATCTATTTCTGGTGCTAAAAACTCACTTTTAACACTTTTTGAATTTGATATTAGATAAGTATTATCTTCTAAATCTTCTTCATTTGTAACTACTTGGATTTTTTCATTTAAAGGGAAATCCAGTGCCCCATTGTTAAAATATATAAACTCTTGCATAACCTATGCCCTTAAATTAGTAAAAAATATTTTACTTTATTTTATAGCATTTTTTGTTAATTAGAACTTAATTTATAAAATTTAATATTTTTTTTTAAATAATAAAACACTTTTTATAACAATTTTAATAATTTTGAAGTAAACTTATAAATGGTTAAAAAATTAATATTTGTTGCACTTATTTTTATTATATCATACTTTATAATCTTTGAAAAAAAAGACAATAACAATAAAATTATTATTGGTTCTTCTTTGGCTTATAGTGGAAGCCCTAAATCTTGGGGTGAAAATGTAGACAATGCAGTAAATGCTTACTTTAGCTATGTAAATAATAATAATTTGCTAAATGATAAACAAATAGAATTTCTAGCATTAGATGACAAATATGAACCAAGTCTAACTTATGAAAATGTCAAATCTATTCTAGATAAGAATATTTTATCTTTTTTTGGAGTAGTTGGAACTCCTACTATAAGAAGAGTAATGCCAATATTTCAAGACAATGGTATTCCTTTTTTCTCACCATTTTCTGGTGCATCATTTTTAAGAGATAAAGAGTTTGAAAATATTATAAATTTTAGAGCCTCTTATAAACAAGAAATTGAAAATATTATTGATTATGTTGTAAATAATAAAAAACTATCAAAAATATCAATATTCTATCAAAATGATGAATATGGAGAAGATGGATATATCTCTACTTTACAAACAATGAAAGATGAAAACTTAGATTTACATTCAGCAGGAACATACAAAAGAAATACTCTTTCTATAAATCATGCTTTTAATGAAATAAAAAATTCAAAACCAGAAGTAGTTTTATTAATAGGTGCATATCAAGCAAACTCTTTATTTATCAAAAGAGCAAAAAATGATGAGCTACTAAAAAATATTCTTTTTTGCAATATTTCATTTAGTGATGCAAATTCTATTATAAAAGATTTAGAAGATTCAAATATTGATACATCTAATATAATATTTTCAAATGTAGTTCCAAATTACAATGATAAAACTCTAAAAATTGTCCAAGAATACCAAAATATTATACAAGAATATGGGAAAAATAAAGATTTAGGTTTTATATCATTTGAAGCCTTTTTAACTTCAAAAATTTTGGTTGATGCTATATCAAGACTAGATGGTAAATACTCTCATAAAAATCTTATTAATTCTCTTAAAAATCCACCTAAAGATCTTTTATATGAAATAAAATTAGAATTTAAAAATCAACAACTTTTAAATAGTACTTATCTTTTTGAGTATAAAAATGGTAATTTCCAAGAGATTTTAAAATGAAAAAAATATATCTAAAATTATATAAATATTTTGAAAATTTAAAATTTGAGTATAAAACAAATTTTTTAATATTTATTGTTTCTTTAGGAATGCTATCTATTATTATTTTATCTCAAATATCTATTTCAATAATAAAAAATGATTTTGATACATTATTTGATAAAAGAACAAAAAGCTTAATTCAACTTGAGAATATGAAAGATTATTTTAAAATAAATATACAAGATACTTTAATTGAATTTGATAAAAATAGCTTAAGCTATGAACAATCTTTAGAAGTAATAAAAATAGCAACTGAAATTATTGATAGAAATTGGAAAAGTTATAAAGCTAGTTTAACTTTAAATAACAACTCTTCTATTATGACATTTATAAAGAAATATTTTACAAAATCTAGTTCATATTATAAAAATGATGCTTTAAAAGCATCAATTATTGATAATATTGATAAAAAGATGAAATCAATATTTGAATATTTAGAGTGGCTAAAAAATAATAATGATAAAGAGTGTATAAAAAATATGAGTTTAGAGATAGACTCAATTTCAGTATATATTGGAAGTTTAATAAATTATGATTTAACTTTAACTATAAATGAAAAAAGAGATACAGATAATATATTTGATATTTTTACAATCTTCTTTTTTCTATCTATATTTTTTGTACTTGTTTGTACAATAATATTATCTATTTTTATTACAATGCACTTTAGAAAATTGTATAAATCACAAGAAAAAACTATAGAAGAAAAAACAAAATATCTTAAAGAATTAAATAGTAATTTAGAGTTAAAAATTGCTCAAGAAGTAGCTAAAAATCGTAAAAAAGATATTATTATGTTTCAACAAGCTAGATTTGCATCTTTAGGAGAGATGTTAAATAATATTGCACATCAATGGAGACAACCACTTAGTTCTATCACTATGATTATTCAAAGTTTTCAAACAAAAATGAACTTAAATAAACTCACTCAAGAAATTGTAGATGAAAAAGTAAATGATGCTCTACTTTTAGCACAAAATATGTCAAATACACTAGATGATTTTAAAAACTTTTTTTCTCCAAGTAAAGTAGAAAAAGAGTTTTATATAAAAGATTGTATAGAACACTCATTAGAATTATCAAAATATTTTTTATCAAAAGAAAATATAAAAGTAGAATTAAAAGTAAAGAAAAATGAAAAAATAAAAAGCTTTTATAATGAGCTTTCTCATGTTTTTTTAAATATTATTTCAAATTCAAAAGATGCTTTAGTTACTAATTCGGATAAAAAAGATAGAATAATAAAAATTATTGTAAATAGTTTAAGGGGTTCTATTTTTATAAATATTACTGATAATGGAGGTGGAATTGATAGTGAAATTCTACCTAAAATCTTTGAACCTTATTATACAACAAAATACAAGAGTGCAGGAACAGGAATAGGACTTTATATGTCAAAACAGATTATTGAAAAACATTTAAATGGTCAAATTTCTTGTAAAAACATAACATTTATAGTAGAAGATAAAACGTTTCAAGGAGTATCTTTTACAATAAAAATACCAATAGATAAGGAAGTAAATGAGTAGAGATTTAAAAATTTTAAAAGATTTTAATATTTTGTACCTTGAAGATGATGAAAGTTTATTAAAACACACAACTGATGTTTTAGAAGACTTTGTTCAAAATATTTATTCTGTAAAAACAACTGTTGAAGCTATGAATATTTTACTTGAAAAGAAAGTTGATGTAATAGTAAGTGATATTTTATTAGAAGATGAGAGTGGTATAAATTTTTTAAAATATATCAAAAGTAAAAATATAAAAATTCCAACTATTTTAACAACAGCTCACACAGATACGAACTATCTACTTGAAGCTATAAAACTAAAAGTTGAAAACTATATAGTAAAACCTATAAATATTCAAGAACTTTTAGATAGCTTGTATGATGTACTTTTACCAAAAGTTCAAGAGAAAGAATTAAAAAAGAATAGTAATGTTATAAAAACTATTTCAGCAATTACAGATAGTAAACAAGTTGAAATAGTAAAATATATCTTCAATAATTTAGATGAGAAAAATCAATTTTATGCTTCATATTCAGATGTTATGGAAAGATTTTCTATATCTAAACCAACTTTAATAAAACTATTTAAAGACTTAGCAGATAAAAATATTTTAAAGAAAGTATCTCATAAAACATATAGATTTGATGAAAATACTTTTGACACAATTTAATATACAAAGAGAAAAACTCTTTGTAATTAAATAGTTATTGAATTTGAAAAGTTAAAGTTGAAGCTAATAATTCATCATCACAATTTGATTCATCAAGTTTTCTAATATTTTCAGTCATTAAAATCCACTTTCCACCTCTCAAAGGTAAAATTTCTATTTCTCCTTTTAAATCAGTTTTACCATAAAAAGCAAATTGATTTTTTATAAAACTATCAAAAGTTCCTTTTACAGCTATTGTTTTTGCTGGTTTTCCATCTAATAAAATTTTTACTTTAAAAGGTTTTCCTACTTTAAAATTAATTGGATTATCTAAAGGTATAATTTCAAGATTTTGTCCTATAGATTTTGTTATAAAATCATTTGTATCTTTACCAATATTTATAATACTTTTTGCAAACATTGTAACTTTTTCACAATATTGAGAATTTCTTATATCTTTTTTTGTTTTACCCATTTCCCATTTATTGTCGATTGTTTTTGTCCAATAAGTAGTTTTATATCTACTTTTTAAAATATAAGTTCCATCATCTAATGATTTTTTTGAACTATATTTATAATTTTCATCATTTTTTAAAGTTGTAATTTTTAAATCTTTATCAATAATAGATATTGGTTCAAAAATATCAAGTCTATCTTCAGATATTTTCTCAGGATATGGGAAATCATGTCCATAACCTAATATTGCTTTAAATGTTGAGCTATTATAACCATTAACAAAAAAATCATGAGCCAAACTTTGAACTGCTGATAATGTAGTAAAGATAACTACAAATCCTATTTTTTTAATCATTTTTTATCCTTTATTTTTAAAATTTATAATTTATACCAAATTCAAAACTTCTAGCATCTCCTAAGAACACATCAGCTCTATTTTTTGCACTTGTAGCATAAAACTCATCTGTTAAGTTTTTTAGTAAGAAGGAAAAGGTTGTATTTTTATTGTATGTATAATCAAGTGTTAAATCAATAGTTGTGTA